>JAFZQO010000016.1 GCA_017620335.1 Bacteroidales bacterium
AGAAACCATGCGACTCCTGTTGTTACGGGGTATTAGGCGACGTTTCCATCGGTTATCCCCCTGAGACGGGCATGTTGCTCACGCGTTACGCACCCTTCCGCCGGTCGCCGCCAGGTATTGCTACCCGCGCTGCCCCGCGACTTGCATGTGTTAAGCCTGCCGCTAGCGTTCATCCTGAGCCAGGATCAAACTCTTCTTTGTATAAAATTATTATAACTCTAGTCTGTCCTGACGCTTCTTCAAAGAAATCAACGCTCTCGATTCTCTAAATTTCTCGGTACTTGCTTGTACTTCCTTCAGTCTTTTCAATGAACTTCGCAAAAAATCCCGCTCGTTCACGTCAAGCGGGATTGCAAAGGTACGGATATTTTTCAAACCTCCAAAATTTTTTACACTTTTTTCATCAAATTCTGCATTACACGCGCCTCCAGCTCCCATGTGCGAATCCTGTCCTTGTAAGTGTTATTGGCGTTAACACGCTCAATCTCAAGCGCTGCGTCGGAGTTGCCCTCCCAGCGGCGGCAATTGTAAAGTACATCGTAAATCCTGCCGATCTGATACTCCCTGCTGACCCTGAGACCGACTGCATAGTCTTCTCCGTACTTTGTCGTAGGGAAATTGAAGGTCCTGAGCAGGGGGACATAGAAGCCGCGGGGCGCCCCGAGGCCGTTGATGCGGAGGGCGTTGTTCCTGCCGTTCTCAGGAGTCCATTCGCGATGGTCGATGACGCCCGGAGGCAGGGGGTTGCCGTCGAAATCGGTCATCCTGTATGTTCCCACGACCATCGCGCAGTTCTGCTCATAGAAGGCATTGACCATCTTCTGGACGGTATTCTCATCATAATAGGTATCGTCCGAATCGAGCTGGAGCGCGAACTTTCCGCAGAGGGGATGGTGAAGGGCGGCGTTCCAGTTGCCCCCGATGGCATGCCATGTTTTATCCTGGGCTATGTAAACCAGTTTCGGATCGTCCAGGAAGCCCTTGATTACCTCGACCGTGCCGTCGGTGGAATTGTCGTCGACCACGATGACATTATACTTGAAAGTAGTGCGCTGCGAGAGGGCCGAGGTTATGGCATCCCCGACCGTCCGCACGCGGTTCTTGCATGGAATGACCACGGAAGCCTCATACTCGAAGTCTCCGGCATCGAACGAAACCGGCTTGAAAACCGGCTCGAGCCAGCCTCCGACGGCCTTGAGATGGGACGTGCAGGCCTGCTCCATCTCTATCTGCACCGCACGGTTCTTCGGATCGACATAGTCGAACTGCTTCTCCCCCGACTTGCGCAGGTCAGTCTCCACCTCATAATAAAGGAACTCGGGGACATGCACGAGACTCCCCTTCTGCGACACCTTCAGGCGAAGGTCGTAGAGGCCGGCGAAACGGTATTCCACATCCATCCTCCCCACAGCCTCGCGCAGGGCGGAGGTCCGGTACAAGAGAACGCCGCCGAAATCGAAATCGTCACGCAGCGCTCCGGGCTGGCAGTCTATCACCGGCGCCTGCTTCATCACACCTCCGGTAAGAGCGAAATGGTCGGCATAAACCATCGCAGCGCCTGTGTCGGCGGCGACGGACAGCATCCTCTCAAGCGCGAAATGCACGAAGGAGAGCTCCGTGGGCTTGGTATAAAGGAGAGTGAACTCTGCGCACGCCTCCGATGCGATACCGCGGAGAGTGGCCGTGGATCCCATGGGAGAAGCGGAGTCAAGGAAATGAAGCGAAGCGACGGAAGGCTCGGCAGAGAGGTTGGCGCGGGTGGCGGCGGCGGTCTCCGGAGCGCAGGAAGAGATGAAGCAGTCTATCCTTTTCATATCAAAAAAATGGTTGCAAGGACAAAGATAACTTATTTTTCCTATATTTGTGGATAGGAATACGCGAGGCTATGGACAAGAAAGTCGTCATCATCCCCACTTACAACGAAAAGGAGAACATCGAGAGGATCATCCGCAAGGTCTTCCTGCTGGACGGCTGCTACCATATCCTCATCATCGAGGACGGCTCACCAGACGGCACTGGAGCCATTGTCAAAGGCCTCATGCCCGAGTTCCCGGACAGGTTGTTCATGATCGAGCGCTCCGGGAAACTGGGGCTCGGTACCGCCTACATTACGGGTTTCAAGTGGTCGATGGAGCACGGATACGACTACATCTTCGAGATGGACGCCGACTTCTCCCACAACCCTGACGACCTGCCGCTCCTGTACAAGGCCTGCGCCGAGGACGGCGCCGACCTCGCCATCGGTTCCCGCTACTGCAACGGCATAAGCGTCATCAACTGGCCCATCGGCCGAGTCATTATGTCGTATTTCGCCTCTGTCTACGTCCGCACGATCCTTGGCATGAAGGTATATGACACCACCGCCGGATTCAAATGCTACCGCCGCAAGGTCCTGGAAGCCATCGACCTTGACAAGGTCCGCATGAAAGGCTACGGCTTCCAGATCGAGATGAAATACTCGACCTACAAGCTCGGATTCAAGATAAAGGAGGTCCCCATCATCTTCGTCGACCGCAAGGAAGGTACGTCCAAGATGTCAAGCGGCATCTTCGGCGAAGCGTTCTGGGGTGTCATCAAACTGAAACTGAGGAAAATACGTCCCAAGTCCTAGCCTTTCACCAGGCGCAGAGATATCCTCTTCCTCTCAAGGTCCACATCCAGCACCGACACGGTAATCCGCTGGTGGAGTTTCAATATCTTCGAAGGCTCGGCGTGTCCGCGCACGCCCATCTGTGAGACATGTATCAAGCCGTTCTCATGCAGGCCTATGTCGACGAAAGCGCCGAAATTCGTGATGTTCGTCACGATTCCGGGCAGCTCCATGCCGGGATGGAGGTCCTCCAGGTCATGGACGTCCTGGGAGAATTCAAACTCCGAAGCAGCCTCGCGCGGGTCGCGGCCGGGCTTGACCAGTTCCTTGAGGATGTCGTTGACGGTCGGAAGCCCGAAATCCCCTTCCACATACTTCGATGGTTCGATGCGGGCGCAGAGGTCGGCATGGCCGACAAGCTCGGCCGTACTCACTCCGAGGTCATGCGCCATCCGGTCGACGATATGGTAGCACTCCGGATGGACGGCGGAATTGTCCAGCGGATTGGCCGCATCGGGGATGCGGAGGAAGCCTGCGCACTGCTCGAAGGCCTTGGCACCGAGGCGCGGGACCTTCATGAGCTCGGCGCGCGACTTGAATCCGCCGGATTCCGTACGGTATGCGACGATCTTCTCCGCCAGCGACGGTCCGATGCCGGCGACATAGCCGAGCAGGTACGGGCTGGCGGTATTGAGATTGACGCCCACGCTGTTCACGCACATCTCCACGGTGTTGTCCAGCTTCTCCCTGAGGAGATTCTGGTCGACATCGTGCTGGTACTGCCCCACTCCGAGCGACTTCGGGTCGATTTTCACAAGCTCGGCCAGAGGGTCCATCAGGCGGCGGCCTATGGATACGGCTCCGCGCACCGTGACGTCCTCGTCGGGGAACTCCTGCCGGGCGACTTCAGAGGCGGAGTAGATCGACGCCCCGTCCTCGCTGACGGTCCAGACCTTGCAGCCGGTGGGCAGCTGCACCTTCTTCATGAACTCCTCGGTCTCGCGGCTGGCTGTACCGTTGCCGATGGCGACGGCCTCTATCCCATACTTCTCCAACATGGTCGAGACCGCGATGATGGACTTGACCTTCTCGTTCTGGGGAGGATGGGGGAAGATGATCTCATGGTGGAGCAGGTTGCCGTGTTCGTCCAGGCATACGGTCTTGCAGCCGTTGCGGAAGCCGGGGTCGATGGCGAGCGTGCGCTTCTGCCCCAGAGGCGGCGACAGCAGCAGCTGTTTCAGGTTCTCGCCGAACACTTCAATCGACTCTATGTCAGCCTTCTGCTTGGCTTCCTTGATGATCTCGTTGGAAATGGAGGGGTCCAGAAGGCGCTTGAAGGAATCCTCAACGGCCGTACGGATCTGCTCCGCAAGCAGTTTGGACGGATACGAATGTTCCTGGCAGAAATCGTAGTACATCTTGTTCGCACATTTCTCCGGGTCTGCATCGAGCGAGACGCTCAGGAAACCCTCGTTCTCCGCCCTGAGCATGGCCAGTAGGTTATGCGAGGGAATACGCGCGATGGGCATGGAGAAATTGAAATAGCTGCGGTACTTGGAGGCTTCGGGATTGCCCTGCGCGGCCTTCGTGGCCTTGGAGCAAACCCTGCGGGTACGGTAGATGCCGCGCAGGGTCTCACGCACCGAGGCGGTCTCGCTGAGGCGCTCAGCGATGATGTCGCGCGCGCCGGCGAGGGCGTCCTCGACGGTGGCGACCTTGTCGCCCAGGTACTTGCGCGCCTCGGCGGCGGGGTCAGTGACGCCCCTGACGCCTAACATCCGTTCGGCCAGGGGCTCCAGCCCCGCCTCGCGCGCCACGGTTGCGCGCGTCCGGCGCTTCGGCCGATACGGCAGGTACAGGTCCTCAAGTTCGCTGGCCACCACGCAGGAGTCGATCTTCGTGCGGAGTTCCGGGGTCATCTTCCCGAGGCCTTCGATGGTCTCGATGACCGTGCCCTTACGCTTCTCCATCTCCTGGAACACGTCCACCCAGTGCCGCACGGAAGCGACTTCCATGTCGTCCATGCCCCCCGTCCTTTCCTTGCGATAACGGCTGATGAATGGGATGGTATCTCCGTCCTCGAACATCTGGGCGCAGTTCTCCACCTGCCAGGACTTGAGCCCGAGCATGGAGGCTATGTGGTTGATATATATGTCTTTCATCAGTCTTGAGAGATTTCCTTGAGTTCTTCCCTGTAAGCCGACATGATGCGCGTCTTGGACAGGAAGCCGGCATAGACCATGTTCGAATCCACCACGGGCAGGCGCCAGGCGCCGGTACGGTCGAACTTCTCCATGACGCTTTCCATCCTTTCATCGAGGAAGACGATGGCCGGAGGCGGTTCCATGAAGTCCCTCACATGAAGGACGTCATACTTGTCCGTCTCGAACATCAGCTTGCGCATATGGTCCATCTCCACTATTCCTTTAAGATGCCGGCTGGAATCGAGGACGGCGAAGATCTGCGCGTCGCTCCTGGAGATGACATCCACGAACTCCCCGAGCGAGTCGTTCATCTTCACCCTCGGATACTTGTCACGGACCAGTTCATATGTCTTCAGCAGCGTCAGCACCGCCTGGTCGTTGTCGTGCGTCAGCAATTCGCCGGACTGGGCGATGCGCTTGGTATATATCGAATACTTCTCCACGAGGCGGATGGAACCGAACGAGAATGCGGAAGCGATGATCAGGGGCAGGAACAGCTCATAACCGCCCGATATCTCGGCGATGAGGAAGATAGCCGTCATCGGGGCCTGCATCACGCCGGCCATCGTCGCGGCCATGCCCACCAGGACGAAGTTCTGCTCCGGTACCGAGATGCCGGCACCGCCAAGCACGAGGTTGATGATCCTCGCCACGACGAATCCGGCGACGGCGCCGACGAACAGCGTGGGGCCGAAGGTACCTCCCACTCCCCCGCCGGCATTGGTCATGGTCATGGAGAACACCTTCAAGAACATGATAAGGAGGAAAAACAGCGGAATGCCCCAGCCCGAACGCAGCATGAAAGCCAGCGGGGTCGAGCCTTCCAGATCGATCACCCCGCCGTTCAGGAGGACTCCCAGCGAATCGTAACCTTCACCGTACAGAGGCGGGAACAGGAAAATGAGCAGGCCCAGCGCCACAGCGCAATAAGCCCACCGGGCATACCTGTTCCGGACCTTTCCCATCTTGTCCTCGAGCCACAGTGTCATCCTGATGAAGTACAGCGACACGGCGCCGCATACCAGTCCCAGGAGGATGTAGAAAGGGATATTGCCCATGGAGAAGGGCGTAAGCGTGCAATGGAAAGGCAGTTCGTTGCCCAGGAAAATGTACGAAACGACGGCCGCGGACACTGTGGAGAGCAGCAGCGGCATCATCGAGTTCATCGAGATGTTGAACAGCAGGATCTCCAGGGTGAAGAGGGCTCCGGCCAGAGGGGCCTTGAAGATGCCGGCTATGGCACCCGCGGCGCCGCATCCTATCAGGATGGTCATGCCGCGGTGCGACATGCCGGCCGCACGCGCGAAATTGGAGCCTATGGCTGCGCCCGTATACACGATCGGTGCCTCCGCTCCGACCGAACCTCCGAAACCGATGGTCACCGAACTGGTCAGGATAGAGGTCCACATGTTATGGGGCTTGATCCTGGATTCGTTCTTCGAAACCGCCTGCAGCACCTTGGTCACGCCGTGGCTGATGTTGTCCTTGACCACGTATTTCAGGAGCAGGAGGGAGATGAGCATACCTATGCCCGGAAGAACGAGGTAAAGGAGGGCGTGGGTGGAACCGTCAAGGGCGGAAGCCAGCAGATGCTGGATAAGATGGATGAGCTTCATGAGGACGACCGCCGCCAGGCCGCTGGCGATACCTACCAACAGCGACATTATCAGGAGCTTGTTGCGTTCCTGGAGATTCCTGAACAATTGCAGCAGTCTTTTCATAGAAAAAAAAGGCCGTCCCTTGCCGGGACGACCGTATTGTATTCATATTTGTCAGGCGTCAGCGTCGGAAGCGTCGTCGTCACCTCCGTACTGGGAGATATTGTCGTCGGGAAGCGTCTCTCCTTCGGAGCCCGCACCCGCGGAGGTGCCGGCCACCTGCTCGGTCTCGGCCTCCTCCTCACCCTCGAGCCAGCGCTCGATGTCCTCGAGGTCGTCGGTCTTGACCTTGATCTTGACGAGATAAATCGAATCGGGTGTCTCGACCGTCACGGCATAGAAAGGGGTGCCGTCGGGCTTGGTATATTTGGTGAGGTCTCCGAGATAATCGTTGAATCCCTTGGGATACTTCTCCGCGAAAACGGCGGCAAGCTCCTCGGACATATTCTCATAACTGACCACGTGTCTTCTTCTGGTATCGATTTTCATATCCGTGCTGATTTATGAGCCCTGATGTTAGTATGATTCCGCCTGCAATATTAAGCGAAATTTCTGAAAGTAGACATTACTATCTTACTTTTTTTTGAAAAAAAGGGACTTCTGCGCTTTTTTGCGTTCCGGATCGCGTTCCACGAACACCGGCTTCATGGTCCTGGGGTCGAGTCCGGTGTAGAACATGACCGAGGAAGTGGTCATGGGAGTGGGCATGAAATCCTGCACCTGGTCCATCCAGATGCCCTTCAGGGCGGGATTGCGGGAGAGATTCTGCATGTCCTTCATAGTGCATCCAGGGTGGGACGAAATGAAATACGGGACTATCCCGGTCCTGAGGCCGGCCTTCGACGTGAGTTTCTCGAACTCCTGCCTCAGTTTGACGAAAAGCCTGAAGGAAGGCTTGGCCATATAATATAGCACATTGTCCTCGGTGTGTTCCGGCGCAACCTTGAGGCGGCCGGATGTATGACGGAGGACAAGTTCCTTGAAATACGGGTAGGAAGTCTCGTCCACGAAGCCGTTCTCGTCAAGGAAGAGGTCGTAGCGGATCCCGCTGCCTATGTATGCGTGCCTGATGCCCTTGATCGCCATGACCTTGTCGTACAGTCCCAGGACGCGGGCGTGGGAACGGTCGAGGTTGGGGCAGGGCTTGGGAAAAAGGCAGGATTTCCGCCTGCACTTCGCGCAGAGGGACCTGTCCTTGCCGGCCATCCCGTACATGTTGGCGGTCGGAGCGCCCAGGTCGGATATATTGCCTGCAAAGCCCGGCAGCGACAGCAGCCCCTTCGCCTCCTTGCAGATGGAAGCCTCGGAGCGGTTCTGTATGAACTTCCCCTGATGGGCGGCGATAGTGCAGAAGTTGCAGCCTCCGAAACAGCCCCGGTGGGTGTTGATCGAGAACTTGATCATGTCGTAGGCCGGGATGCGCTTGTCCTTGTACCGGGGATGCGGCAGCTTGGTGAAGGGAAGGTCCCAGAACGAATCCATCTCCTGTTCTGTCGCCGGAGGATACGGAGGGTTGATCTGGACGTAACCGTCCCCGACAGGCTCTATGATAGTGTCCGGATGGAGCATGTTGGCGTGCGTCTCGATGAGGTGGAAGTTCTCGGCGAAGGCACGCTTGTCGGCACAGCACTCCTCGAAGGAGTGCAGGACAAGCACGCCTTCAGCTTGCTTAGGCTTGCCTGTCATCAAAAAGCCGAGCTGTGGTATCTTCCTGATATCGTGAAGGTTGCGCCCTGATTCAATGGCGCGGGTGAGTTCCAGCATCGGCCGCTCCCCCATCCCGTAGCAGAGCCAGTCGGCCCGGCTGTCGACAAGGATGGAAGGGAACAGGCGGTCCTGCCAGTAATCGTAGTGCGTCACGCGGCGCAGCGAAGCCTCGATTCCTCCGATGACTACGGGGATGTCCGGGTAGAGGTCCTTGAGGATGCGGGAGTACACGGTGACGGCGTAGTCCGGGCGCTGCCCGGACTTGCCGTCCGGCGTGTACGCGTCGTCATGGCGGAGACGCTTGCCGGCGGTGTAGTGGTTCACCATGGAGTCCATTGCGCCGGAGTTCAGCCCGAAATAAAGGCGCGGAGCGCCGAGCTTCTTGAAATCCCTCAGGTCGTCACGCCAGTTGGGCTGGGGCACGACCGCAACGCGGTAGCCGTATTTCTGGAGATACCTTACGATACACGCAGTACCGAAACTCGGATGGTCCACAAAGGCGTCGCCCGTAAACAGGATGACGTCTATATAGTCCCATCCGAGACGTTCCACCTCCTTCACGGAGGTTGGTATCATGTAGTTCTCCGGCATTATGAACTACATCCTGTCCGGGAGGCTGAAGCCGAGGATGTCGGTGGCCTTGACGAGGACGGAGGCGAGGGTCTTGATCAGGACGAGCCTCATCTGCAGCAGCGCCGCGTCCTCCTCGCGGAGGATCGGTGTATCGTGGTAGTACTGGTTGAACTCCTTGGCGAGTTCGTAAGCGTAATTGGCGATGACGGCGGGCGAAAGGGCGGCAGCGGCCTCGGCGACCTTCTGCGGGAAGGTGTTCAGCAGTTTCACCAGGCGGACCTCCTTCGGACTCAGTTCCACGTCGGGGGCGAGGCCTTCGACGCCGCACGACAGCCCGCGCTCCACCGCCTTGCGGAGGATGCTGCAGATGCGCGCATGCGTGTACTGGATGAAGGGACCGGTATTGCCGTTGAAATCGATGGACTCCTTGGGGTTGAAGAGCATCTTGCGCTTCGGGTCCACCTTGATTATGAAGTACTTGAGCGCCGCGAGGCCTATCATCCTATAGAGCCTCTCCTTCTCCTCTTCCGAGAGCCCCTCGAGCTTGCCGGACTCCTCCGAAGTGGCCTTGGCCTCCTCGTACATCTTCTCGATCAGGTCGTCGGCATCGACGACGGTACCCTCGCGCGACTTCATCTTGCCCTCGGGCAGCTCAACCATGCCATACGACAGGTGATAGATGCGGTCGGCCCACTCGAAGCCGAGCTTGGCAAGGATGAGCTTCAGGACGGCGAAATGGTAGTTCTGCTCGTCACCTACAACGTAAACGTGCGAGTCGAGATGGTCCTCGGTGAAGCGCCTTTCGGCAGTGCCGAGGTCCTGGGTGATATAGACGGATGTGCCGTCGGAACGGAGGACCAGCTTGCGGTCCAGGCCGTCGGCAGTGAGGTCGCACCACACGGAGCCGTCCGGGTCACGGACGAAAGCGCCGTTCTCCAATCCCTTGTAAACCAGTTCCTTGCCCAGGAGGTAGGTATCGTGCTCGTAATAAACCTTGTCGAAGGAAATGCCAAGCGCCCTGTAGGTCTGGTCGAAGCCATCGAAGACCCAGCCGTTCATCATGGCCCAGAGGTCGCGGACCTCCTTGTCGTCCTGCTCCCATTTCACGAGCATCTCGTGGACGGCCTTCATGCACGGGGCCTCCCTCTTGGCGGTCTCCTCGTCCATGCCGGCGGCGACGAGCTCCTTCACCTCGCGGGTGAGGATGTTGTTGAACTCGACGTAGCAGTCGCCCACCAGATGGTCGCCCTTCTTGCCCGTGCTCTCCGGGGTGGCGCCGTTGAAGGACTGCAGCCATGCGTACATGGACTTGCAGATGTGCACGCCGCGGTCGTTGACGAGCGTGACCTTGATCACGTTGTTGCCGGCGGCCTTGAGGAGGCGCGAAACGGAGTCTCCGAGAAGGTTGTTGCGGATGTGGCCGAGGTGAAGCGGCTTGTTGGTATTGGGCGAAGAGAACTCCACCATGATGTTCTTGCCCGTAGGGGGAAGCATGCCGAAACCGGGGTCGGAGGCTATGGAGACGAAGAGCTCGTTCCACCACAGCTGCGACAGGCTGATGTTCAGGAAGCCCTTGACGACGTTGAAGCCGCTGATCTCAGGGACATTGTCCTTGAACCACGCGCCGATGGCGGCGCCGGTGTTGTCGGGCGAAGAATGGGAGATGCGGAGCAACGGGAATACCACCAAGGTGAAATCCCCTTCGAACTCCTTCCTGGTCACCTGCACCTGGAGGCTGGAGGCCTCCACGTCGGCGTTATACAGCGCCTTGATGGCCTGGACGGCCTTCGAGGCAATGAAAGATTCGGGAGTCATCAGCCGAGATAGGTTTTCAGGAGTTTGCTTGCACTGGGTTTCTTGAGCTTGCGGATGGCCTTCTCCTTGATCTGGCGCACGCGCTCACGGGTGAGGTCGAGCCTCTCCCCTATCTCCTCAAGGGTCATCTCCTGGCAGCCGATGCCGAAGAAGCTCTTGATGATCTCACGCTCGCGCGGAGTGAGGATCTGAAGGGCGCGCTCGATCTCGGTGCTGAGGGACTCGCTGACGAGGCCGCGGTCCGCAGACGGGGAATCGTCATTCGGAAGCACGTCCAGCAGGCTGTTGTCCTCGCCCTCGACGAACGGGGCGTCCACGGAAACGTGGCGGCCGGAAACCCTCAGGGTGTCGGCTATCTTGTCCTTAGGGACCTCTATCATTTCGGCGAGCTCCTCGTTCGAGGGCTGGCGCTCATTCTCCTGCTCGAACTTGCCCAGGGCCTTGTTGATCTTGTTGAGCGAACCGACCTGGTTCAGCGGGAGGCGCACGATGCGCGACTGCTCGGCGAGGGCCTGGAGGATGGACTGGCGGATCCACCACACCGCATAGGAGATGAACTTGAATCCCCTGGTCTCGTCGAATTTCTCCGCAGCCTTGATGAGGCCGAGGTTCCCCTCATTGATGAGGTCGGGAAGGCTCAGGCCCTGGTTCTGGTACTGCTTGGCGACGGAAACCACGAAACGGAGGTTGGCACGGGTAAGCTTCTCCAACGCCACCTGGTCGCCCTGGCGGATGCGCTGGGCGAGTTCGACTTCCTCTTCGGGGGACACCAGTTCCTCGCGGCCGATCTCCTGGAGATACTTGTCCAGGGATGCGCTCTCGCGGTTGGTGATGGACTTTGTGATCTTAAGCTGTCTCATATATGGTACTTAAAAATTGTCGCGCCCCCGCCGTGGGAGCGCGACAACAGTCATGCTTCACTCAGGGGTCTATTCCTTGCCGAAACCGAAGTAGGAAGCCCTGCCGCTGGCAGTCACGCCTTCGATGTAGACCGCCCTCCTGGACTTCTTCGCGATATCGACAACTTCTTCGGGGCTGTTCACGGCCTGGTCATTCACATAAAGGATGATGAAGCCTTCTGACGCACCCGCATCAAGGAGCTTTCCGGAACCGACCGACACGATCTCCACGCCGTTCTTGAGCCCGAGCCTGTCAAGGGTCTCCTTGGGAGCCTTGCGGATCTTGGAGCCGTAGAACGCGACGGAGCCGTCCGAAGCGACCACGCCGTTCTCGTCGGTAGTGCCCTGGAAGACAACCTCAAGCTGCCTCTCCCTTCCATCGCGGACGATGGTGAGCACGGCCTTGTCGCCGGGACGGTAGCCGTTGACCTTCTCCTGGACGAATGCGGTGTTGGCGACCTTGGAGCCGTCGATGGCGACCAGGATGTCGCCCTTCTTCATGCCGCCCTTGTCAGCGGTGCTTCCGTCGGAAACCTCCTCAATATATACGCCATCAAGCGAAGAAAGTTTCAATTCTTTCTGATCATCTTCGGTGACCTGGCGCATGGTGATGCCGAGGCGCGCGCGCTTGACGGAGCCGAAGTCGATGAGGTCCTCGACGATCTTGTGCACGATATTGGACGGGACCGCGAAGGAATAACCCGCGTAAGAGCCTGTCTGGGAATAGATCATGGTATTGATGCCCACCAGCTCACCGGCCTTGTTGACGAGTGCGCCGCCGGAGTTGCCGGGGTTGACGACCGCATCGGTCTGGATGAAGGACTCGATCTGGATCTGGGGCTCCTGGGACTGGCCGCGCATCTGCCTGGGATCGATCTGGTTGGGATTGCCCATGGAAGCGGTCGAACGGCCCTTGGCACTGACGATGCCGGCGGTGATGGTGCTGCGGAGGTTGTAAGGGCTGCCGATGGCGAGCACCCATTCTCCGAGACGGAGCTTGTCGGAATCGGCGAAGGGGATGGTCGGGAGGCCTTCCGCGTCGATCTTTATGAGGGCTACGTCGGTGGCCGCGTCAGTTCCGATGACGGTGGCGTCATAGGTCTTGTTGTTGTTCAGCGTGACCTTGATCTCCGAAGCCTCGGAAACTACGTGGTTGTTGGTGACAATGTATCCGTCGGGACGGATGATGACGCCCGAGCCGCTGCCCTTCTGCTCACGCTGCTGGGGTTCCTGCTGCTGACGGGGATAGCTGTCGCCGAAAGGATTGCCGAAGAAGAATTCGAACGGGTCGATGTACTGCTGCTGCTGTCTGCGGACCGTGGTCCTGACAGTCACCTCGACATAGACCACCGCGTCCACCGCGGACTCGGCCGCATAGGTGAAATCGGGATAGTCGGTCTGCTCGAGGTTGACCGTGCGGAAGGAAGAGCCGTCGGAGGAGACGGTGGCTGGAGAGACCTCCGGAGCCGTGCTCCTGACAATGGCATAGGCTGTCAGTCCGCTGACAAGGACCGACGCCAAAACTGTCAATAAACCTTTTTTCATACTGAATTATTTTTGTTGCATTATAATCATACATGACGACGGACAAAATGTCAGTTTCGTCCGCCCAGGGAGTAAAAACTCAAAATATATGCCAAATTATTCCCGATTAATTCGTACATTTGTGGAGTAACAAAAGAATTTGTGTGTATGGAATTCAAAGTATCTAGCCAAGAACTGCTGAAGGGCATCTCGGACGTCTCGAAGGCCATCCCTTCCAAGTCCGCACTACCCATCCTGGAGAACTTCCTCTTCGTCCTCAACGGGAATATCCTTGAGATCACGGCCTCTGACACCGAGCTTACGCTCCGCACCGACGTTGAGGTCGACTCCACCGCCGAGGAGGGAAGGATGGCAGTTCCCGCCCGCCATATCATCGACCTGCTGAAGGCCCTCCCGGACCAGCCCATCGCGATAAAGACCGTAAGCGACAGCTCCTTCGAGTGCCGCTGGTCCAGCGGCAATTCCGTCCTCCCCTACTTCCCGGCCGAGGACTATCCCGAGATCAAGGGCACGGGCGAGGATGCGCAGACGGTTGTGTTCCCCGCGCAGACACTCGTGGACGGCATCAACGGCACGGTTTACGCCACTGCCGACGACGAGATGCGTCCGGTGATGAACGGCATCTACTTCGACATGGACGCTGACAGCACGACGCTCGTGGCATCCGACTCGCACAAGCTCATCTGCTACACCACGGACGACGTCAAGTCCCCCGGCAAGCTTTCCTTCATCCTGCACAAGAAGCCCGCTTCCGTGCTGAAGTCCATCATCGGCAAGGACATCGACGAGGTCGAGGTCAGCTTCGACTCCACCACGGTGATCTTCAAGTTCGGCTCCACCCTGATGGTGTGCCGTCTCATCGTCGGCAAGTATCCGAAATACCGCGACGTCATCCCCCAGAACAACGCCAACATCCTCAAGATCGGCCGCGTGCAGTTCCTGAATACCATCCGCCGCGTGGCGGTCTGCGCCAACAAGGCCTCCAACCACGTCAAGTTCGACCTCAAACCCGACCAGCTGGAGATCACCTCGCAGGACCTCGGCTTCGCGACCACGGCCTACGAGAAAGTCAACTGCGAATACAGCGGCGCCGACCTGACGATAGGCTTCAAGTCGCCGTTCCTCGTCGACATCCTCTCCAACATGACCTGCGAAAATCTCGTGATGAAATTCGCCGACCCGCGCCGCGCGGCCCTCATAGTCCCGGCGGAAGAGGAGGCGGAGAACGAGAAGATCTGCGGCATCATAATGCCTGTAGCGATTTAGACCATCGATATGGAATTGAAACTCACCAGGCCGTTGCTCTTCTTCGACATAGAGAGCACCGGCCTTAATATTGCGACGGACGGCATCATCGAACTCAGCTTCGTGAAGGCGATGCCGGACGGCGGCGCACCCCTCATCAAGACCTGGAGGATCAAGCCCTGGGACTACAGGAACCGCTGCGTCATCCCCATCAGCCCGAGCGCCTCGGAAGTGAACGGCATAAAGGACGAGGACCTGACGGATTGTCCCAAGTTCATCGAGATTCTCCCGGAAGTGGCCGAATGGCTGGACGGGAGCGACCTCGCGGGGTTCAACTCCGCGAAGTTCGACCTGCCACTCCTCGCGGAGGAGATCGAGCGCGTACGCGAATACTGCAAGACCCGCCTTTCCGACCCGAGGTCCCACGACAAGGCCGAAGCGATGCTCAAGCGTATCGGGAAGATCGACCTCCACGAAAGCAGGATGGTCGACGTGCAGAACATCTACCATCACATGGAGCCCCGTAATCTCAAGGCCGCCTACCGGTTCTACTGCGGCGGCAAGGATTTCGAGAACGCACATTCGGCGGAAGCGGACACCCTTGCCACGTATGAGGTTCTGAAGGCCCAGCTCGACCGCTACAAGGAGCCCTCCGACTACCAGCAGGAAGTGCTGAAGAACGACGTCGACTCCCTGTCAAGGATCGGGGGCCGCGCCCGCAACGTGGACTTTGCGGGCCGTCTTTATTACAACGATGACAACGAACCCACGATAGGCTTCGGCAAGCACAAGGGCCGTACGGCCCGCGAAGTCTGGGAGAGCGAGCCCTCATATTTCGCATGGATCGAAAACGGCGATTTCACGCTGGACACCAAGGCCCAGTTCGCCCGCCTCAAACAGCAGTTCCAGCGCGAAAGGAAAGAGGCCCTCAACCGGCCCGCCACTCCCGACGAGCTCGCCGGACTGGCCTCCAAATGGGGCGGAAAACTTTTCTGACATGAAGGTCTGCGTCGGACTCTCGGGCGGAGTTGACTCCAGCGTCGCGGCCCTGCTGCTCAAGCGGCAGGGCTACGACGTCTTTGCCATGTTCATGCAGAACTGGCATGACACCGAGGGCACCCTGCACGGCGACTGCGAATGGGAAGAGGACCGTTTCGTGGCAGAAATGGTAGCGCGCAAGATAGGCATCCCGTTCTATTTCGTCGACCTGAGCAAACAATACCGCCAGCGCGTCGTGGACTACATGTTCGACGAATACGCGAAGGGCCGCACCCCCAACCCTGACGTCCTCTGCAACAGGGAGATAAAGTTCGACGCCTTCATGAAGGCCGCGGAGCGGCTCGGGGCGGACATGGTGGCCACAGGCCACTATTGCCGCAAGGAGACGCTCGACGGCCCCGACGGGCCGGTTTACCGCATACTTGAGGGTGTCGATCCTAACAAGGACCAGAGCTATTTCCTCTGCCAGCTCTCGCAGGAGCAGCTGTCCAAGGCCCTCTTCCCCATCGGGGAACTGACCAAGCCCGAAGTCCGGAAACTTGCGGCCGAAGCCGACCTCCCGTCGGCAGACAAGAAGGATTCTCAGGGCATCTGCTTCGTGGGAAAGGTTGACCTTCCGGTGTTCCTCCAGCAGAAGCTGAAGTCCGTCGAAGGTGACGTGGTCGAGGTGTATGATGCCTTCTACAAGGACAATCCCCAGTACATTTTCATCAGGGATACCGTCTCTTCCCTGCTGTCGGATCCCGCTGCGGAGCCTCAGCTCGTGACGGAGTATATCTCCGAGGACAAGGCCGCGCCGGCCGGCGGCGATGCACGGAACGCGTACAGCCCTGCCGCCATCGCGGCCCTGGACGACTCAACCCTGCTGCGCCTCTCGATGCCTCTCCGCTACGACTCCATCCGTTTCGAGACCGAGACCTACCGCTCAGGCAAGCATCACATCAAGAAAACCCGCTTCAAGGACAATCCCTTCGGGAAAATAGTCGGCCGGCACGAGGGCGCACAGTTCTACACCATCGGCCAGCGCAAGGGCCTTAACATCGGCGGCCACAAAGAATCCATCTTCGTCATCGGGACCGACATCGAGCGCAACATTATTTACGTAGGCGAAGGCCACAGGCACAAGGGCCTGTCAAGGCTCTGCCTGCGCGTGGCCCCGGACGAGATACACTGGATAAGGGAAGACCTGCGCATGCAGGCGGGCGAAATGCGCCGCTACCGCGTGCGCATCCGCTACCGCCAGCCCCTCCAGGACGCCACGGTCATCATGCGTGAGAACGGATTGTTCATCCTTTTCGACGCCCCGCAGAGGGGCATAACGCCCGGTCAGTTCGCGGTCTGGTACGCCCAGGACGGCGAGATGCTCGGCTCGGGAGTGATCTAGATATTGTCGAAGATAAGCGGGAGGATGTCGTCCACCCGCGCGAATTTCATTATACGGTCGGCACCCACGAGGATGACGGACATCGGCTTGCCGGATTTGGTCTGGTACTGCGCCATGACCTGGCGGCATGCGCCGCAGGGCGCGACCGGGTCGGAGCAGATGCGCCCGTCCTGGCGCGCGACGACCGCGATGCTCACGATGTCAAGGCCGGGATAAGCCGCCCCGGCCGCGAACATAGCCGTCCGCTCGGCGCAGAGGCCGGACGGATACGCGGCATTTTCCTGGTTGGCCCCTTTCACGACGGTCCCGTCCGAGAGCCTTACAGCGGCTCCCACATGGAAATGCGAATACGGCGCGTAGGAGCCCTCAAGGGCTTCCACCGCCGCCTGGCACAAGGCGTGGTCCTCCGGGGACATCTCCCCCGCGGACGCATACTCCTCGTAACCTATCCTTATCTCTTTCCTGACCATAAGATTCTGTTTTACAGCGCTCAAATATAGTCATTTTTCCAGAGTTTTCCTCAGTCACGAACAAATTACTAATTTTACTTGCATAGTTAATTTTTTTAGCTATATTTGCAAAAGAAATAACTACGGATATGAAAAGGCTTACCAAGAAAGAAGAAATCATCATGAACCATTTCTGGGACAAGGGCCCATTGTTCGTCAGGGAGTTACGGGAACTCTATCCAGAGCCGAGGCCGCATTTCAGCACGCTGTCCACGCAGGTGAGGACCCTGCAGGAAGAAGGGTTCATCGACCACAAGTCCTATGGCCCCACCTATCAGTATTTCGCGAAAGTTTCCCACGAGGAGTACAAGAAAGGCTCCTTGATGGGGCTCATCGACAAATATTACGACAACTCCTACATCAACGCAGTCTCCGCATTGGTGAAGGAGGAGAAGATCACTGTCGAGGAACTCAAGGAACTTATCAACCTTATTGAAAAGGGAGAATAGCCATGATGTCTTTCCTCCTATATGAAGGCAAGGTGGCGGTTGCGCTGCTCGTCTTTTACCTGTTCTACCGTTTCCTCCTGAGGAAGGAGACGTTCCACCGGTTCAACCGCATCGTGCTGGTGGGAACGGCCGTGCTCTCCTTCACCCTCCCGCTTTGCATCATCACCATACGTAAGCCCGTTCCTGACATGCCTGAAGTATATGCAGGTCCCGTGGAGGTCGCGGATGTGGCCGCCGGCCCGCTTGAGACCGCTCCACTGCCCTGGTGGCATACGGCGCTGACAATCATATACTTCGCCGGAGCGGCCTTTATCCTTGTCCGCTTGCTGGTGTCCATATTCTCCATACTCCGGATAGTCCGGAACGGAGAGAAGTCTTACGATGAGGATGGCTGCAGGGTCGTCGTAACTGAAAAGGACGTCGAGCCGTTCAGCTGGATGAGATACATAGTCATGTCACGTAAGGACTGGGAGGGTCCCCATGCCGCGATTCTCGCCCATGAGAGAGCCCATATCCGCTACGGCCATTCGGCGGAGTTGCTGCTGGTGGACGTATTCTCATCGCTGCAATGGTTCAACCCCGCCATATGGATGCTCCGCTCGGACCTTCAGGAACTCCACGAGTTCGAAGCGGACGATGCCGTCCTGCGCAGCGGCGTCAATCTCAGGAGTTATCAGTATCTGCTAATAAAGAAAGCTGTCGGCAAGAGCGGCTACTCAGTGGCCAACAGCTTCAATCACAGTATCCTTAAAAACCGTATCAAAATGATGTCAAAGACCAAATCCCCCCTTCGAAAGGGGCTGCGGGCGCTCTACCTGCTCCCGCTTCTGTGCCTGGGGCTCGTCCTCCAGTCCAAGACCGTTTATGTCCCAGAGGACAGCGAATCCGGATCCGCTGCCATCACGGGCCTCATGCCTGACGGATCCGGTACGCTTATCATCCTCCGTCAGCCCTGGGGTGATGAAAAAGAGATCACCCTGGAAGAATACAACCAGCTTGACGAAGGCAAGATCAGATCCCTGGAGCTTTTGAAAGAAGCGGCCGCAAGGGATAAATATGGAGAAAAGGCTGCGAACGGAGTGATAGTCATCACCCTTAAGATGCCCCAGGAACTGAATGAAATAGTCGTGATCCGCTATGATGACGATGACGGCCCCGTCCCGTTCCAGCTTGCCAATCCCGACAAGATGCCTTCATTCCAGGGCGGCGACATGAACGACTTCTCCCGCTGGCTGAACCGGCAGATCACCGTGCCGAAGAGCTGCAGACATTCCGGAACCATGAAGATAAAGTTCACGGTCGATACAAACGGCAACGTCAGGGACGTCACGATCGCTGAAAGCGTCTGCGAGGAGCTGGATGCGCTGATGCTCGACATCGTCTCCAAGTCCCCTAAATGGGAGCCGGCGCGAGTCGCTGACGGAAGTCCTGTATCCCAGACACTTACCATCCCGGTAAAGTTCGTCGTGAGATAGAAATCATTCATCCCTATTCTTATGGAACAGGCTGACGAGGACCGTTCCGAGGATGCCGGCACAGAGCGAGCCCATCAGCACCGCGATCTTGCCGGCATCACGCATATGAAGCATGATGTCCGCAGGCTGGTCGCCGAATGAGAGGGTGTCCACGAATATCGACATCGTGAAACCGATGCCGCCCAGGCAGGCGACCGCGAAAAGCATCTTCCAGGTCGCCTTCGCCGGCATCTCCCCTACCTTGAACTTGATAGCCAGCCAGCTTGCGAGGGTGATTCCGACAGGTTTTCCGAGGAGGAGACCCAAAAAGATTCCCATCCCTGCCCCTCCAAGTATCGGATCTACATGGAACACGTTGAAATATGACAGGTCGGTTATCTCGACACCGGCGTTGGCAAGTGCGAATATGGGCATTATCAGGAAGTTGACCCAAGGCGAGAGGGCATGCTCCACGCGGTAGCTCATGTCCATGGAACCGTTGCAGACCTTAGACAGTTCGTGGAGGGAACGTCGCTGAGGTCCGTTGGGGAAAGCCGTGGGGCTGATGTGCTTCTCCCACCCGTCAATCCTGGCGTTGTAAATGGCGCGTTTATGGAAGAAATACGACTTGTTGTAACGCGGTTTGACGGGAATGAGGAAAGCCATTACCACGCCCGACATGGTGGCATGGATTCCGGAATAGTAGAACAGTATCCAAACAAGGACCGCCAGGAAGAGATAAGGCGCCATCCGCTTCTCTCCCAACCTCCTGAGTATCAGCGTCAGGATCACTATGCACAAGGCGATGGCCAAAAGGCCAAGGTTGACGGTTCCTCCATAAAAGAGCGCTACCACGAGGATGGCGATGAGATCATCGGCAATCGCCAAGGCCGTCAGGAACACCTTCAAGGAGATCGGGACCTTGTCTCCGAGTACTGACATGATACACACCGCGAATGCGATGTCTGTAGCCGTCGGGATGCCCCAGCCGGATGCCGCGGCAGTGCCATGGTTTACCAGCGCGAAAATGAGGGCCGGCATGACGACGCCGCCAAAAGCCGCAATGACGGGGAGCATGGCCTTCTTGGTAGAAGACAGTTCTCCGTCCGCGATTTCGCGTTTGATCTCCAGTCCTACCGTAAAGAAGAATACGACCATCAGGATGTCGTTGATGAACTTCTCTATGGTCATGTCCCTTGGGAACAGGAAATCTATCTTCCCGTCCGGACTGGAGAAATGTATCTGAACTGCCGTCTCGAGGAAATCCCTGTAGAGTACTCTTGTGACCGGAAGGTTGGCAAGCAGCATGGCGACGATGACGCACGCCAGCAACAGGACCCCTTGGAACCAGGGTGCAGCTGACAGTTTCCTGGTGGAAGTACCGAACCTCTTGATTGTTTTATTCCATGTAAATATCGGTATGAGTCTCATCTGTCTTACAATCTTTTCAAATCATGCAAAGATAGGGAGAATCGCGCGTATTAATGACAAAAAACCGCGCAAAAGAGTATCATTGGCCCTTTCTGCGCGGATAATCAATCGCTTTTCGAGTGTAGGTCCGGAAAGCATGACTAGGCTATGACACCTAGTTCACGGCCGACCTTGACGAAGGCGGCGACGGCGCGGTCGAGCTGTTCCCGCTCGTGCGCGGCGGACAGCTGCACGCGGATGCGTGCCTGTCCCTTCGGCACTACCGGATAGTAGAAGCCTGTCACGAAGATCCCCTCCTCAGCCATCTTGGCGGCGAAACGCTGCGAGAGCGGGGCGTCGTAAAGCATGACGGCGCAGATGGCGGACTGGGTGGGCTTGATGTCGAAGCCCGCGGCGATCATCCTGTCGCGGAAGTAGTCTACATTTTTCTGCAGCTTGGTATGGAGGTCGTCGCTCTCGGCGAGGATGTTGAAGGTCTCGAGCGCGGCGGCGACGATCATAGGCGGCAGCGAGTTAGAGAAGAGATACGGGCGGGAACGCTGGCGGAGCATGTCGATGATCTCCTTGCGGCCGGTGGTGAAGCCGCCGACGGCGCCGCCGAAAGCCTTTCCGAGGGTTCCGGTGTGGATGTCGATGCGTCCATAGCAATCGAACTGCTCGGCTACGCCGCGGCCGGTCGGGCCGACCACGCCGGCGGAGTGGCTCTCGTCGACCATCACCAGGGCGTCATACTTCTCGGCCAGGTCGCAAATCCTGTCCATCGGAGCCACATTGCCGTCCATGGAGAACACCCCGTCCGTCACGATGATGCGGTGGCGCTGCACCTGAGCCTGCTTGAGGCAGTTCTCGAGGTCGTCCATGTCGGCGTTGGCATAGCGGTAGCGTACGGCCTTGCAGAGGCGGACTCCGTCAATGATGGAGGCATGGTTCAGCGAATCTGAGATGATGGCATCCTCAGCGTTGAACAGGGGCTCGAACACTCCCCCGTTGGCGTCGAAGCAGGAAGCGTAAAGGATGGTGTCCTCGGTATGGAAATACTCCGAGACGGCTTTCTCCAGCTTCTTATGCATGTCCTGTGTGCCGCAGATGAAACGCACGGACGACATGCCGTATCCACGTATGTCCATCATCTTCTTCGCCGCCTCGATCAGACGGGAGTTGTCGGCGAGGCCGAGATAGTTGTTGGCGCAGAAATTGAGTGCCTTCGAGCCGTCTTCGAGGGTTATCTCGGCGGACTGGGCGGAGGCGATATTGCGTTCCCTTTTATACAGGCCGGCGGCCTCGATGGAGGCGAGTTCGTCGGCGAGGAATTTTTGGAAAGTACCGTACATATTTTAGTTTTTTAAATCGTTGCAATAAAGTCTTACAAAATTAAGTTTTTTTCGATAATTCAAAGTAAATTTGCAACGCTTTTTAAAGTGACCACATAATGAAGAACATTCTTGTAATCGGGTCCACCGGACAGATAGGATCCGAACTTACGATGAAACTCCGCCACGACCTTCCGGGAGGCGTGACAGTGGCAGGATACATCCCCGGATCGGAACCAAAGGGCAAGCTGCTGACCAGCGGACCGGCCGAGGTGGCGAACGTCACCAACGCCCAGCAGATAGCCGACATCGTGGACAAGTACGACATCGACACCATATACAACCTGGCAGCCCTCCTTTCCGCCACTGCGGAACGCAGGCCCCTCCTGGCCTGGGACATCCAGATGAACGGCCTCCTCAATATCCTCGAGATAGCCCGCGAGAAGCACGTGGCCGTCTTCACCCCCAGTTCCATCGGTTCTTTCGGCCCCAGCACGCCGCACGACAACACTCCCCAGGACACCATCCAGCGCCCTACCTCGATGTACGGTGTGACCAAGGTCGCCACGGAGCTACTGAGCGATTATTACTATACCAAATACGGCGTGGACACGCGCTCGGTGCGCTTCCCCGGCCTGATCTCTTACACAACGCCCCCGGGCGGCGGCACCACCGACTACGCCGTCGAGGTGTTCTACGCAGCCGTCAAGGGCGAGGAGTTCATTTGCCCCATCGCCCCCGGCACATACATGGACATGATGTACATGCCGGATGCCCTGCAGGCGGCGGTTGACATCATGCGCGCGAGGCCCCAGTACCTCAAGCACCGCAACTCCTTCAACATCGCGGCCATGAGCTTCGAGCCGGAAGAACTGTTCGCGGCCATCCGCAAGCGCATCCCCTCGCTGAAGGTGCGCTACCAGGTCGACCCGGTGCGCCAGGCCATCGCAGACTCATGGCCGGACCGCATGGACGACATCTGCGCCCGCAAGGAATGGGGCTGGTCGCACTCGTACGACCTCGACGACATGGTCGACGACATGATCAGGAACCTCCGCATAAAATTCGGCATCGAGGACCCTCTGAAAATCAAAGACTGACAATCATGAAAAAGATCATCGAATGCGTCCCCAACTACAGCGAGGGACGCGACCCCAAGATAATAGACGGCATAGTCGGAGCCATCGCTTCCGTCGAAGGCGTCAAGGTCCTCAACGTGGACCCCGGACAGGCCACCAACCGCACAGTAGTCACTTTCGTGGGTGAACCCGGACCAGTCGTCGAGGCGGCTTTCCGCGGAGCGGAGAAGGCGAAGGAACTCATCGACATGCGTAAGCACCACGGCGCGCACCCGCGCTCGGGTTCTACCGACGTCCTGCCCCTCATCCCTGTCTCCGGCATCACCCTGGAGGAATGCGCCGTCCTTGCGCGCGGGCTTGCTGAGAGGATGTACAAGGAGCTTGGCATCCCCTGCTACTGCTACGAAGCCGCAGCCTTCAAGCCTGAAAGGAAGAACCTCGCGGTCTGCCGCGCAGGTGAATACGAAGCACTGCCGGAGAAGATGGCGGATCCGGAGAGGAAACCTGACTTCGGAGGGGAATATGACGAGACCGTCGCCCGTACCGGCGCGTCGAATGTAGGAGCGCGCAACTTCCTTGTAGCGGTGAATTTCAACCTCAACACCACTTCTGTGAGAAGGGCCATGTCCGTGGCATTCGACGTGCGCGAGAAAGGGCGCAAGGCCCGCGAGGGCGGCTCCCTTACGGGGAAATTGCTGAAAGATGCCGACGGAAACCAGATCTGGATCCCCGGCACCCTCAAGGGCTGCAAGGCAATCGGCTGGTACATAGACGAATACGGCATCGCACAGGTGTCGATGAACATCACCGACATCGATGCCACTCCCCTGCATAAGGCCTTCGAAGAGGTGTGCAGGGCGGCGGCCGCAAGAGGGCTGCGCGTAACCGGGACCGAGATCGTCGGTCTCGTGCCGAAACGCGTGCTCATAGAGGCCGGCCGCTTCTATCTGGAGAAACAGCAGAGGTCGCTGGGCATCTCCGAGGATGAGATCATCAAGATAGCCGTCAAGTCAATGTCACTCGACGACCTCAGGCCCTACGATCCCAAGGAGAAGGTGATCGAATATCTGATGGAGGACGAAGCCGCAAAGGCCGTCTCGGAGAAGCTGGTCCGCATGAGCGTCAGGGATTTCGCGCGGGAGACCGCGTCGGAGTCGCCCGCGCCGGGCGGCGGCTCCGTTTCCGCCGCCATGGGCGCTTTCGGCGCGGCGTTGGCGACTATGGTCGCCAACCTCTCCGCGCACAAGCGCGGCTGGGACGACCGCTGGAAGGAATTCTCCGACATCGCGGAGAAGGGACAGGCAGTGATGAACGAACTGGTGGCGCTCGTCGACGAGGACACCGCTGCGTTCAACAGGATAATGGATGCACTAGGACTCCCTAAGGGCACGCCGGAAGAGAAGGCGGCCCGTGCAGCGGCCCTCGAAGAGGCCACGCTGTACGCCGCCACGGTGCCGCTGAAGACCATGGAGGCCTCGCTGAAGGCGCTTCCGCTCGCGCTGGAGATGGCCCGCAAGGGCAATCCCGCGTCGGCCTCGGATGCCGGCGTGGCGGCCCTTGCCGCCCTGGCCGCTCTCCGCGGCGCCGCGCTCAACGTTCGGATCAACGCAGCGGGTCTGGCCGACAAGTCGGCCGCCGCCCCGCTGCTCGCCCGCGCCGACGAGATAATCGCCGAAGGCACAGCCCTCCAGGCCCAGGTACTAGAAGAGGTTGACAAACATATTGGAGAATAACCAAATTATATGAACCGATTCCAGGAAGAGATACTGGCCGGAATTCCGGCGGAACTGCCGGAGGCAAGGCCGTATGACGAAAGCGTCAACCACGCCCCGAAACGCAAGGACATCCTCACCAAGGAACAGAAGGTCCTGGCGATCAGAAACGCCCTGAGGTATTTCCCGGAGGAGCATCATGCTGTCCTCGCGAGTGAATTCGCGGAGGAACTGCGCCTCTACGGCCGCATCTATATGTACCGCTTCCGTCCTTCGTACGAGATGTATGCCCGGCCCATAGACGAGTATCCCGCGAAGAGCCGTCAGGCCGCCGCCATCATGGCCATGATACAGAACAACCTCGACCCCAGGGTGGCCCAGCATCCGCACGAGCTCATCATTTACGGCGGCAACGGCGCCATTTTCCAGAACTGGGCCCAGTACCGCCTGACGATGCAGTATCTCGCCACCATGACAGACGAGCAGACGCTCGCGATGTATTCCGGCCATCCGATGGGATTGTTCCCCTCGCACAAGGATGCCCCGCGCGTCATCGTGACCAACGGAATGGTGATTCCTAACTACTCCAAACCCGACGACTGGGAGCGTTTCAACGCCCTCGGAGTCTCCCAATACGGCCAGATGACCGCCGGCTCCTACATGTACATAGGCCCTCAGGGCATCGTTCACGGCACCACCATCACCGTCATGAACGCCGCTCGCAAGCAACTGAAAAAGAAGGGATTGAGCGGGGACGACCGCAGCGGGATGCTATTCGTCACGGCGGGTCTGGGCGGCATGTCGGGCGCCCAGCCTAAGGCCGGCAACATCGCCGGAGTCGTCAGCGTGACCGCCGAGATCAACCCCCTGGCCGCCCGCAAGCGTTACGAACAGGGCTGGGTGGACGAACTCCACGAAGACCTGGATGAACTGATACCGCGCATCAGGAAAGCCGTCGCAGACAAGGAGACCGTGTCCCTAGCATATGTCGGCAATGTCGTGGACCTCTGGGAACGCCTCGCCGACGAAGGAGTCCATGTCGACCTCGGCTCCGACCAGACCTCGCTCCACAATCCCTGGGCCGGCGGCTACTACCCCGTCGGATACTCCCTGGAGGAGTCGAAGAGGATGATGGCGGCGGAGCCGGCGCACTTCAGGGAGGCCGTCCAGGCCTCCCTGCGCCGCCACGTCGCCGCCGTCAACCGCCTGGCTGACAGGGGGATGTATTTCTTCGACTACGGCAACGCCTTCCTTCTTGAAAGCTCCCGCGCAGGCGCCGACGTGCTCAAGCCCGACGGCACCTTCCGCTATCCTTCCTACGTCCAGGACATCATGGGTCCGCTCTATTTCGACTACGGCTTCGGCCCCTTCCGCTGGGTCTGCATGAGCGAGGATCCGGAGGATCTCGCAAAGACGGACGCCATAGCCGTCAGGGTCCTTACGGAGATCGCCGCGACCGCCCCCGAGGAGATCGCCGGGCAGATGCGCGACAACATCCGCTGGATCGAGGAGGCTGGGCGGAACCACATCGTAGTGGGTTCCCAGGCCCGCATCCTATATGCTGATTGTGAAGGCCGCACCAAGATAGCCCTCGCCTTCAACGACGCCATCAGGAGCGGCGAAATCACCGCCCCCATAGTACTCGGACGCGACCATCACGACGTCTCCGGCACGGATTCGCCTTTCCGCGAGACCTCAAACATTTATGACGGCTCGCAGTTCACCGCCGACATGGCCGTCCAGAACGTCATCGGCGACGCTTTCCGCGGCGCCACGTGGGTGTCCATCCACAACGGCGGAGGCGTCGGCTGGGGCGAAGTCATCAACGGCGGCTTCGGCATGGTCATCGACGGCTCGGAAGATTCTGCGCGGCACATCAGCGAAATGCTTTTCTGGGACGTCAACAACGGCATCGCCCGCCGTTCCTGGGCCCGCAACAAGGGGGCCAGGATGGCCGCGGAGCGGGAAATGGCCCGCACTCCGGGTCTCAGGCTCACGCTCCCCTTCCTCGCAGACGAAGATAACATACTCAGAATACTTGAATCGGAATGACACATTACATCTCATCGACCCGACTCTCGCTCGAGAGACTCAAGGAGATTATCGAAAACCGCGAAAAGATCGCCCTCTCCCACGGGGCGACCGATGACATCATCAAATGCCGCAAGTTCCTTGACAGGAAGACCGAGGACATAGACAGACCGCTGTACGGCATCACCACGGGTTTCGGTTCATTGTACAATGTGACCATCCCGCAGGAAGGCCTCTCCCAGCTGCAGCACAATCTCGTGATGTCCCACGCCTGCGGAGCCGGGGAGACCGTACGCCCCGAGATCGTCAAGATCATGCTCTTCCTGAAGGCGCAGAGCCTCTCCTACGGGCACTCGGGAGCACAGCTGATTACCGTACAGCGCCTTATAGACATGTTCAACAACGACATCCTGCCGGTGGTGTACCAGCAGGGCTCGCTGGGAGCCTCGGGAGACCTCGCTCCCCTCGCCCACCTCAGCCTGCCGCTGATCGGCATGGGCGAAGTGCTGTACAAGGGCAGGGTGCGGCAGGCCGCGGACGTCTGGAAGGAACTCGGATGGGAGCCCATCACCCTGCAGTCCAAGGAAGGACTGGCGCTTCTCAACGGCACGCAGTTCATGAGTGCGCACGCGGTCTGGGCCCTTCTCAAGAGCATACGGCTCTCCAAATGGGCCGACCGCATCGGCGCGATGTCGCTCGACGCCTACGACGGCCGCATCGAGCCTTTCCTCCCGCTCACGCACATGATACGCCCGCACCGCGGACAGATAACGACCGGCAAGCGTTTCATGGAGATACTCGAAGGCAGCGAACTGATCGGAAGGCCGAAGGAGCATGTCCAGGACCCGTACAGTTTCCGGTGCATCCCGCAGGTCCACGGCGCGGTCAAGGACAACATAATGTACGTCGAGTCGGTCATCGAGAACGAGATCAATTCCGCTACTGACAATCCCAACATTTTCCCCGACGACGACATGGTCATCTCCGCGGGCAACTTCCACGGAGAGCCCATAGCCATCCCGATGGACGCGCTGTCCATCGCCATGTCTGAGCTAGCAAGCATCTCTGAACGAAGGACTTACCAGCTTATTCACGGCCTTCGGGGCCTACCCAAATATCTGGTGGCCAATCCCGGTCTCAACAGCGGCTTCATGATCCCGCAGTACACCGCGGCCTCGATAGTCAGCCAGAACAAGGGGCTCTGCTGGCCCGCCTCCTGCGACTCCATTCCGTCGTCGCAGGGCCAGGAGGACCATGTCAGCATGGGCTCGAACTCCGCCACCAAGCTCGTGCGCATAGTGGACAACGTCGAGAGAGTGCTCGCGATCGAGCTCTTCAACGCCGCCCAGGCGCTGGAGTTCCGCCGCCCGGCCAAGTCCTCCCCCGTCATCGAGCGCATCTTCAAGGATTACCGCAAGGTCGTCCCCTTCATCGACAACGACACCTACATGCACCCTCTGATCGAGAAGTCCATCGAATTCATCCGCCAGGAGCAGTATATATGAAACTGTTGATCATCAATATCGGGGAAATCGCCGGTATCGTGCCGGAGGGCGTTTTGCGCAAGCAGGGCCCTGAGATGTCGGAGACCGGTGTCCTGAAGGACGCCTGGCTCCGTGTCGAGGACGGCCTGATCAAGGATTTCGGCCCGATGGCGGATTGTCCGGAGGCGGCCGGTGAAGTGCTGGACGCAGAAGGCGGCATGGTGATGCCGGCGTTCTGCGACAGCCACACGCACGTCGTGTACGCCGGCAGCCGCGAGGGTGAATTCCTCGACAAGATCAACGGACTGTCATACGAGGAGATCGCCGCACGGGGCGGAGGAATCCTGAACTCCGCCGACCTGCTCCACCGCACCTCGGAGGACGAATTGTTCGAGGAGTCGATGGTCCGCGTCCGCGAAATGATGGCAGCCGGCTCCGGCGCAATCGAGATTAAAAGCGGATACGGCCTAAATCCGGAGGATGAACTGAAGATGCTCAGGGTTATTCGCCGAATTCGGGAGAGCGTCCCAGCAGTCATACGCTCGACCTTCCTGGGAGCGCATGCTGTCGGCCGTAAATACACACACGAGTCATACGTTGACGAGGTCGTCAGAATGATGCCACAGGCTGCGGAACTCGCTGATTTCGTGGATGTTTTCTGCGACAAAGGATTCTTCACTCCGGAGGATGCGATACGTATCATGAAGGCCGGGGCCGCCTGCGGCCTGCCGGCCAAGATCCACGCCAACGAGCTCGCCGAGAGCGGCGGCGTGGAAGCCGGCGTCCGCTGCGGCGCGCTCTCGGTGGACCACCTCGAGCGCAGCGGCCCCGTCCAGGTCGAAGCCCTGCGCGGCGCGGTCACGATGCCGACCATGCTTCCCGGCTCGTCGTTCTTCCTCGGGATTCCATTCGCGCCTGCGAAGTCATTTATCGAAGCGGGATTGGGCATTGCACTGGCCTCGGACTACAATCCGGGCTCTTCCCCTTCCGGAGACATGCGTTTCATTATGGCGCTCGGCTGCATCAGGATGCGCCTCACGCCTGTACAGGCTTTCAACGCCGTGACGCTGAACTCCGCCTACGCCATGGGCGTCGCCCATCTCGTCGGCTCCGTCACGCCCGGCAAGATCGCCAACCTCATCGTCACAGCCCCCGGCTGGAACCTCACGAAGATCCCTTATCTCCACCACACCCCTTTCATCCGTCACATCTTCCTTCGCAGCTCCCTTTTCAGAGGGTGAAGGTCAGTCGACGGAGATGATGACGCGGCGGTAGGAAACCAGGTTGAAGGGGCCGTCGTCGTGCACCTCGCAGATAAGATGGAACTGACGGCCGGCGGCATCCGAAGGGACCGTGAAAAGGGCCTTCGGAGCGTCGGTGTCAGCGATATCGGGAAGGACCCCGTCTTCAGGGAACTCCTGGAACCACCACTCGAAACGCAGCCCGTCACCGTCGGGATCCATGGACCTGGAAGCGTCGAAACTGAGCGCGGCGCCGGGACTGACATGGACCTCAAACGGTTTCAAACCATCAGAAATATTGAGTTTCAAAGCTTTACGCCCAGACTTAGCGGAGAGTACGACGACGGGGTTGTGGTTTCCGGAACCTTCCGCCGCCCATTGCATCCGGGAGGCGAAATCATTGAACTCGTCCGGGTAGAACTTATGCTCGTACGTGTTTGAGATACCCTTCAGCGGCTGCTGCCAGTTGGTCCAGGCGTGAGTCTCTTCATCGGGGGAAATGCCGAACTGATGGCATCCGCCCCAGCCGACCTGCTCCGGATGCTCCGGGTCGTTGAGTCCGTTGGGCATCACGTTCAGGAAGCTCGGAGTATCGCCTTCAACGCCCCAGAGATAGTGCGGATAGACCTTTCCCATCTCGCCATGGCCCTGGATCAGCTCGGCATACTTGTCCCAGTTCCTGACACCCAGGGAGTTCTGGTTCAGCCACGCGCTCTCGTCCCAAACCAGCATGAGGTCGTCGGAGAAGTCGCGGCGCAGCCACTGGTGGGAGCTGTACGCCCTGTCCATGCGCATGCTGTAGTGCATGTCCTGGTCGGTGATGGTATAGAGTCTGAATTTCCGTACGAAAGCCTTGAGATCTTCCGGAGACCTCTCCTGACTGACGCGCCAGATGGCCTGAGACAGCGTATTCGCCCCGCCCCAGGAGCACACCCAGATCGGGCGCGGATCATCCTCGTCGGCCAGTTTGATCAGGAGGTCGCTTCCGGGGGAATCGTTCCCCTCTCCTATAACACCTATTCCGGCCCTTTTGCTGCCCATGACCGAACGGCTGCGGATGTACTCCGCGCTGGGCCAGTACCCGAGCTCCTGCCTGCCGTTTTCCTCCTCAAGACTCTTGAAACCGGTCTGTCCGGAGCGCTTCATAAGGTTCTGGACATCAATGGAGTATCCGTCAATCACCCGGTAAAGATACTCAGCCCATTCCTCGGGATAAGGATCGCAGTTCCAGCCGATCGTTGTGCAGACCGCCTCAATCTCGAAGCGGTCGGCATAGGCCAGGAGACGGACGGCGGACTCGTTGTCGTCGGGCTCGACCTCGGCGGGGCCGATGTCCGTGCACACGACTATGCGCGGCTTGAGCACATTGGTCTCAACAGTGGCCTGCTGGCAGGAAACGGCGGCGAAAAGCGCAGCGAGGAAGGCTGCGGAAAGGAATGCACGGGATTTCATATCGGTTATCAGTCGGTATATACGAAAAAAGGGAAAGCTTAGCACATCGCACCGCTACGACCTCCTACCCTTGCTGCATTCCTACCCTGGGGGAGTTCAGAGGGAGCTGGTCGTGTACGACTTTCCCGCTGCAAATATAGATAATTTTCAGATTCCTTCAAAATTATTGCGCCAGCAGGGACTTTGCGGCGGACTGTCCGGCGAGATAGCCCGTGCAGAAGGCCGCCTGAAGGTTGTAGCCTCCCGTGTCGCAGTCCATGTCCATGACCTCGCCGCAGAAATACAGCCCCGGGACGAGCCTGGACTCCATAGTCTTGGGCAGCAGCTCATCGGTGTCAACGCCTCCGGCGGTAACGACGCAGCGTTCGTATCCGACGAAGCCTTCTATGGGGAAATCCCACTGTTTCAAGGCTTTGGCTATGACGGAAAGGTTGACGAAAGCCTGCTGTGCGCCTACGCTGTAGCGGCCGCTGCCGTCACGCGTGCCGGCCTTGCGCTTGACCGTGACTATGTCGGGATGGGCGGCCAGGAAGGCAGGTATGAGCTCCCAGGGCATGAGTTTGCCGAGGAGGATGCGGCAGCGCTCGCGGTCGCCCTTGCCCCGGCTGCGCGGGTCGCGCGCGACCTCGTCCCAAAGGGACTTGACGCGCGCCGCCAGTTCGGCAGCCTCGACGCCGGGCTTCAGGTCCAGCCGTAGCGTGACCTTCGAGCCGTTGATTATGGCCTTGACGCAGCGGCGGCTGAGCTGGAAGCCAACCGGGCCCTCGATGCCTCCGTCGGTGAAATCAACGTCCCCGAACTCACTTTCGACGGATTGGCCGTCTATGACCGCCGCAAGGCTGATATTCTTCAACTGAATGCCTGCCAGGGACTTGCCGAATTCCGAGAGGGGTGTGCCGCGGTCGATATGACCCTTGCCGCGGGAAATGATATCCCCGGTCTTGTAGCCCTTCGGAACAAGGGCGGTCAGGGACGGGAAGCAGGGGCGGACGGCGTGGCCGAGGCCTTCGGCCCAGGCCAGCGCGTCGCCCGTCGACCCCGTCCCGGGGTACGACAGGCCGCCGGTGGCTATGATGAGCCTGCGGCAGCGGTGCTCCAGCCCGTCGGCGGTATTGACCTTGAAACCGTCGGCCATCCTGACGATTCCGGTCACGGGACAGTCGGTAACGACCTTCACCCCGTATCCGGTGCAGGCGCGCAGGAGAGTGTCCACCACGTCAGAGGCATGATATGAAGCCGGAAAAGCCCTGTCTCCCCTCTCCACAACGGCCTTCATGCCGTTGGATTCGAAGAAATCCACGACAGCCGTACTGTCCAGATTGTAAAAGGAAGGCTTGACGAAATTGGACTTCGAGCGGATGTGCGGCGAGAAGGCGTTCCAGTCCTTGACATTTGTGAAATTGCACCGTCCCTTGCCGGTAATCATGATTTTCCTGCCTGGGCGCGGCATCTTCTCAAGCACGGTGACCTGTGAGTCGGAGCCGTTGTCAACCAGCCATTTGGCCGCACCGTATGCCGCCATGAGCCCGGACGCGCCACCCCCGATTATCATGATCTCCGACTTCATATTCTGCAGTTTTTTTACAAAAATAAGAAAAAAAGCGTATATTTGCAGTCCAAGCCACTTTAGCTCAGTCGGTAGAGCAGCGCATTCGTAACGCGCAGGTCGTCAGTTCGAGCCTGATGAGTGGCTCCCCAGGGGGACTCTTCGGAGTCCCCTTTTCCGTTATAACACGTTCCGTCTCTTTGCAAATCGGCTGTTTTTCACTATCTTGTGGCAACAAACCGACTTAACGACATCGATCCATGAAAAGACTCTCCCCCGTCATTGCAATCGCATTGCTCCTCGCCCTTTCCTGCCAGTCACGGAATGACGTCTCGACAAAAGCCGATCCGGTCATCAGCGATGCGCTCGCGCAGGTGAACATCGACAGCGTCAGGACCTACATCGACGACCTGGTCGCACTCCATACCAGACATACTCTGAGCACGCAGACCGATCCGGAGCGCGGACTGGGAGCGGCTATTGCTTATCTGGAGAGGCGCTGCGGCCGCTGGGCGCAGAGCGCCCCCGCAGGCCGCCCGGCGCCGAGGATCGAGCGGGTGTACTATACCGCAGGAGAAAACGGGGGACGATATGACAGGGTCGTTTCCGTTCCGGAACTGATGGTCACACTGCCCGGCACGGATGGAGCTCGGGAGCTGATCCTTATGGCCCATATCGATACCAGGGTGCTGGACGTCATGGACTCCACGGCCTTCGCGCCCGGAGCGGACGACGACGGCAGCGGAGTGGCCTGCCTGCTGGAAACCGTCCGCATCCTGTCGCAGATACCTTTGGAGCAGACCGTAAAGTGCCTCTTCGTATCCGGTGAGGAGCAGGGACTGGACGGATCAAGGCATTTCGCGGCAAAGGCCAGAGAAGAAGGATGGCCGGTACACGCCGTGCTCAGCAACGACATGATAGGCAACTCCAGGGCCAGCGGTACGGAACTGCACGAGGACCACAAGGTCAGGGTATTCTCAGAAAGCCGCAACGGCGAGGACACCGACTCCCGTCAACTCGCCCGCTACATAAAGGAAACGGCGGGGATTTACGTACCGGATCAGGAAGTCGTACTTAACTACCGTTCAGACCGTTACGGCCGCGGAGGAGATCAGCGCTATTTCCAAAGGGAAGGCTTCACGGCAGTCCGCGTCTGCGAATACTGCGAGGATTACGAGCGCACCCATCAGGACGTCCGCACTGAAAACGGGACGGATTACGGCGACCTTGCGAAGTACGTGGATTTCCCCTATCTGGTCCGGAACATCAAGGTCAACCTCGCCGCCGTCATGTCCCTTGCCCAGGCGCCCGCCACCCCTGCGAAAGTCAGGATAGCCAATGCGGGCGACCTCGACAACAACACTATCCTTACTTGGGAACCTGTACTCGGGAAAGATGGACGGCCTGACACTTCCGTCACTTATCAGATACTCTGCCGCGAGACCTCGGATTCAGAATGGATGGCAGCAATGCCGATGGGGATCCAGGACAGGGTGGCCGCGACCGCCGAAAGCCTGATGGAATACACCTGTCCCCTCAGCAAGGACAACTACTTTTTCGCCGTCCGCGCTCTTTCAGCCGACGGCCATCCCGGCCTCCCCGCCGTAGCGCAATAAATGCCGCATCCTTCGACCGGAGGTAGAAGGATGAAGGAATAAGGGTCAAAGGGAGATGGCGGCAGCGGCGGCGAGGGCGCAGCGGATGCCGTCGATGGCTGAGGAAACGATGCCGCCGGAGTAGCCCGCGCCTTCCCCGCAGGGGAAAATGCGCGGGGCGCCCGGGCACTGCAGCGTCTCCGGATCCCGGACGATACGCACGGGCGAGGACGTCCTGGATTCGGTGCCGAGAAGCAGGGCTTCGAAAGTGTAATATCCCTTTATCTTGTTGTCTATCAAAGGAAAAGCCTTTTGCAGACGGGTCGCCACCATGGGCGGAAGGACTTCATGCAGCGGCACGGAAACTGCGCCAGGATGGTAGGAAGTATCCGGCAGGTCCCGGGAAACCTTCCCCTTGCAGAAATCAGTCATCCGCTGGGCCGGGGCGGCGAAGGGATGCGCCTCCGGCGCCGCTTCGCGTACGGCCGTGAACATCGCCCTTTCTACATCCCGCTGGAAATTAAGCAGGGCGAAAGCCCCGTCGCCGGAATACTTCTCCGGAGTATCTTCCGGCTCAATCTGCACGACCACGCCAGCGTCCGCCCAGCGGGAATTGCGTGCTGAATTGGACATGCCGTTCAACACGACCGTCCCCTCCTCCGTCGAGGACGGAACGAGAACTCCGCCGGGACACATGCAGAATGAGAACACTCCCCTGCCGTCCACCTGCTCGACGAACGAGTACTCCGCCGCAGGCATACCTAGCCGGAAGCCTCCGCGGTACCGGGCGTCGTTGATCAGCGACTGCGGATGCTCCACGCGTACACCCAAGGCAAAGCCCTTGGCCTGGAGTTCCAAACCCTTGACTGACAGCATCTCATATATGTCGCGAGCGGAGTGGCCGGTGGCGAGGATGACGGCGCTGGCGCGGAAGGCGCGGCCGTCGGCCGTGCCCACGCGCACACCGCCGTCATCCTCCGCGATGTCACAGACCCGCGCTCCGAAATGATATTCTCCGCCGTGTGACTCTATCGCATGACGTATGTTTTCCACCACTGCGGGAAGCTTGTCAGTACCGATATGAGGATGAGCGTCGATGAGGATGTCCGGAGACGCGCCGCATTCCACGAGACGGTACAGGACTTCACGGTTGTCACCGCGTTTGGATGAACGGGTATAGAGTTTCCCGTCGGAAAAAGCTCCGGCTCCGCCCTCTCCGAAACAATAGTTCGAGTCCGGATCGAGGACGCCCTCGCGGGACAGGCGCGCCATGTCCGCCTTGCGGGCATGCACGTCCTTGCCGCGCTCGAGAACCACTGGCTTCAAACCGAGGCTGAGAAGCTTGAGAGCGGCGAACATTCCAGCCGGGCCTGCTCCGACCACGAGCACTTCGGGTGCATCGTGCACGTCGCGCAGCTCCGGAAGGCGGTACGGCTCATACGCCTCGTCCGCCCCGTAAACCTCCAGCCTGTAACGCCATACAGCCTTGCCGCGTGCGTCGATGCTCCTGCGCGTCATCACGCAAGTAGCCGACACCCTGGGAACGGCCGCGGAGCCGCCCCGCCCCTCCGGGGCATCGCCCGGCCTCGTCGGATCAACGACACGTATGACCGCGTTCCGGCTCAGCCGGAACATCTTCGCTACGGTCTTCTTGACCTCGTCCGCCCTCAGCGGCTTCCCCAACGGTACTGTAATCTCGATCTCTTTCATGTCTCAATCATGCAGGAGGTGTATGCTGTCCTTCAAAACCGTGGCCGCCCGTGGCCTCGTGAACAGGGGGACCGCAAGCGGAGCGCAGCGGTGGGATGAAGCGAAGCGGAAGTTTTGAAGGACAGCATACACCTCCGAAAGGATTAAAAGTCGGCGATGCGGGAGACGGGGGCGACGTCGAGGGGGCAGCGTTCGCCGGCAAGATAGTGATAGTAGCCGGCGATGGCAATCATCGCGGCGTTGTCCGTAGTGAACTTGAGTTCAGGGAGATAGGTGTTCCAGCGACGGCGGCGTCCCTCATCCTCGACGCGCCGGCGGAGTCCGCTGTTCGCGGACACGCCGCCGCCTATTGCGATCTCCTTGATGCCCGTCTGCTTCGACGCCTTTACGAGCTTGTCCATAAGGATGTCTATCAGCGTCTTCTGGAAGGAAGCGCAGATGTCCTCCTTGTTCTTTTCCATGAAATCCGGGTCCTTGGCCATCTCGTCGCGTACGAAGTAAAGCAGCGAAGTCTTGATGCCGCTGAAACTGTAGTCCAGGTCGGGTATATGCGGCTTGGCGAACTTGAAGCGCAGAGGGTCCCCCTTCGCGGCAAGCCTGTCGATGATGGGACCGCCGGGATATCCCAGGCCCATCATCTTGGAGCATTTGTCAAAGGCCTCCCCCACCGCATCGTCGATGGTCTGGCCGAGGATCTCGAACTCCAGCGGGCTGTTCACCCTCACGATCTGCGAGTTGCCCCCTGAGACCAGGAGGCACAGGTAAGGGAAGGAAGGCTGGCGGTTCTCCTTGCCGTACTCCTTCACGAAACCGGCCAGGACGTGTCCCTGGAGATGGTTCACCATAACCAGCGGAATGTCCAGCGAAACCGCGAGCGCCTTGGCGAAGGAAGTGCCGACGAGCAGCGAGCCGAGCAGGCCGGGGCCGCGCGTGAAGGCTATGGCCGTAAGGTCTTCAGCCTTCACTCCGGCGCGCGACAACGCCTCGCTCACGACCGGAACGATGTTCAGTTCATGGGCGCGCGACGCCAGTTCCGGCACCACTCCCCCGAACGACTCGTGCACCGCCTGGCTGGCGATGACGTTCGAGAGCAGGTAGCCGTCACGGATGACGGCCGCTGAGGTATCGTCGCAGGACGACTCTATGCCTAGGATTATATCAGACATTTTTTCTTCAAAGTACGGGGCAAAGTTAGTTATTTTTACCCGAATAATTTGCTAAATTTGTAGGTTAGAAAAACCGCACCCATATCAAAAAGGCACTGAAAATAATCGCCCGCGTCCTGGTCGTCCTCGTGACGCTGCTGCTGACCGCCGTCCTGGTGCTGCAGATCCCTGCAGCACAGACGGCGCTCGCCCGCCGCGTCGTCAGGTCCCTCGAAAAGAAAATGGACGGACGCGTGGAGTTTTCGGACCTCACCTTCGTGCCTTTCAGCGGTGTGGTAATCAAGGACTTGGCCATCATCGACAATCATCCTTGGCAAGGTGACACCGACGTACCCCAGGACACTCTCTTCAGCGCAAAGACCGTCGCCGCCCGCTTCACCCTCCAGGGCCTCCTCTCCCAACAGGGCATCCAGCTGCGACAGGCGGAGGTAGAAGACGCCCGTCTCGCCCTCGTCATGGAACCTGGTGAGGAATACTCGACCAATCTCACAAGGGTATTCCGCCTCTCCCCTTCCGAAGAGGAGAAGGAAAAGAATCTGAAGGATATCTTCTCCATACGCAAGGTCAGCGTCGACAACTTCCACTTCAGGATGATCAATTACGCCGACACCACCTCGGAGAAGGCCGGATACGGCATGGACTGGGGCGACCTCGACCTGGTCGCCAGCGTCGAAGGCCGTGACCTGAAGATGTCGGGAGGCGTCATTTCCGGCAAGGCCGACCGCGTCGTCCTGAGCGAAAAGAGCGGCTATTCCGCGGTCTTGAGCGCCGACGCCAGCGTCGGCAACGGAGTGACAGAACTCACGGACGTGCATATCCGCGATCCCTGGTCCGACGTCACGGCACCAAAGATTAAGTTGACCGGAACGAGCGACGACTTCTCCGACTTTGTCAACAAGGTGAGGATAGACGGAGAACTGAAACGGAGTACTCTGGCATTCAAGACCCTGTCGTATTTCGCACCCGGATTCAAGGACAACGGCATAGTAGCAGACATCGCATCGGGCAGGATCTCCGGTCCTGTTAACCGCCTCAGGGTGGACAATTTCAGCTTCAGGGACCGCACCACGGGATTCGGGGGCCAGGCCAGCGTCACCCTCTCCAACATGACGGACCCCTCCGGCATGGGCCTGAACTCCGAACTGAAGGACTTCACCTTCACCTCGGATGGCCTCGGGTCTTTCCTGAGCCAGTTCATCCCCGGAAAGCCCCTCGACCTCTCCGGCCTCGCCCGTGGCGAGACCTTCACCTTCAACGGCAGGACCTCCGGCAGCCTCGCCGACCTTGACGTGGACGGCACCCTCGAATCATCCTCCGGCAGGGCGTCGGCCAGGCTGAATGTCAAGGACATAGTGGACACCAAGCCCATCAGGATCTCGGGCAACGTCGTCACCGACAACCTTGACATAGGTCGGATCATCGGACAGGATTTCGTGGGACCGTGCTCCCTCAGGACGGACATCAGGGCCAGCCTTCCCTCCGGCGGGTCCCCCACCGTCAACATCGACTCGCTGAGCATCGGCCGCCTGCACCTGATGGGATACGACTATTCCGGCATCCATGCCAACGGAAAGCTCGCGGACAACGCCTTCGACGGACGCATCATCTGCAACGACCCCAACATCAACTTCATGTTCCAGGGACTCGCCAGCCTCAATGCTGGGGACAACGCCGAATACCGTTTCTACGCGACGCTCGGATATGCCGACCTGCACGCCTTGAACTTCGACAAGCGTGAGATTTCCCGCGTGTCGCTCGACGGGCTCGTGGCCAACTTCGAGAAGGACCGCAAGGGAGACCTGATCGGCAGGGTCGACGCCAGCGGGCTCCTGTTCGAGAGCGCCAACGGACGGCACGACATAGGAGACATCCACGTAGGTTCCTCCTCCGGAGGCAACGACTACAGGCTGACCCTGACCTCGGATTTCCTGGACGGCACATACGAGGGCACCAGGGACATAGGGACCATCATCAGGGACATCCAGGACATTACCACGAAGAAGGAAATAGGAGCACTGTTCGGGGAGCCTTCGGGCAAATGGGACGGCGCCTCCTACAGGATCGCGCTCAACTTCCATGACAGCCGCGACCTGCTGGCCTTCCTGGCCCCGGGTGCCTATATCGCCGACAGCACGGCCGTTAGGATGCGCATCACGGAGGGCGGAAGGCTCACGGGCAACATCACCTCGCCCCGCCTGGCCTTCAAGGACAAGTACATGAAGGGCTTCAACCTCGACGTCGACAATGGTGACGACGCCCTCAACTGTACGCTCACCGGAACCGAGCTCAGCATCTCGCAGGGCCTGCAGTTCATGAACAACGCCCTGATGCTCTACGCCAACGACAACAACATCGGCCTGGGCTACAACTACAACAACATGAACGACACCGAGGACCGCGGGGAACTGTACTTCACGGGCGACTTGTCCGAAAGTTCGCCGGGCAAGCCCGTCCTCGACGCCAGGAGCCTGACTTCCAACATCTACATCAAGGGAGAGCAGTGGCGTTTCGACCCGGCTTCCTACCACTATTCCGACGGCTCGGTCCGCATCGTCGGCCTGAACATCTCCAGCGGCGAGCAGAATTTCGCCGTGAACGGCGGTATCTCCCAGGAGAGGCCGGACACCCTGATGGTCAGTATCAACAACGTCGACCTCTCCATCGCCAACGCCTTCTCGGCGCAGGACCTCGGCATCGAGGGCATCGCATACGGCAGGGCCATGGTCACTTCGCCCGTCAAGGACAAGCTTGGACTGATGGTCAATGTCTCCGCCGACTCCACCTCGGTCGCCGGCCGCCCCGCCGGCACGGTGACGCTCGGTGGATCGTGGGACCTCGAGAACGGCCTGCTGGACTACGCCCTGCGCAACTCCATCGACGGAAACACCATCATGGACGCCAGAGGCTATTATATCCCGAAGGACAAGTCCCTAGGCCTCAACGCAGGCATGGAGGGCTTCGACATAGGGTATGCCACTCCTTTCCTCAAGGACGTCTTCAGCGAGATGGGCGGCAGGCTCACCGGCCAGGTGACGGCCGACGGGCCCACCAAGGCCCTGGAAGTGGCCGGGGACGACATGGTGCTGGAAGACGGTCTGCTGCGGGTGGCGTACACCAACGTCCCCTATTACGTCAACGGACCCCTGCACATCAACAATTCAGGGGTGTATTTCGATAACCTGGCCGTAAGGGACCGCAGCGACGGGCGCGGCACCATCAGCGGAGGCATACTCTTCGACCGTTTCAGCAATATACGCATGAACACCCGCATCAGGCTGGAGAACATGGAGGTCCTCGATCTCGGAGAGAATGCGGGAGAGGCGTTCTACGGCAATGTCTTCGGTACCGGAAGGGTGAATATAACGGGGCCCTTCTCCAGCCTGCTGCTGGACGTTGACGCCACCACGGTGAAGGGGGGAAGCTTCCACATCCCGCTGGGCTCCGTCGGAGCGGCAGGCGGCAGCGACCTGCTGATATTCAAGGAGCCTGTCAAGGAAGTGTACATGGACCCTTACGAGCTCATGATGAACCGTCTTGTCGAAACACGGAAGGAGGAGAATGACCTCGCCGTGCGGCTGCGCGTAAACGCCACGCCGCAGGTCGAGGCCAACCTCGAGGTCGACAAGTCCACGGGCAATGTCTTCACCGGGCGGGGCGCCGGCACCATCGCCCTTGAGGTGCGTCCTTCCAAAGACCTCTTCAGCATCAACGGAGACTATACCCTGAACGGCGGCAACTACCATTTCAACGGCATGGGCATCACCAGCAAGGATTTCACCGTGCTGGACGGCAGCTCCGTCAAGTTCAACGGCGACATCATGGACAGCGACCTGTCCATCGACGCCCGGTACTCGCTCAAGACCTCGCTCTCCAACCTTATAGCCGACACCACCTCGGTTGGAAGCCGGAGGACCGTCGACTGCGGCTTAAGCGTCACCGGCAAGCTCAGCAACCCGCAGCTGTCATTCTCCATCGACGTACCCGACCTGGATCCGATGACCCGGTCCAGGGTCGAGAGCGCCCTCAGCACCGACGACAAGGTCCAGAAGCAGTTCATGGCCCTGCTCATCACGAACAACTTCCTCCCTGACGAGCAGTCCGGCATCGTGAACAACTCCAACCTCCTGACTTCCAACGTCGCGGACCTGATGGCCAACCAGCTCAACAACATCCTGCAAAAGCTAGACATACCACTGGACCTTGGCCTGAACTACGCCGAGAGCGGCTCCGGAACGAGCATTTTCGACGTGGCCCTCTCTACGCAACTGTTCAACAACAGGGTGATAGTCAACGGCAGCGTCGGAAACCGCAAGCACATGACGAACAACAGCGACGTGGTCGGGGACCTCGACATAGAGGTCAAGATGGACAAGACCGGCCAGGTGCGCCTGAACCTCTTCTCGCACTCCGCCGACGAGTATACCAACTATTTGGACAACTCCCAGCGCAACGGAGTCGGCGTGGCGTACCAGAAGGAGTTCGACACGCTCAGGCAGTTCTTCCGCGACCTGTTCTCGACCAAGGCACAGCGACAGGCACGTGAGCTGGAGAAGGCCGGCAGGGAGGAGGAAAAGGTGACCATAATCGTGGAGGAAGGAGAATGAAAGGAAAGCTTTATCTGATACCGTCCCCGCTGGGAGACAACGATCCCGCCGAGGTGATTCCCGCCCCTACCCTGGCTTTGCTGCAGGGCATACGCTGTTATGTGGTGGAGGAGGTCCGGACCGTCAGGAGGTATCTTTCGCGGGCCGGGCTCAAGGGACGCATCTCGGAGCTGGAGTTCCATGAACTCAACGAGCATACGACTCAGCAGGAAGTGGAGGCCCTCGCGGCTCTCTTCGACGATGGTCAGGACGTAGGGCTGATCAGCGAGGCCGGGCTGCCGGCCGTGGCCGACCCCGGGGCCGCGCTGGTGGCATTGTGCCACCGCCGCGGCATCACGGTTGTGCCCCAGGTCGGTCCGTCATCACTGATGCTGGCCCTTATGGCCTCCGGCCTCAACGGCCAGTCATTCGCCTTCTGCGGCTACCTCCCAGCCAAGACGGAGGAGCGCCGCAACGCCGTCAAAGCCATCGAGAAGACCTCCCAGGCGCACCGCCAGACACAGATAGTCATAGAGACGCCCTACCGCAACGACGCGCTGTTCTCGGACCTGCTGCAGGCCTGCAGGCCCTCGACGCGCATCTGCGTGGCCGCTGACATAACGCTGCCGGATGCGTTCATACGGACGAAGACCGTCAACGAATGGAAGAAGGAAAACCTCATAATAGGAAAGAGACCATGCGTATTTCTGATATTGGCATAATCGAGCTCAACGGGATGGAGTTCCATGCCTACCACGGATGTTTCGAGAAGGAGCGCGAGGAGGGCAACCTCTTCGTCGTCGATTTCAAGGCGGAGTACCATTTCAAGACCGCGGCCAAGTCCGACAGGCTGGAAGACACCGTGGACTACGCCGACGTCTACAAGGTCATACGCGAGGAGATGGACAAGCCTTCCAATCTCATGGAGAACGTCGCCTGGAGGATTGTCAAGAGTATCGCGGCGAGGTTCCCGCAGTTCATCCGCTTCAAGGTACGCCTCTCCAAGAGCACCCCCCCGGTCGGCGGGGCCTGTCAGTGGTCGCGAATGACCGTCTCTTACCCTCAGGAGTCCAAGGCCGAGCAGATGATGGCTTTCCGCAAATGGTAATCGCTTTCCTCACACTCGGCTGCAAGCTCAACTACGCCGAGACTTCGACCTACGAGCGCGGCTTCAGGGCCGCGGGGCTCGACGTGGTCCCGTGGCAGGAGAAGGCCGACGTCTATCTGGTCAACACCTGCACGGTCACCGGCACTTCCGACGCCAAATCCAGGAACCTCGTCCGCAAGGTGCACCGCGTCAACCCCGATGCACGCATCGTCGTGACGGGCTGCAGCGCGGAACTTCACCGGGCCGAGTTCGAGGCCATCGAGGGCGTTGTGCGCGTCTTCGGCGCCCACGAGAAGTCCCTCGTCGTCCCCGAAACCCTCGCACTATTAGGTCTTTCAATTACAGATTCGCGTTGGGGTAATGCTTCTTCCGGTCCTTCCCCGGAGGGTACTACCCCGGAAAACTGTGCCACCCTCGGCAACATAAGGGGGGGGGACCCATCGCTTGCGATGGGGGGGGCCGAACGAAGTGAGGCGTTTTCATGGGTAGTACCCTCCGGGGAAAAGGGCCGGAACAAAGTAGTACTCCCGAAGGAAGAAGGCCTCGGAAGAGTGTTCGGGGCGTACAGTACCGGGGAGAGGACGAGATCGTTCCTGAAGGTGCAGGACGGGTGCAACAATTACTGCAAGTACTGCACTGTGCCATATGCCAGGGGCGAGAGCCGGAACATACCGGTCTGCGAGTGTGTAAAGTATGCGGAAGCGATTGCTGCAGAGGGCGTTAAGGAGGTGGTTCTGACGGGGGTTAATACCGGTGATTTCGGCCGGACTACCGGGGAGAGTTTCCTGGATCTGCTGAAGGCGCTGAACGGGGTGGAAGGGATCGAGCGCTACCGTATCTCCTCGATAGAGCCCAACCTCATCACTGAAGAGATCGTCGACTGGATAGCGTCCGGGACCAAGTTCCAGCCGCATTTCCACATACCGCTCCAGACCGGAAGCGACACGCTGTTAAAGGCAATGGGACGCCACTACGACACGGTATTCTTCGCCGACCGCATAGCCTATATCCGCTCCCGGATGGAAGGTCCGGGCAAGCCGAAGGTCTTCTTCGGCATAGACACGATGGTGGGCCTTCCCGGCGAGACCGAAGAGCTCTTCCGCCAGACCTACGACTTCATCGCCGGTATAAGGCCGGCATTCATACATGTATTCCCCTACTCCCGCAGGCCGGGAACACCCGCGGCTACGATGCCGGGGCAGGTCCCCGAGCGCGTCAAGCACGAGCGCGTGCTTGCGCTCGAGGAGCTCTGCGCCCGGCTCCACTCCGACTTCGTCGAGGCGAACCGCGGCATACGCGAGCGAGTCCTATTCGAGTCGAAGGAGAAGGACGGCAATATGTCGGGATACACGGGCAATTACATACGCATCGTCCGTCCATACGACGAGGCGCTGGTGGGGCGATTGACAGACATAATCATCTGAGAATGGGCAAGGCGAAACTGACTTTTCTGGGTACGGGCACCTCGCAGGGAGTGCCGATAATAGGTTGCCAGTGTGCGGTGTGCCGCTCGGCGGACCCGCGCGACAAGCGCCTGCGGTCCGCCGCGCTGGTCGAGTACGGCGGCCTGACCATCCTGGTCGACGCCGGGCCCGATTTCCGCACCCAGATGCTACGGGAGGGCGTCCGTCATCTCGACGCCATCCTCCTGACGCACAACCACATGGACCATACCGGAGGCCTTGACGACGTCCGTGCGCTGAACTACATAGACCGCAAGGCCGTCCACATCTACTGCGAGGAGAAGGTCTTGAACACCCTGAAAATCATGTACGGTTACGCCTTCGCCGAGCACAAGTATCCAGGCTCGCCGGAGTGGCGCATCCACCTCATTGACGACAGGCCCTTCGCAGTCATGCCCGTCGAAGGCGGAGACCTGATCTGGATGCACGAGAAAGGCTACTGCATGCAGATGCCGGACGGCTCGATAATTCCTTGCGGCAACGACATCGTGACCTTGGCAAAGAGCCCGACGCCTGAAGCACTCGCCGCCGGCGGCGTGGAGATCATCCCGATCCGCGGCTATCACGGCCAGATGCCCATACTCGGCTTCCGCTTCGGCAACATCGCCTACATCACCGACATGAGCCGCATCCCTGAGGAGGAATTCCCCAAATTGAAAGGGCTTAAGCACCTGACACTCAATACAGTCAGTTACCATCCACACCATTCACATTTCAGCCTGGAAGAGGCTGTCGCGATGGCGCAGAAGATTGGCGCGGAGCACACCTGGCTCACGCACCTCTCCCACACCTTCCCATCACACGACCAGTTCGACCGGGAGCTCCCCGACGACATCTCCCCTGCCTACGACGGCCTCGTCATCACTGACTGACACGCTCTAAATGGACGGGGACGGGAGTTCGCCGGAGTCTATGAGGGAGCGCAGGATGGAGGGCCAGTCGGGAGAGAGGCTGAGCTGGCGGGACTCGAAGGCGGTGCGCAGGTCGTCTAGGGTGTAGGAGCCGCCGCGGGCGGCAATCTCCTCACGCAGCCAGCGCTCCGTAGCAGCCCGCGGGTCGGTGCGGCGTGCGGCGGCGCGACAGATGTCGCAGGTGCCGCACGGCTCGCTTTCCTCCTGACCGAAGTACCGCAGGAGGAAATGTGCGCGGCATTCGTCCGTTTCTGATACGTATTCCTGCATGGCCTGGGAACGCTCGTGATACGCATCCTTCAGCTGGGCATATTTCGACGGGGACAAGGCCACATTGCCCGGACGCAGGCGGTCGTGATGCAGGAATACTACGCTGGAATGGTCGGAAGGGATGTACCGGATGACATGCTCCAGCGAGAGGTTGTATAGCAGGATGCGGAGCTGGGGAACCTGGACGCCGCAGGAAGCGGCCAGGGACGCCTCGTTCACAGGCAGCGGGAATGAGAAAATGCCGGGATAGCCGCGCATAAGGGCGTCCAGCAGGTCCGCCATGCGCCGGTCAGGCAAGTCTATGTCGTACAATGCATTACGGTCAACCGTAATCATCACCCTCGTATCTATGTCGATATCCTCGCTGAAGGTCAGATGGTCCTCCCGCTCGAGGTATTTGACCGCATAATGTACGGATGCCTTGTTCAGGTTGGAATGCTTCGCGAACTCCTCGGGGTTGAACTTCAACTGGCGGCCGATGCCGGTATCATAAGGAATCTGGAAGAATACATGGAGCTTCTGGTAGACATCCTCGATATATTCCAGAGGGGGGAAAGAGACGGTCTCCAGCTGGTGCAGATGACGTATGTCCGCACCGTTCCAGATCAGGACTGCGAACGAGCGTTGGCCGTCGCGGCCCGCGCGGCCCGCCTCCTGGAAGTACGCTTCCGGGCTTTCCGGAATCCCGAGATGCACGACAAAACGCACGTCGGGCTTGTCTATGCCCATGCCGAAAGCATTGGTACACACCATGATACGTATGTCGCCCTTCTTCCATGCGGCCTGCCTTTCGGAACGGGTCCTGGAGTCGAGGCCCGCATGGTAGAACTCCGCGCTCTGGCCCGAAGCCTTGAGGAAAGCCGCCGTTTCCTCACATTTGCGCCTGTTGCGCATATAGACGATGCCGCTCCCCTGCACTCCCCTGCAGACGCTCAGGAGCTGTCCCAGCTTGTCGTCGGACTGCCGTACGATGTAACTGAGGTTGGGCCGTTCGAAGCCGCTCTTAAGAAGCATGAAGCCATGCTCGACGGGGCCGCCGGAGCGCTGCGCGGCCTTCACGGCCTCGGGCCGCGCCAGGCGGCACTGAATGTCCACCGCCACGCGCGGCGTGGCGGTGGCCGTCAGCGCGATTAACGGCGCGGGCACCAGCTCGCGCAAGCGGCCTATCAGCAGGTAGTCCGGCCGGAAATCATAGCCCCATTGGGAGATGCAGTGTGCCTCGTCCACGACGATGAAGTTGATGTCCAGCACGTCCAGATACGCGCGGAAAAGCGAAGTGTTGAGACGTTCGGGAGAGACGTACAGGAACTTGAATCCCCCGTAAGCGGCGTTGTTCAGCGTCAGATCCACCTCGCGGCGGTTCATCCCGGCATGGATGCAGAGCGCCTTGACGCCTCGGGCATTGAGATTCTGGACCTGGTCCTTCATCAGGGAGACGAGCGGAGTGATGACCAGCGCGAGGCCCTCGCGCATGAGGGCCGGGACCTGGAAGCACACGGACTTGCCACCTCCGGTCGGGAGTATGGCAAGCACGTCCCGGCCCTCCAGCGCGGCCTCGATGATCTCGCGCTGCATGGGCCTGAACGAGTCGAATCCCCAGTATTGACGCAGTACTTCCTGAGCGGTCATGACACTAAATCGATAAAAGTCGCTAAACACTCGCGTTCAAGCACAAAAGTAGCGATTTCTTCTTTGACTTATTATAAAAAAGAGCTAAATTTGCATGATTGAGAATCAAAAATGTCAAACTAAAAATATTTTTTGCTATGCCCCAGATGGATTTATCAAAGTACGGTATCACCGGTGTCACCGAGGTCCTTTACAACCCGACCTACGAAGTCCTTTACAACGAGGAGACCAAGCCCGGTCTCGAAGGATTTGACAAGGGTCAGGTGACCGAGCTCGGCGCCATCAACGTCATGACCGGCGTCTTCACCGGCCGCTCGCCCAAGGACAAGTACATCGTCATGGACGAGAACTCCAAGGACACCGTGTGGTGGACCACCCCCGAGTATCCCAATGACAACCACGAGATGTCCGAGGCTGTCTGGGCCGAGGTCAAGGATCTCGCCCTCAAGCAGCTCAGTGGCAAGCGCCTCTTCGTCGTCGACGGCTTCTGCGGTACCCACAAGGACACCCGCATGAAGATCCGCTTCATCATGGAGGTCGCCTGGCAGGCCCACTTCGTGACCAACATGTTCATCCGCCCGATGAACCAGGCAGAGTTCGACCAGGAGCCCGACTTCGTCGTCTACTGCGCCGCCAAGGCCCGCGTCGAGAACTACAAGGAGCTCGGCCTCCGCACCGACACCTGCGTCGCCTTCAATGTCACCAGCAAGGAGCAGGTCATCCTCAACACCTGGTACGGTGGTGAGATGAAGAAGGGTCTCTTCTCCATGATGAACTACTACCTCCCGCTCCAGGGTGTCGCCGCCATGCACTGCTCGGCCAACACCGACATGAACGGTGAGAACACCGCCATCTTCTTCGGTCTCTCCGGAACCGGCAAAACAACCCTCTCCACCGACCCCAAGCGCCTCCTCATCGGCGACGACGAGCACGGCTGGGACGACGAGGGCGTCTTCAACTTCGAGGGCGGCTGCTACGCCAAGGTCATCA
>JAFZQO010000017.1 GCA_017620335.1 Bacteroidales bacterium
GGTTACGATTTGGTAATTGTTTAACAGACACCCTCGCCGCTTCCAATTTGAAGGTGTCCATTAAAAGTAAAGATGAGAAAGTTTATCAACTATCTGAAGGAGTCTTTCGTAGAGCTCACGAAGAAAACCACCTGGCCCACCTGGGACAAGCTGCAGAGTTCAGCTATCCTGGTGATGGTCACGACGGTTATCCTTGCGCTTGCACTCTGGGTGATAGACCTGGCTTTCCAGTCTGTCATGACTGCAATTTACACATTGTAATATCCGTTTGATATCATGGGCGAAATGAAATGGTATGTTCTTCGAACTGCCGGTGGAAAAGAGAAAAAAGCCAAAGATTATCTTGAGAAGGAAATAGAAAGAAGCGGGCTTCAGGATCAGGTAGGCCAGGTTCTCGTACCAGTCAAGAAGGAAATCGTCACAAAGAACAACAAGAGGAAGGCGGTCGACAAGCTGCTCTTCCCCGGTTATGTGTTGATCCAGGCTGAACTGAGCGCGAAACTTGAGAATATCATCCGCAATCTCATTCCCGGCATGTCAGGATTCCTGACAGAGAAGAGGACCGTCAGTGGATCCCAGATTGAGAGGATACCCGTCCCCATCCGTGAGGAGGAGGCGCAGCGCATCCTCGGCCAGCAGGACGAGAACGCCAGCAGCGCGGCCGAGACCGAGGTCAATTATGCCCTCGGCGACAAGGTCAAGATCACTGACGGTCCGTTCAGCGGTTTCAGCGGTACTGTGGATGGCATCATAGAAGACAGGAGCAAGCTCAAGGTCATCGTCGTCATTTTCGGAAGGAAGACCCTGTTGGAACTCAGTTTTACACAAGTCACTAAAGAATAACAAATCATGGCAAAAGAAGTTACCGGATTCATCAAGCTCCAAATCAAGGGAGGAGCCGCTAATCCAGCACCTCCGGTAGGACCGGCCCTCGGTTCCAAAGGCTTGAACATTATGGACTTCTGCAAGCAGTTCAACGCTGCTACGCAGGCACAGGCAGGAAAAGTCCTCCCTGTCGTCATCACCGTATACTCCGACAAGTCCTTCACTTTTGAGGTAAAGCAGCCGCCCGTAGCCATCTCCATCAAGGAGGCCGCCAAGATCCAGTCCGGCTCCGGAGAGCCGAACAGGAAGAAAGTCGCCTCCATCACCTGGGACCAGGTGAAGGAAATCGCACAGGGCAAGATGCCCGACCTCAACTGCTTCACGCTCGCTTCCGCAATGAAGATGGTTGCGGGTACCGCGAGAAGCATGGGTATCACAGTCAAGGGTGAATTCCCCAAGGACCTTTAAAATCTACGCATCATGAGCAAATTGACAAAGAATCAGAAAGCCGTTATGGCCAAGTACGACCATACCAAGGTTTACACGCTTGCCGAGGCATGTGCGCTTTTGAAGGATATCACCTATACCAAGTTCGACTCTTCCGTCGAGATCTCCGCCAACCTCGGCGTGGATCCCCGCAAGGCGAACCAGATGATCCGTGGCGTCGTCACCCTTCCTCACGGAACGGGCAAGGTCGTCCGCGTTCTCGCTCTCTGTACTCCTGACAAGGAGAACGAGGCGAAGGCCGCCGGTGCCGACTATGTCGGCCTCGACGAATATATCGAGAAGATCAGGGGTGGCTGGACCGACGTCGACGTCATCGTCTGTACCCCTTCCGTCATGGCAAAGGTCGGTGCCCTGGGACGTATCCTGGGTCCCCGCGGCCTCATGCCGAACCCTAAGACCGGAACCGTGACCATGGAGATCGGCAACGCCATCAAGGAGGTCAAGGCCGGTAAGATCGATTTCAAGGTCGACAAGACCGGTATCGTCCACGCAGCCATCGGTAAGGTTTCCTTCCCTACCGAGCACATCTACGAGAACGCCGCCGAGTTCCTCAACGCAGTCGCCAAGCTCAAGCCTCAGTCCCTCAAGGGTACCTACATGAAGAGCGCTGCCGTCTGCACGACCATGAGCCCCGGAGTTAAAGTTGACATCAAAGCATTCCTTAACGGTGCTGAGAAATAAAAATTCAATATTATGAAGAAAGAACTCAAAGATCAGGTTATTGAAAGCATCTCAGCGCAGCTCAAGGAGTATTCCAACTTTTATGTGACCGATATCGCAGGCCTGAATGCAAAGGATACCTGCAAACTCCGCCGCGCTTGCTTCGACGAGGGCATCAAGCTCACCGTCGTCAAGAACACCCTCTTCGCCCACGTCCTGAAGGGCATCGACAATCCCGAGATGCAGAAGCTTCTCGAGACCCTCGTGGGCAATACCGCCATCATGTACTGCAACGTTCCGAACGCCCCCGGCAAGCTCATCAAGAAGCTCAACAAGGAAGGCCTTCAGAAGCCGGTCGTGAAGGGAGCATACGTCCAGGAGTGCGCTTTCATCGGCGCCGACAAGTTGGACCAGCTCGCCGCCATCAAGACCCGCGAGGAACTCATCGGCGACATCGTCGGACTTCTCCAGTCCCCTATCCGCCGCGTCATCTCCGCTCTCCAGAACGTCGCGGAGGACCAGGCAGAGGACGTCGTCATCAAGGCTCTCGCCGCAGTCAAGGCATCAACCCCTGCAGAGGCACCTGCAGCTGAATAAAAAGAATCATAAAACAATAACAATTTAAAAAATAAAACATTATGGCAGACGTTAAAGCACTTGCAGAAGAGTTGGTAAACTTGACTGTCAAAGACGTTCAGGAACTCGCTAACATCCTGAAGGAACAGTACGGTATCGAGCCTGCTGCCGCAGCAGTCGTTGTTGCAGCCGGTGGCGCAGCTGAGGAAGGTCCCGCTGAGCAGACTGAATTCGACGTGATCCTCAAGACCGCCGGACAGGCCAAGCTCGGTGTCATCAAGGCCGTCAAGGAGGCCCTCGGACTCGGCCTCAAGGAGGCCAAGGAGCTCGTCGACAAGGCCCCTACCACTCTCAAGGAGAAAGTCTCCGCAGCCGAGGCTGAGTCGCTCAAGACCGCTCTCGAGGAGGCTGGTGCCGAAGTTGAGGTTAAATAACTTCGCCCCCTTCCCTGCTAAGGGACAAAAACAGGTTTAGAGCCACCATCAGGCTCTAAACCTTTTTCTCGTATTAAAGTTTTCTTTTTCCCCATAGGCAGAATATGTCAATAAAGACAAAAAACCAGCGAATAAACTTCGCAACGTCCAAGATCCTGGACTACCCGGACCTCCTCGAGGTCCAGCTGAAGTCTTTCAAGGACTTCTTCCAGCTTGAGACGACCCCGGAGAACCGCAAGGACGAGGGCCTCTATCAGGTATTCCAGGAGATTTTCCCGATCGAAGATACCAGAAACAACTATAAGCTGGAGTTCATCGACTATTTCATCGATCCTCCGCAGTATTCGATTGAAGAATGTCTTGAGAGAGGTCTGACCTACAACGTTCCTCTGAAGGCAAAGCTCCGCCTTTCCTGCACCGATCCGGAACACGAGGACTTCGACACGAGGGTCCAGGACGTGTATCTGGGCAACATCCCCTACATGACCCCTGCCGGAACCTTCGTCATCAACGGCTCCGAGAGGATCATCGTATCGCAGTTGCACCGCTCTCCCGGCGTATTCTTCGACCAGAGCATGCATGCCAACGGCACCAAGCTCTATTCTGCCCGCATTATTCCTTTCAAGGGATCGTGGATCGAGTTCGCCACTGACATCAACAATGTCATGTACGCGTACATCGACCGCAAGAAGAAATTGCCCGTGACCACCCTCCTGAGGGCCATCGGTTACAACAGCGACAAGGATATCATCGACATTTTCGGTCTCGCCGACGAGGTCGCCGTCACTTCGGAGGACCTCAAGGCCAACGAAGGCCGCAAGCTCGCCGCCAAGGTCCTCAAGACCTGGATCGAGGATTTCGAGGATGAGGATACTGGCGAGGTCATCCCCATCGAGCGTACCGTCCCCATCGTGGAGCGCGGCGAGATCCTCAATGACGAGACCATCGAGAGCATACTCGAGACCGAGGTGAAGACCATCCTCCTCCAGAAGGACGAGGCCAACACCAACGAGTACGCCATCATCTTCAACACCCTCCAGAAGGACCCGACCAATACGGAGTACGAGGCTGTCAGCTACATCTACAAGCAGCTCCGCAATTCCGAACCGCCGGATGAGAACACCGCCAGGGACGTCATCGACAAGCTCTTCTTCTCCGAGAAGCGCTACGACCTCGGCAATGTCGGAAGGTACCGCCTGAACAAGAAGCTCAACCTCGCCACCGGCGAGGATGTCCGTGTCCTCACGAACAACGACATCATCGAGATCATCAAGTACCTCATCCAGCTTATCAACTCCAAGGCCACCGTCGACGACATCGACCACCTCAGCAACAGGCGTGTCCGTACCGTCGGCGAGCAGCTGGCCAACCAGTTCAGCGTGGGTCTTTCCAGGATGGCCAGGACCATCCGCGAGAGGATGAACGTCCGCGACAGCGAGCAGTTCAACCCCATCGACCTGATCAACGCGAAGACCCTGTCTTCCGTCATCAACTCGTTCTTCGGCACCAGCCAGCTCTCGCAGTTCATGGACCAGACCAACCCCCTCGCCGAGATCACGCACAAGCGCCGTCTCTCGGCCCTCGGTCCGGGCGGTCTGAGCCGCGACAGGGCGGGCTTCGAGGTCCGCGACGTGCACTACACGCACTACGGGCGCCTCTGCCCTATCGAGTCCCCTGAAGGCCCGAACATCGGCCTTATTTCCTCGCTTTGCGTCTACGCCCGCATCAACGGCCTCGGATTCATCGAGACCCCGTACCGCGACGTCAAGGACGGCAAGGTGGACCTGAGCGACGAAGGCTGGCACTACATGAGCGCCGAGGAGGAGGAGAACCGTCTGGTCTCCCTCGCCAACGTGAGGATGGAGGACGACGGCACCATCACCGACGACCGCATCCAGTGCCGCCTCGAGGCCGACTTCCCGGTTGTTACCAAGGAGGAGGTCAACTACATGGACGTGGCCCCGAACCAGATGGCTTCAGTGGCCGCATCCCTCATCCCGTTCCTCGAGCATGACGACGCCCACCGCGCCCTCATGGGAGCGAACATGATGAGGCAGGCCGTCCCGCTCCTTTCCCCGGAGGCCCCCATCGTGGGCACCGGCCTCGAGGAGAGGGTCTGCATCGACTCCAGGACCCAGTACATCGCCGAGCGCAAGGGTGAGGTGACCTACGTGGACGCCAACGAGATCCGCATCAGGTACGAGCGCACCGAAGACGAGAACTTCGTCAGCTTCTCGCCCGCCGAGACCGTCTATACCCTCCCCATCTACAGGAGGACGAACCAGAGCACGACCGTCATGCTCAAGCCCATCGTCCGCAAGGGCGACACCGTCGTCGCGGGCCAGGTCCTCACCGAGGGCTACGCCACCGAGAACGGAGAACTCGCGCTCGGCCGCAACCTCATGGTGGCCTTCATGCCCTGGAAGGGATACAACTACGAGGACGCCATCGTCCTTTCCGAGGAGATGGTCAAGTGGGACATCCTCACCTCCGTGCATGTGGACGAGTACCTCACCGAGGTCCGTGACACCAAGCGCGGCATGGAGGAGCTCACCTCCGACATCCCGAACATCAGCGAGGATGCCACCAAGGACCTCGACGAGAACGGCATCGTACGCATCGGCGCGCACATCGAGCCGGGCGACATCCTCATCGGCAAGATCACCCCTAAGGGCGAAAGCGACCCTTCCCCTGAGGAGAAACTCCTCAAGGCCATCTTCGGCGACAAGGCCGGAGACGTCAAGGACGCTTCTCTCAAGGCCAACCCTTCGCTGAACGGCACCATCGTCAAGACCGCCCTCTACGCCAAGCTCTCCACCGCCAAGAAGGGCCCGTCCAAGAACGAGCTCAAGGCCAAGATCGAGCTCAAGGAAGAGCTGTTCAACCAGGCTTCTGCGAAGCTTCGCGAGGAGTTCATCGAGAAGCTCGCCGTCCTTACCAAGAACCGCAAGAGCGCGGGCGTGAGCGACCTCTACGGCGTGGAGATCGTCCCCAAGGACAAGAAATTCACCGTCGAGCAGCTCAGGGCCATCGACTACGACAACATCAACTCCGGAAAGTGGACATCCGACAAGGACGTCAACATCCTCATCCGCGAACTGATCAACAACTACTGCATCACCCAGAAGACCGCCGCCGCCAAGTGCAAGCGCGAGATCGACAAGATCAAGGTCGGCGACGAGCTCCCGAACGGTGTCATGCAGCTGGCCAAGGTCTACATCGCCAAGAAGAGGAAGATCACCGTCGGTGACAAGATGGCCGGACGTCACGGAAACAAGGGTATCGTCGCCAAGATCGTACGTCAGGAGGACATGCCTTTCCTCGGTGACGGCACCCCCGTCGACATCGTCCTCAACCCTCTCGGCGTGCCTTCCCGAATGAACCTCGGACAGATCTACGAGACCGTCCTCGGCTGGGCCGGCAAGGAGCTCGGACTTAAGTTCAGCACCCCGATCTTCGACGGTGCGAGCCTCGACGAGATCAGCGCCCTCACCGACAAGGCGGGCGTCCCGAGATACGGCAAGACCATGCTCCGCGACGGCGGCACCGGCGACTGGTTCGACCAGCCGGCCACCGTGGGCATCATCTACATGATCAAGCTCGGCCACATGGTCGACGACAAGATGCACGCCAGGAGCATCGGTCCCTACTCCCTCATCACCCAGCAGCCCCTCGGCGGTAAAGCCCAGTTCGGCGGACAGCGTTTCGGTGAGATGGAGGTCTGGGCCCTCGAGGCCTTCGGAGCGGCCAACGCCCTCCAGGAGATCCTCACGGTCAAATCCGACGACGTCACCGGACGTTCGAAGACCTATGAAGCCATCGTCAAGGGAGACCCGATGCCGACGCCCGGCATCCCCGAGTCGCTCAACGTGCTCCTCCACGAGCTCAGGGGTCTCGGACTCAAGGTCACCCTGGATTAATCACAGACAATTTGAACGACAAGAATATGCCTACTTTCAACAATAAGGAGAACAAGGTCAAGAGCAATTTCCAGCGGATCAGCATCTCCCTCGCCTCCCCGGAGGATATCACCGAGAGGTCGAGGGGTGAAGTCCTGAAGCCGGAAACCGTCAACTACAGGACTTACAAGCCCGAGCGCGACGGTCTCTTCTGCGAGAAGATCTTCGGTCCTACCAAGGATTACGAATGCTATTGCGGAAAATACAAGCGTATCCGCTATCGTGGAATCGTCTGCGACAGGTGCAAGGTCGAGGTTACCGAGAAGAAGGTCCGCAGGGAGCGCATGGGTCACATCACCCTTACCGTCCCCGTGGCTCACATCTGGTACTTCAAGTCGGCTCCGAACAAGATTTCCGCCCTTCTCGGACTTCCGTCCAAGAAGCTCGAGTCCGTCATCTACTACGAAAAGTACATCGTCGTGAAGCCCGGCGCCACCGAGCTCCCGAAGATGGAACTCCTCTCCGAGGACGAGTATCTCGACGCGCTGGCCAGGGTTCCCGGCAATGAAAACCTTCCCGACGACGATCCGGACAAGTTCGTCGCCAAGATGGGTGCCGAAGGCATCTACGACCTCCTCAAGGAAATCGACGTGGACGCCCTCGGAAAGGACCTCCGCCAGAAGATGCTGGTGGAGACCTCCCAGCAGCGCAAGACCGAGCAGCTGAAGAGGCTCGCGGTGGTCAAGTGGTTCCAGGAGTCCAAGGACGTCAACCGTCCCGAGTGGATGATCATGAAGGTCGTCCCGGTCATCCCGCCGGACCTCCGTCCCCTCGTCCCGCTCGACGGCGGCCGTTTCGCGACCTCCGACCTCAACGACCTCTACAGGAGGGTAATCATCCGTAACAACCGCCTCAAGAAGCTCATCGAAATCAAGGCCCCCGAGGTGATCCTCCGCAACGAGAAGCGCATGCTCCAGGAAGCCGTCGACTCCCTCTTCGACAACTCGAAGAAGTCCTCGGCCGTCAAGAGCGAGTCCAACAGGGCCCTCAAGTCCCTGTCCGACAGCCTTAAGGGCAAGCAGGGCCGCTTCCGCCAGAACCTCCTCGGAAAGCGTGTCGACTACTCCGCCCGTTCGGTCATCGTCGTGGGTCCGGAGCTCAACATGCACGAGTGCGGTCTGCCGAAGTACATGGCCGCCGAGCTCTACAAGCCTTTCATCATCAGGAAGCTCATCGAGCGCGGCATCGTCAAGACCGTCAAGTCCGCCAAGAAGATCGTCGACCGCAAGGACCCCGTCATCTGGGACATCCTCGAGAACGTCATGAAGGGACATCCGGTGCTCCTCAACCGTGCACCTACCCTCCACAGGCTCGGTATCCAGGCTTTCCAGCCCAGGATGATCGAGGGCAAGGCCATCCAGCTGCACCCGCTCGCCTGTACGGCCTTCAACGCCGACTTCGATGGTGACCAGATGGCAGTCCACCTCCCGCTCGGCAACGCCGCCATCATGGAGGCTCAGCTGCTGATGCTCGGTTCGCAGAACATCCTCAACCCCGCCAACGGAGCCCCTATCACCGTCCCTTCGCAGGACATGGTGCTGGGTCTGTACTATATCACCAAGGAGAAACCCGGCGCAAAGGGCACCGGAATGCGTTTCTACGGCCCCGAGGAAGTCATCATCGCCTTCGACGAGAAGGTCATCGAAATGCACGCCCTCGTGGAGGTCCGCCTCCCCGTCGACAAGCAGGACGCTTCCAAGGGCACCCATATGGTGAAGACCACCGCCGGCCGCATCATCGTGAACCAGTACGTTCCCGATGAGGTTCCCTACGTGAACAAGGTGCTCGGAAAGAAGGCCCTCAGGTCCATCATCACCGAGGTCATCAAGAACACCGGCGTCACCCGCACGGCCAAGTTCCTTGACGACATCAAGAACCTTGGTTACGACCAGGCTTTCCGCGCAGGCATTTCCTTCAACCTCGGCGACGTCATCATCCCCGAGGAGAAGCTCGGCCTGATCGACTCCGGCTACAAGCAGGTGGAGGACATCAAGAACAACTACGCGATGGGCTTCATCACCAACAACGAGCGTTACAACAAGGTCATCGACCTCTGGACCTCCATCGACAACAAGCTTACCGGCATCGTGGAGAAGCAGATTTCGGCCGACCAGCAGGGCTTCAACCCCGTATACATGATGCTCGACTCCGGAGCCCGCGGTTCCACCCAGCAGATCAAGCAGCTCTGCGGCATGCGAGGCCTCATGGCCAAGCCGCAGAAGTCCGGCGGCGCCGGCAACGAGATCATCGAGAACCCGATCATTTCCAACCTGAAGGAAGGAATGACGGTGCTCGAGTACTTCATCTCCACCCACGGTGCCCGTAAGGGTCTGGCCGACACCGCCCTCAAGACCGCCGACGCAGGTTACCTGACCAGGCGTCTGGTGGACGTGTCGCACGACGTGATCATCACCGAGGAGGACTGCGGCACGCTCCGCGGCCTCATCGCCACCGCCATCAAGAGCAAGGATGAGATCGTCGAGTCCCTCGGCGAGCGCATCCTCGGCCGCACCACCGTCCACGACATTTTCAACCCGCTCACCGGAGAGCTCATCCTCGCCGCCGGGTCGGAGATCAAGGAGAAGGAGGCCGACCTGATCAACTCCCTGCCCATCGAGCAGGTCGAGATCCGTTCGGTCCTCACCTGCGAGTCCCGCAAGGGTGTCTGCGCCAAGTGCTACGGCCGCAACCTCGCCACCACCAGGATGGTCGAGAAGGGTGAAGTGGTCGGCGTCATCGCCGCCCAGTCCATCGGCGAGCCGGGTACCCAGCTTACCCTCCGTACCTTCCACGCTGGAGGTGTCGCCGGAGGTGAGGCTGCCGACAACGCCATCGACTCCAAGTACGACGGAAAGCTCGAGTACTCCGAGCTCAGGACCATCCAGCGCGTCACCGATACGGGCGAGGTACAGGATGTGGTCGTGAGCCGTACCACCGAACTCCGCATCGTGGACGAGAACACCGGTATCACTTACTCCCAGTACGACATCGCCTACGGTTCCATCCTTTATAAGAAGGACGGAGAGACCGTAAAGAAGGGCGACCGCATCTGCGAGTGGGATGCCTACAACGCCATCAACATCGTCGAGCACGCCGGTAAGGTCCGCTTCGAGAACATGATCGAAGGCGTCACCTACCGCGAGGAGATCGCTGATGAATTCTCGGTCAACAGGGACAAGGTCATCATCGAGTCCCGCGACAAGACCAAGAACCCGACCATCCACATCGTGGACGAGAAGGGCGTGAGCATCAAGCAGTTCAACCTCCCTGTCGGAGCCCACGTCATGACTGAGGACGGCAGCATGGTGAACGTCGGCGACATCCTCATCAAGATCCCGCGCGCCATCGGCAAGTCTTCGGATATCACCGGAGGTCTCCCGCGCGTCACCGAGCTCTTCGAGGCCCGCAACCCTTCGAACCCCGCCATCATCGCCGAGATCAACGGTGAGATCATCATGGGCAAGGTCAAGAGGGGCAACCGCGAGATCGTCGTCAGGAACCGCACCGGTGCAGAAAAGCACTACCTCGTGCCTCTGACCAAGCAGATCCTCGTGCAGGAGAACGACTACGTCAGGGCCGGCACCAGGCTCTCCGACGGTGGCATCTCCCCGACCGACATCCTCAACGTACTCGGTCCCGTCAAGGCCCAGGAGTACATCGTGAACGAGGTGCAGGCCGTGTACCGCCTCCAGGGCGTGAAGATCAACGACAAGCACTTCGAGATCATCGTCCGCCAGATGATGCGCAAGGTCGAGATCATGAACCCCGGCGACACGGAGTTCCTCCAGGAGGAGCTCGTGGACAAGTGGAGCTTCATGGACGCCAACGACGCCATCTACGGCAAGTTCTACGTGATGGATGCGGGCGACTCGCAGAAGTTCGAGCAGGGCGACATCATCGGAGCCCGCGAGATGCGCAACGAGAACGCCTCCCTCGAGCGTCACGGCCAGAAGATGATGGTCGTGCGCGAGGCCAGGCCGGCCACGGCGCGCCTCGTGCTCCAGGGCATCACCCGCGCCGCCCTCCGCACCAACAGCTTCATCTCCGCCGCCTCCTTCCAGGAGACCACGAAGGTGCTCAGCGAGGCTGCGATCCGCGCCAGGGTAGACTACCTTGAAGGCCTGAAGGAGAATGTCATCTGCGGACACCTGATTCCTGCGGGAACCGGTCTCGTGGACTACCAGGACATCATCGTCGGCCGCAAGGACGAAGTCGCCCAGGACCTGAACGAGCTCTAGAAGTCCGGATGATTATTGAAAGTCCCGCGCCTCTCCGGTGCGGGACTTTTTTTATACGCTCAAAATGCTTAACTTAGCATGATTGAATTTCAGGTCATGAGAGACGTAAGACTTTACAATACCCTTTCGCACCGCAAGGAGCTTTTCACCCCGGTCAATCCGGGGCATGTCGGGATGTATGTATGCGGTCCCACCGTGTACGGCGACGCCCACCTGGGCCATGCCCGGCCGGGCGTCACGTACGACGTGCTGCAGAAACTCTTCCGCCACCTGGGCTATAAGGTGCGCTATGTCAGGAACATCACCGACGTGGGACACCTCGAGCACGACGCCGACGAGGGCGAGGACAAGATAGCGAAGAAGGCCAGGCTTGAGGAGCTCGAGCCCATGGAGGTGGTGCAGACCTACACCCTGCGCTACCACGAGGCCATGCGCCAGCTGAACGTGGCGCCGCCCTCGATAGAGCCGCGCGCCTCCGGGCATATCGTGGAGCAGATCGAGGCGGTAAAGAAAATCCTCGATGCAGGATATGCCTACATCAGCAACGGCTCGGTGTATTTCGACGTGCAGAAATACAACGAAGACCACCGCTACGGCATCCTCTCGGGACGCACCCTCGACGACACCCTCGAAGGTACGCGCAGCCTTGACGGCCAGAGCGACAAGCGCGCCCCGTACGACTTCGCACTCTGGAAAAAGGCTGAGCCAGAGCACATCATGAAATGGCCCTCCCCCTGGAGCGTCGGCTTCCCCGGATGGCACCTGGAGTGCTCCGTGATGGGAGAGAAGTACCTCGGAAACGAGTTCGACATCCACGGAGGCGGCATGGACCTGATGTTTCCGCACCACGAGTGCGAGATCGCGCAGAACGTCGCTTCGCGCGGCACCCAGGGCGTGCATTACTGGGTCCACAACAACATGATCACCATCAACGGCCAGAAGATGGGCAAGTCGCTCGGCAATTTCATCACCCTGCCGGAGCTCTTCTCCGGCAACCATCCGAAGCTCGAGCAGGCTTACGGCCCCATGACCGTCCGTTTCTTCATACTCCAGGCCCATTACCGCGGGACGCTGGACTTCTCCAACGAGGCGCTGCAGGCCTCCGAGAAGGGCCTGAAGCGCATCCTGCAGGGGGCGAAGGACCTCTACGCCATGGCGGACCGGCAGATGCCGCGCTACGCCTATGGCGAGTACACTCCTGGCGTAGCGCCGGACAGCTGCCCGGCCACCACGCCGGAGGTGAAGGCCGTCTTCGAGGGCGTCTATGACGCACTCTGCGACGACATGAACACTCCGACCGCACTCTCCCACATCTTCGACGCGGTCCGCATCATCAATACCGCCAAGGACAAAAAGATGAAGCTCTCCAAGGGCGACGTCGCCACTTTGGTGCAGATCTTCGACGACATCGTCTTCGGTGTCCTCGGACTCCAGGATGAGGAGGAAAGCGGCAAGGCCATGAAGACCATCGCTGGCCTCATGGACATGGTGCTGGAGACCAGGGCCGCGGCCAAGGCCGCCAAGGACTGGACGACCAGCGACCACATCCGCAACGCCCTGGCCACGCTCGGCATCAGGGTGAAGGACACCCAGGACGGAGCTGAATGGACACTGGAATGAAACTCATAAGCTGGAATGTCAACGGCCTCCGGGCCGTGGCGGGAAAGGGCTTCGCGGACGTATTCACGGAGCTTGACGCCGATTTCGTGTGCCTGCAGGAGACCAAGCTGCAGGAGGGTCAGCTGGACCTGGAATTCCTCGGATACACCTCCTACTGGAACTACGCCGACAAGAAGGGCTACTCCGGTACAGCGGTGTATACCAGACATTTACCCCTGTCCGTCACCCGCGGGATCGGGATTGACGAACATGACCACGAAGGCCGAGTCATCACCCTGGAGATGGAGGATTTCTATCTTGTAAACGTCTATGTGCCGAACTCCCAGGACGGACTGCGCAGACTTGACTACAGGATGCAGTGGGAGGACGCTTTCCGCGCCTATGTCTCCGGACTGGCGGCCCTCAAGGGCGTCGTCATCTGCGGTGACATGAACGTCGCCCACGAGGAGATCGACCTGAAAAACCCGGCGACGAACCACTTCAACGCCGGCTTCTCAGACGAGGAGCGCGCCAAGATGACCGAGCTCCTCGGAGCCGGCTTCATCGACAGCTGGCGCTTCCAGCACCCTGTGGAGGAGAAATATTCCTGGTGGTCGTACCGCATGAAGGCCCGCGAGCGGAACGTCGGCTGGCGCATCGACTATTTCCTTGTCTCAGAAGGACTTAAGGAGCGCATTGCCTCCACGGACATCCTCAATGACGTCTTCGGTTCCGACCACTGCCCGGTCGAGCTCGTACTGACTAATCCAGCTTGACTGCCGTTCCGGAGGCGGTGACCATCAGCATGCCTCCTTTCTCACCGAGCACTTCGTAATCGATGTCGATGCCTACGACGGCGTCGGCACCGAGGCGTAATGCCCTCGAACTCATCTCGTCCAGTGCCTGTGTCCGGGCCTTGATGAGTTCATCTTCGTAAGAGCCGCTGCGGCCTCCGACGAAATTACGGATGCTCGCCGCAAAATCCCTAAGGAAATTGACGCCGGAGATCACCTCTCCGAACACGATTCCTTTATACTCCCTGATGCTGCGTCCATCGACGGACGGTGTAGTCGTAAGTATCATTGTCTTTACACTCTATTGGTTTCTTTCCTCCGCAATATACACTATTTTCTCCGAATAACTATCACCTCCCATCCCCTGAAGTGTCGCTGAGGGTCCACGTCTTGGACCCTCAGCGACAAAAACGCCCAAAAATGCTGCTGAGGGTCCAGCGAGTGGACCCTCAGTGACACCTGCACCTTCATGCGACGGAATCCATCAAAAGCCCATAGCACCTAACCATCTGATTATCAACGAAAAAGTTACTTACCCATATCTAAATTGGACTATGGGCAAAGCATCATATTTCTAATAATCAAGAACTTTCGCGCCACAGACATCAATCACACCTTAGTATCCTTCGACCATAGGTAGAAGGATAAATACTTCAGGGCAAAAAAGGGGGACTCCCAGCACGGTAATGGACTTCCGACAAAGGGGAAGAAGCACATGGCGGTAATGAAAGGGGGAACTCAACGGCAGAGGAAGCAGCAGGAATGAAAGGGGAAGCTCAGCAGCAAAGCAAGCGGCGGGAATGAAGGGGGGAGGAACTTAGTGGCGGAGGAAACGGCGGGCGTAGGAAAGGAAGCCGCAGAGGATGGTGGTTACGGCCTGGGACTCGTGCGAGAGGGTGGCGAAGATGATGCCGGTCTCGAAGGGGATGCCGTATAGGGCCTGCAGGGCCATCGCGACGATGTAATGGAAGGCGCCGAATCCGCCGGGCACCGGGACAATGCCGGCCAGGCTGCCGACAAGCATTATGAAAAGGGCGTCCACGATGGTGAGCCCGAAGCTTACCGGCAGGGCCTTGATGATGAACCAGCTCATCAGCAGGAACATGGTCCACAGCAGGACGGTGAGGATCAGGAACCATCCCCTGCCCTTCATCTTGCGGAAGGACGAGAAACCCTGCCCGAAACCGCGGAAGAAAGCGGATATGCGGGAGAGGAAGGAACCCTTCGACTTCGGTGCGACGCCCGCCCGGCGGCGGATGACCGCGAAAAACACCCATGCGACCAGTACGGCAAGCACGATAATGGCGGCAATGAGCCAGCCCGGGCCTATGCCGAGGCGGGAAGCGGCCGGCTGAAGCCGCGCGACGGCGGGATCGAGCATCTTGTCCAGGAAAAAGCTTCCGAACTGCGCTCCGCGGAAGACCAGCAGGACCACCGTAATCAGAAAAAGCATGAAGATGTCCCAGGTGCGCTCCAGGACGACCGTGCCCAGCGCCTTGTCATAGGTGAGGCGGCGGCTCTGCACATAGCTGCAGCGGACGAACTCTCCGAAGAAAGGGATGACGAAATTGAACAGGCGACCGATGGTGAAGCCGTCATAACAGTCTATCCTTTTAACCTTCGAGTCAACCGGAAGGATGAGCAGCCTCCAACGTAAAGCCCTGAAGATGAACGAGAATACGCCTGCTGCCATGGCGAGGGCCACATAGCCCCAGCGGGAGCCGCGGATGACCTTCCAGAACTCCGCCCAGTCGACGCCCCGGAAACAGAACCAGAGCAATACCAGCGCCAGGACAGCCCAGAAGACAGACCGCAATATTTTCAAGGTCTTCTCGTTCATACCTCGCAAATATAGATAATTTTGACTAACTTTGTATGATTAGGCTTACTAAAACATAAACGGTATGAAATCCATCCTCGGCATCGGCAACGCGCTTACGGACATACTGGCCGTCCTGCCCGACGATACGTTCCTCAAGACCTTCCATCTCCCTCTCGGAAGCATGCAGCATGTGGACAGGGAGACCGGGGACATGATCTGGAACCAGCTGAAGACCCTTGACGTGCACTACGTGGCCGGCGGCTCCGCCGCCAACACCATCGCCTGCACGGCCGTTTTCGGCATGCCGTCAGGATTCATCGGAAAGATAGGCGACGACGAGCTTGGCCTCCTCTTCAAGAGCGACCAGGAGCAGTACGGCGTAAACACGCTGCTGCTCAAGAGCCCCAACCCCTCCGGACGGTCGATGGTCTTCGTCAGCGGCGGCAACGCCGAGCGCACCTTCGCTGTTTACCTCGGAGCCGCGCTGGACTTCGTCCCCGAAGACCTCAAGCCCGAGTATTTCCAGGGATACGACTATTTCCATATCGAAGGCTATCTCGTCCAGAACCAGGCGCTTATCCGCAGGGCCGTGGAGATGGCCCACGACGCCGGCTGCATCATATCGCTGGACATGGCCTCGTACAACGTCGTGGAGTCCAACGACGCCTTCCTTCACGACATCGTCGAGAGATACGTCGACATCGTATTCGCCAACGAGACCGAGTCCAGGGCTTACACCAAGCTTTCCGACCCTCACGATGCCTTAGTGGAGATCTCCAAAAAATGCCGCATCGCGGTCGTCAAGGTCGGAAAGGATGGATCCTGGGTGCGCAGCGGGGACGAGGAGCACTTCATCCGTCCCTGGCCAGCCATGCCCCTGGACGCCACCGGCGCCGGAGACACCTACGCCGCCGGCTTCCTATATGCGCACGCCCTCGGCATGCCGCTAAAGGTCTGCGGCGAGGTAGGCTCCATCATAGCCGCCAAGGTCGTCGAAGTCATAGGTACGAAGATCGACATCCCCCGCTGGAGGGATGCCAAGAAAGAGATCCGCGAACTCATCGCCGCCAACGGCGGCCAAATCGAGACAGATTAGCACATGTTCATCATAGACTTCCTAAGGAACCGAGCGCTGAAGAAACACCGCAGCCAGGTCCACACCAACATCACCCCCCTTAAGGACATCCGCACCGCGGTGGCCTTCATCGACGTGGAGGACACGTCGTTCGACGAGTGCAAGAAGGACATCATGGCCTTCTACCGCGACAACGGCATCAAGGGTGAGATATTCTTCTTCGATTTCCGCAAGATCGGGGAGGCCGAGCGCCTCATCACCAGCATCACCAACACCGTGCTGAAGAAGGACCTCAACTTCTACGGCAAGCCTGCGAGGGAAAAGCTCGACCTGATGCTCGAGGCCAAGCCCGACCTCTTCATCTCCCTGATAAACAAGGACGACTACCCCATCCGGTACATGGCCACCTGCTGCGAGGCGAAATTCAAGATCGGCCGCAAGCAGCTGCCCGGAGACATCTTCGACCTGGTGATCACCGACCAGAAGGACCCCGAGGGAAAGTCCATGCCGGAGGACGAGATCTTCAAGTCAGTGAAAGCGCTCCTCGCCAAAATCAAATAAGGCATGGGCTTCATCAAGGATATTATCGTTGCCGTCAAGGGCTTCGCCATGGGCGCAGCCAACGTGGTTCCCGGAGTCTCAGGAGGCACGATAGCACTTGTATCCGGCATTTACGAGGAGTTGGTCGGCGCACTTGACGCAGTCATGAGCCCCGCCCCGTGGAAGGCCCTCTTCAAGGGACGCTTCAAGGAGTTCTGGAGCCTGGTCCACGGGCGTTTCCTTCTCTGGCTGGCCATCGGCGTCATCCTCAGCATCTTCACCCTTGCCAAGATCATCGAACACCAGCTGCAGTATCACCCTATACTTGTCTGGGCATTCTTCTTCGGACTCATCCTCGCCTCGGCATTCTACATGTTCCGGGACATCAAGGGCTGGAAACTGCGGGACGTCCTGTTCACCGTCGGAGGCGTCATCCTGGGCCTCGTCGTGTGCACCCTCTCCCCCACCACCACGCCGGACTCGACGTGGTTCATCTTCATCTGCGGAGCGATAGCCGTCTGCACGATGATCCTCCCGGGCATATCCGGCAGCTTCATCCTGGTGATACTGGGCAAGTATGACTACATCATGAGCGCCGTGAGCAATATGGACATCCCCGTGCTTATCGTGTTCGCATTCGGCTGCGCCGTGGGCATCCTCGCCTTTGCGAAGTTCCTCAACTGGCTGCTGGCCAGGTGGGAACGCCAGACAATGCTCGTGCTGCTGGGCTTCGTACTGGGCTCGCTCGTCAAGGTCTGGCCGTGGAACGACCTTGACTCCTGCGCCCACGCCCAACTGCTGCGCACCGACCTACTGCCCGCCGAGATGCTCGAATCCGGCAGCAGCGCCGACGCCTACAACGTCCTGACCGGCCTGGGAGAAACCCTGGACAGGCAGGTCCCGGGCGCCATCCTCTGGTGTGTCATCGGCATCGCCGTCATCGTGCTCATCCAGGTCATGAGCCACAGGCAGAAAAAAGCCTGACTTCCCGATTGACTTTTCACTTTTCCTGCGTCTATACTTGTGAAGTATGGATAAGACGTTTGATACCCAACTGGCCGTCCTAAGGCCGAAAGTGCTGGCGCAGACCGCACGTTTCTTCCGCGCTTCCCGCATGGAGGGAGAACCGGAAGACATAGTGCAGGAAGTGCTGCTGAGGCTCTGGACGGCGCTGAGGGACGGAAAGGTCATCGGGAATCCCGAAGCATGGGCTGTGACGGCCACGAAGAACGCCTGCGTCTCAGCACTCAGGAAGTCGCGGAACAACAAGCTCTTTCCCCTTTTCGACAGCCTTCCCGATCCGTCCGGAGCATCCAGGAAAATGGAAGAAGCCGAAGCGAACATGCGTTTTAACCAGCTTCTGGAACAGATGCCGGTCGGGACAAGGCGACTCTTGATGCTCCGCTCTTCCGGGATGTCGCTGGATGAAATCGCAGCTGCAACAGGACGCCCGAAAGGAAGTATCAAGAGCTCGATTTCGGCCGCTCGCAAGGTATTATTGAAGACACTATAAGGACCATGGACCGTAAACAATTGATACAAAGATATCTCGAAGCAGAGACGACTGCGGAGGAGGAGCGCCTTCTGGCGGAGTCATTCGCCTCTGTCCCGCCAAGGGACGAAGAGGAAAGAAGGGTTAAAGCGCTTCTGCAGAAGCTTCAGGCCCCATCGCTCGAACCTCTTACGGATGCTTCGGAAGAGTACGACAGCATCGTACGCCAGGCGCGCAGGCGGACGGTGCTCCGTTGGGGGCTCGGCGTGTCAGGGGCCGCGGCCGCCATGGCGGTCGCCGTCCTCCTGACCCGCACGCCCCCCGCCCAAGCCCCCGCCACCGACACGGAAATCTTGCTCGAGCATCTGCAGCTAATCTCCGACATGGATCCTGCCGGAGCGTCCAACTACGAGTTCAGGCCTGTCGGCGACGGCTTCATCATGACCGCCATCTATGATGACGGACAGAGCGCCTCGTTCATCCTCACGCCGATTGACGGAGGCAATTCCTATGCTTTGCTTTTACTTGACGAATAATCCCCCACCCCATGAAAAAGACCATCATCCTCGCTGTCATCCTCTGCCTAAGCTCCTTTTCCCTCTTCGGCCAGAGGACCATATTCATAGTAGACAACCAGACCATCGAAGATTTCGACGGCTCCATCCTCAAGGGAAAGATCATCCTGGACTACAAGGTCACCACGACCGGCACGGGCCGCAATGCCATCTCCGTCCATGCGATATCCACCATGCCGACATACAAATACGCAACTACCGGCACAATGCAGTATAGCGTAGAGCTTCCGGATTCGCTCAAAGTGCCCGTACTCAGGCTGAAGATGTCTGCAGACAGTCTGTCAATGAAGGTTGCCACCCTGACTCCCATCTACATCGTTGACAATGAAATATATGATGGAAGCAAGCCCTTCAAGTACCCGTCTGCAGATAAGATAGAGAGCATCAGCGTACTGAAAGACCAGGCTGCGATACGACAGCTGCGGTACGGACCAGAACTGATCTCCAAATACGGAAGTGACAGGTATTTCGTCATCATCGAAACAAAAAAGACGTCATCCGGGCTGAACTCTTATCTGAAGACACTGCCGGGCGCGAAAGTTGCAGAGGACGGGAGCATTACCGTCAACGGTCAACCCGTTAACAGAATTGTCATCAACGGACGTGCTTACTCCGTGCAAACACCTGAAAATGAAGAATAAACTCGCTATCCTGCTGCTCCTGCCCGGACTGTGCCTTCCGGTCAGGGCGCAGGTTTTCATACTGAACGACAATATGCTGGCCGAGAGGCTGGCGAACGTCAAGACCGCGGTCGTGGACTCCCTTTCCGGCGAGCCCGTCCCTTTCGCCTCAGTATATGTCATACCCTCGAAGGACACCACCATCACCAATTTCACCCTCTCCGACGCCAAGGGAGAGGCGGTGCTGGACGAAGTTCCGTTCGGCAGCTATACCTTCCACGTGGAGATGATGGGATACAGGCCTTTCGTGAGGGAGAGGTATTTCCGCGAAAGCGAGGTGGACATGGGTACAATACGCCTGCAGCAGGACGAGCATTTCCTGGAGGCTGCGACCATCACAGACGTCGGCAATCCCATGATAATCAAGAAGGACACTGTCGAATTCAACGCCTCGTCCTTCTACGTCGGGGCCAATGCCATGCTCAAGGACCTGATTAAGAGGATGCCCGGGATGGAGATCACCGATGACGGCAAGGTGAAGTTCAACGGCCAGGTGATAGACAAACTCACCGTAGGCGGCCGGACCTTCTTCTTCGACGACCAGTCCGCGGCGCTCAACAATCTCCCGGCCGCCATCGTGGACAAGATACGCGTGATCGACAGGGAATCGGAAGCTACAAGAGCTACAGGCATCGACGACGGCACTCGCGAGAAGGTGCTGGACGTCGCGCTAAAGAAGGAGTACGAACAGGGATGGTTCGGCAACATCTCGCTGAAAGGCGGCTTAGAAACCAAGGGTGATGACGACCCGCTGCGCGACGACCGCGGCTTCCTCTACAGCGCCAACGCGCTGGTGTCGGCCTATACCGAAAAGGACCAGGTGACCCTCATCGCGAACCAACAGAACGTGGATGATTCCAACATCACCTTCGTCGTGGTCAGCTCCGACGGATCGATGACTTCCAGCCTCGAGCAGGGGCTCTCCACCGCCACCCAGCTGGGCGTGAACGCCAATACCTCCCGCCTTAAAAACGTCGAAACCACAGTCAGCACCTCGTACAAATCCACCGACACGGACTCCGGCACCAGGTCATCCAGGACCACGCACCAGGAAGGGGGCGACCTGCTTTCCAACTCGGACGATTCCGGGACAAGGCTCTCCCGCGAGTTCACCACCGACATGGAGTTCCAGAAAGAAACCGGCAGATTCTGGTTCCACATACGCCCTTCGTTCAGCTACAGCGACCACGCAGGCGATGAGGCGAACTCCTCGGAAACCTTCTGGCTGGGCAACCGGATAAACGAATCCTCAAGTTCAAACCATTCCACAGGCCATTACCGGTATACCGGCCTTGACACCGACGTGAACTTCAGGGACATCGGAGGGAAGAAGGGGCGCATGGTCAGGATTGCGCTGTACGGCAGCTACAGCATGAGCGACGGCGACGACCTCCAGGTCTCCATGCTCAAGACCGCCGGAGGGACGACGGACATACGTTCGCTGAATTACATCGACGACTGGTCGGAACGCTGGGCTTACGGAGCCCTCAGGTATGTGGAGCCCTTCGGGGAAAAGCTTACGCTTACTGCCGAAACCACGATGGATTACACCCTCAACAACGACGTCAAGGATGCCTTCGACGACGCCGGCCTCAACGATTACTACTCCTCCCGGAGCAGGAACAAGAGAAGAGAGCAGATGTACGGCCTCACCGCCCAGTATAAAGTGGACGACAAGACTACGGTTTCGCTCGGAACCCGCGCTTCCGGTGCCCTTAACGAGACATTCTCAAAGAGTTACAACATTGCGAGCACCACGGGGGAGGATGAATGGTACTGGTTTGTCACGCCTACCTTCCGCCTTAACTACTCGGATGACAAGAACCGAATCTCGACGACGCTCACCGGCTCCAGCCAGCAGCCGTCTACATCCCGGATGCTCCCCGTCCTGAACGTTTCCAACCTGTCGCGGCTGAGCCTGGGCAACATCTATCTGAGGCCTTACGGATATTCCGATTTCTATACGAACTGGACCCGGAACAACAGGGAGAGGTTCTCCACCCTGACGGCATACATTTCAAGCTCCATCTATACCAACCAAATTACCGACGCACGCTGGTACGACTCCGACGGTATCCTGTATTCGATCCCGGTCAATGCGAAGAAGCCTTCGGTCAGCATGACTATGTTGCTGAATTATTCCACTCCCCTGGATGAGAAGAAGTCCTGGAGCCTCTCCCTAAGCTCGCAGGTATCCTATTCCTCATCCCAGAGCTACCAGACGAAGGGGACGCTGCCGGGTCTGGACAAGGACCGTTTCGACTATTCGGGCTTCATGGCCGCCTTCTGGGGCAACGACACAGGAGACCGCTTCTACGGCGGTCAGAGCGGTTTCGAGGCAGGTTCAACAAGGTCCCTCTCCCCTTCCGGGGGCGCAGGCATCAGGTACAACAAGGACCGTTTCTCCTTCAGCACCAACGCAAATACAAGCTGGCGCATTGCGCGCTACTCCTTGAATCCCGACCTGGACATGACCACTTCCGTCAATACCCTTAGCGGCAACGGATCATACACCACCAGGAACGAATGGGAGTTCCAGTCCGACCTCGCTTTCGTGTTCTATACGGGATACTCTGCGGGCTTCGACAAACCGGAATGGCGCTGGAACGCGGAAATCTCCAAGAACATCGGCTCCTTCAACATCAGCCTGAAGGCGCACGACATCCTCGACCAGACGCACAACCTGTCGCACAACGTCACGGCCAACTACGAGGAGGATACCTACCGCCTCGTACTTGGACGCTATGTCCTTCTGGGTGTAAAATGGAACTTCGGCAAGATGAACGCCGTCCACAGCCAGCGCGCCCAGTCCGCCGCCCTCAATATGGCCTTCTAGGGAAACCTGAAAACAGAATAGCAGAAAAGACAGCCGGGATGGCTGTCTTTTCGTGATTCCGCGGGGATTCGAACCCCGGACCCACAGCTTAGAAGGCTGTTGCTCTATCCAGCTGAGCTACGGAACCGTCAAGCGCTTCAGCGAAGGGTGCTGAACGGACTGCAAATATAAGAATTTTATCGCGAAACGGCCTGTGAGGGGATTGTTTAATTTGAGATTTGTTATATTTGTAACGTTTTAGATAATTAACGGACTTAGATTTCCTTTTTATGGATGCATTGTTCTATGCCGTTCCCGCGGCATCAGTGGTGGCTTTGGCCTTTGCCTGTATCTTCTATCGTCAGATGAAGAAAGAGGACGAGGGCACGCCGACGATGCGCCGTATCGCGCAGTTCGTGCGCGAGGGCGCCATGGCCTATCTCAAACAGCAATACAAGGTCGTCGTCATCGTTTTCGCCATACTCGTGGTATTCTTCGCCATCCTGGCCTATGGTTTCGGGGTGCAGAACCCCTGGGTGCCGTTCGCCTTCCTGACGGGCGGTTTCTTCTCGGGACTGGCCGGATTCATAGGCATGAAGACCGCCACATACGCTTCGGGCAGGACGGCCAACGCCGCGCGCCGGTCGCTGAACTCCGGCCTGAAGGTGGCGTTCCGCTCCGGCGCCGTGATGGGCCTGACCGTCGTGGGACTGGGCCTTCTGGACATAGCGATATGGTTCATAGTGCTCAATGCCTGCGTGCATGAAGCGACCATGGCACAGAAACTTGTAGTCATCACGACCACCATGCTGACCTTCGGGATGGGTGCATCCACGCAGGCGCTCTTCGCGCGCGTTGGAGGCGGTATCTATACCAAGGCCGCCGACGTGGGCGCCGACATCGTCGGAAAGGTCGAGTCCGACCTGCCGGAGGACGATCCGCGCAACCCGGCGACAATCGCCGACAATGTCGGTGACAATGTCGGCGACGTGGCCGGTATGGGCGCGGACCTCTACGAGTCGTACTGCGGCTCCATCCTCTCCACCATGGCCCTCGGTGCTTCAGCCTTCTTCCTGGCCGGCCCCGAAATGCAGATGAAGGCCATCCTGGCCCCGATGCTGATCGCCGCCGTAGGCGTCGTACTGTCCGTTATCTCCATCTTCACCGTTCGTACCAAGGAAGGGGCTTCCATGAGTAACCTTCTCAAGAGCATGAGCCTGGGTACCAATCTCGCCGCCATCCTCAGCGGCCTGGCCGCCTTCGGCATCCTCGCCCTGGTTTTCGGAACCGCCGGTAACCTCTGGTGGCACCTGGCCTGCTCAGTGCTTTCCGGCCTGCTGGCCGGCGTCGTCATCGGCAAAGCCACCGAGTATTATACCTCGCATTCATACCGCCCGACGCAGAAGCTCGCCGAGTCCGCCAAGACCGGTCCCGCGACCGTCATCATCAGCGGCGTGGGCCTCGGAATGGTCTCCACCGCCATCCCCGTGATCGCCATCGTTTGCGCCATCGTGCTGGCATACCTTTTTGCCATAGGCTTCGACGTGCAGCACATGATGACGGCGGCGAACCTCTCGCAGGGCCTCTACGGCGTGGCCATAGCCGCAGTCGGAATGCTCAGCACCCTCGGCATTACGCTGGCGACCGACGCCTACGGCCCGATCGCCGACAATGCCGGCGGCAACGCCCAGATGTCCGAGCTCGAGCCCGAGGTGCGCGAGCGCACCGACGTGCTCGACGCGCTCGGCAATACCACTGCCGCCACCGGCAAGGGCTTCGCCATCGGCTCGGCGGCCCTGACCGCCCTCGCCCTGCTCGCCTCCTACATCGAGGAGATCAAGATAGCCGTCGGCCGCACCGCCGGCGCGCTCATCAACGGCGTCGATGCGGCATCGGCCTCCATCCTTGATGTCCTTAACGAATTCAACGTCAGCATAATGAATCCCGCCCTGCTGTCCGGTGTGTTCATCGGCGCCATGATGGCGTTCCTCTTCTGCGGCCTTACGATGAACGCAGTCGGGCGCGCCGCCTCCAAGATGGTCCTGGAGGTGCGCAGGCAGTTCCGCGAGATCAAGGGCATCCTGACGGGAGAGGGCACCCCGGACTACCGCCGCTGCGTGGAGATCTCCACCAGGGCGGCCCAGCACGAGATGCTGGTCCCGTCGCTCATCGCCATCATAGTCCCGGTACTCACCGGAGTCGTGCTGGGCGTCGCGGGCGTCCTCGGCCTGCTCTTCGGCGGCCTCGGCGCCGGCTTCGTCCTGGCCGTCTTCATGGCCAATTCAGGCGGAGCCTGGGACAATGCCAAGAAATATGTCGAGGAAGGCCATCTCGGAGGGAAGAACTCCGACGCGCACCACGCGACCGTCGTCGGAGACACCGTCGGCGACCCGTTCAAGGACACGTCAGGCCCTTCGCTGAACATCCTCATCAAGCTGATGAGCATGGTCTCCATCGTCATGGCCGGCCTCACTGTCGGCGCGCATCTGCTTTAGAACCTCACCGACATGCGCCACATAATACTCCCCGCCCTTTTCGCCTTGCTGGCGGTCTCCTGCACCCAAAGCCGGTTCACGATATACACGACCACTGAGGACAATCCCTGGTTCGAAAGCAACAGTTACGACAAGGCCCTCGGCGGACAGGAGGCGGACATAACAGTCGACTTGGACGCCGTCGGACAGACCGTGCAGGGCTTCGGGACATGCTTCAGCGAGCTTTCCCATCGGGCCCTCTCGAAACTCAGCCGGGAGGACTACGACAAGGTGATGACCGAGCTTTTCGCCCCGGGCGGAGGCATGGAATTCACCGTCTGCCGCATGCCTGTCGGTGCCAGCGACTTCGCCCTGAAGTACTACTCCTTCGACGACACCCCGGGCGATCTGGCCATGGAGCATTTCTCGATAGACAATGACAAACAGACGCTTATCCCTCTTATAAAGAGCGCATTGGGAAAGAATCCCAATCTGAAGGTCTGGGGCTCGCCCTGGTGTCCGCCTTCATGGATGAAGGTCAACGGTCACTACGCGAGCCGGCCGCTGCGGGCGCGCGGAGCGCTCCCCGCGCCCGGCCGCCGGCGCCTCGAACTCGACAACCTCATCCGCGACAACGAACTGTCCGACAGCCAGATAATGCACGAGGGGGAGGACTCTTTCATCCAGGACGACGCCTACTTCCAGGCCTACGCCCTCTATTTCCGGAAATACATCCAGGCGTACAGGGAGCAGGGCATCGACATATTCATGGTCATGCCCCAGAACGAGTTCAACTCGGACCAGAACTTCCCTTCCTGCACCTGGACGGTTCGGGGTCTCACCAACTTCCTGCACTATCTCGTCCCCGCGATGAAGGAGGAAGGCGTCGAAGTGTATTTCGGAACTATGGAGCGCTCTGACCGCGCCATGGTCGACACCGTCCTCACCGACCCCCTCATCGGAAAGGACATCAAGGGCGTCGCCTTCCAGTGGGCAGGAAAGACCGCCCTGCCGCTCATCCACGAGAGCTATCCCGAGCTCACGATGGTCATGAGCGAGCAGCAGTGCTTCAACGGGGCCAACAGCTGGAAGGACTTCATGGACGCCTGGGACCTGCTCAAGCACAACATGGACAACGGCGTCGCCATCTACGACTACTGGAACCTCGCCCTCTTCGACGGGGAGGTCAGCACCTGGGGCTGGCAGCAGAACTCCCTGATCAGCGTGGACTATGAGACCGGCGCCCTCAAGCGCAACTACGAATACTACGAGATGAAGCACATCAGCGGCTACGTCAGGCCCGGTGCGGTTTATCTCGGCACGGAAGGCTCCATGGAAGAGGCCATGGCATTCCGCAATCCTGACGGGAGCATAGTAGTCCTCGCCGCCGAGAAGACGGGCACTCCGCGCGACCTTACAATAAAAGCGGGGAACAGGACCGTCAAGGTCAATATCCCCGCAAACAGTGTAAGTACTATCGTTTTCTAAGATTCAGTCACCTTTATAAGGGACTTGACCGGGGCAATGGGCTCGAGGATCTCGCGGCCGGGAAGGTCGGTGATCTCCACCACGAAGACGAAGTCGGTAACCTTGATGCGGTATTCCTTGCCGTCAACAACGACCGTCCGCTTCTGAAGGTCTTCCGCAATCCCCTTCGCAGTGCCGCCGGTGGCGAGGATGTCATCAAAGAACGTTATCTCTATCGTATCACCTTTCGGGACGCCGGCAGCAATGTCGGACAGGCGGTAGAACACCTCGTCGAAGCCATACTCCTTCTGAATGTTCACCTGTACGAGGTCATCGCCGGCATAAGGGAGCTTGCCCTTCTTGCGGATGGGGATGGCGCACCGGATATTGGGACAGTCCGTCAGCATGGGCGTAGCGAACAGGAAGCCCCTGGCCTCCGGAGCCGTGACATTGGGTGATGCGCAGAGGACACCAAGGTCGCGGGTCATGCTGCGGAAAAGCTCCTTGTCCTGCATGAAGGGTATGACATCAACGAAATTGACTCCCTTGATCGGGAAATCGGGATAGAATTTGATAGCGTCTTTATAATCCATGGGTCAGTATTTTTCGGAGTATAAAGATAGCCATTTTCATCCAACAAGAGCAGCGACGAAGGGATTATTTTTCTATTTTTGTAAAAACCAACACTCCCCCTACCCATGAACCGTCCCGCAAAAGCCCTCTTCCTGCTCGCCGCGTTCGCTTTCCTGGCAGCGACCGCCGAGGCACAGGATTTCCAAAGCAGCATAAAGGAGAACATAGACCGCTTCGCCGGCGTCTACCATTCGTACGAATACATCCCCACGGCCGACACCCCGGCCCCTAAGGGCTACAAGCCCTTCTATGTCAGCCATTACGGACGGCACGGCTCGCGCCACCAGATCGGCAGCAGCGGCACGAGCCCGTACAAGGCCATCCGCAGGGCGGATTCGCTCGGCCTTCTGACCGAGGCCGGAGAGAAGCTCGCGGCCGACATGCTGCGCATCTACACCGAGCACCGGGGCATGGACGGGGAACTGTCAGTTCGCGGAGGCCGGGAGCATGCAGGCATCGCCGCTCGAATGCAGGCCCGATTCCCGGAGGTGTTCAATGACAAGACCCGCAAGCGCGTTCACTGCCAGTCCAGCACCGTCCCGCGCTGCCTGCTGAGCATGGCCAATTTCACCGGCAGTCTCAAGGACAGGGCTCCCGGCATCCAGTACGACTTCATCACGGGTGATAAATATCTCGACCTGCTGGCGCACGACTATTTCCGGGAGGAAGACTACAGCGCACAAAAGAGCCACCTCAACGACTCCATCGTAAGGGCAAATGTCGATCCCTCGAGGGTAATGCGCACATACTTCAAGGACGATCCGAAGGTCAATGAAATCATCTCCAACCCCTGGACCTTCATGCGCTACATGTTCCTGTATGCCGCCATCTGTCAGGACCTTGAGTACGAGCTCGGAGGGCTGGACATCAAGCATTATCTCACGGAAGAAGAGCTCATGGGCCTCGCCATATCCTATAACGAGCGCACATACGCCTCGTACGGCAACTCCCTGGACTTCGGCGACCGCATCACCTGGGCCGCCAAGTGGCTGGTGGAAGACTTCATCGCCCGGGCCGAGGCCGCAATGGAGCCCGGCAGCGACACGGCCGCGGACCTGCGCTTCGGCCACGACAGCGGCATCCTGCCGCTCGCTGGCCTGCTCGGCCTCGAAGGCGTCGCTGCCCGCTACCCGGTGGGGCAGGCATACAAGAACGGATTCTACGTCTGGGAAAGGATTCCTATGGGTACCAACCTCCAGATGGTATTCTACCGCGACAGGAAGGGCGACGTCCTGGTGAAGATACTCTACAACGAGCGTGAGACCCTCATCCCCGCCATCGAGGCCTACAGCGGCCCCTACTACAAGTGGGAAACCCTCAGGGCCTGGCTCGACCGCATCTCCGAAGACAAGAGCAACCCGGTGTAACTATTCAGCCGCAGGCTCGATATCAGCGCGGAAGGGGATGATGGGGAGGCCGTTGGCGCCCTTGAGGTTGCCGACCTCGAAATCCTTGAAGCAGTAACGGACCGCGACCGGCTCCGGCACCGCAGGTGTCGAGAGCACCACGGTCGTACCCATGAAGGACATGCGGACCTCCGCGTGGGCGGGCTGGAAGTGCCCGCCGCCACCCGAGATCTCGAAGCCGCGGATCTCCTCGGAGAGACCCATGAAGCCGGAGCGGGCATTGTCGAAGGACACTATGACCTTGCCGTCCTCTACCTTGGCCGACCTGAAGCAGGGGTTGAAGGCGGGAAGGTTGGGATAGCCATATGCGAGGCTAAGAGCCTGATAGCAAGCCCTTTCGCCAATCTGCCTCTTCTGTGAGGCGTGAATCTGGGTACGTTCGTGCTCGTAGGCGAGGTCGTTGGTGCCGATCAGGCCGGCGTTCGGGATGTTCTTCGATGCGATGAACTGCTGCTCGCGCACGAGCGGACCATGCTCGTCCTGGAGTCCGTACTGTCCGTCGTAATAGTCGTAAGGCTGGAGCTCCACGATCAGGAAGGGGATGTCCCCCCTGCCGATGTCGCGGCGCCATTCGGCGGCCATGGCCGTCAGGCGCTCGGCATACACCTCGTTGGCGATGCTGATATTGGACTCACCCTGGAACCAGAGGATGCCGGCTATGGCATATTTGGACGCCGGGCGGAACATGGCGTTGTACATGATCATGGGCTTGTACATGTCGTTCACCTCGTTGCTGGAAGCATTGGCAAGGTCAACGTCCGGGCAGTCCTTCAGGAGCTCCTCGCCCATCCATGCCTCGATGACCGAGCCGCCCCAGCTGGCGTTGATGATGCCCACGGGCACGTCCAGGGCCTTCGAGAGGCGGGTGGCGAAGAAGTAGCCGACCGCGGAGAAACGAGGGCTCGTGGCGGGGTTGCACACCTGCCACTCCCCTTCCGCGTCATACTGCGGCTCGGTGGCGCGGGCCTTCCTTATGGTGACGTGACGGACGCTCTTGTACTGGGCCGAAAGGGCTATCTCGTCGAGGCTGCCCTCGACGGGCGTGCCCATGCCACCGCCCAGCGTCATCTCCATGTTGCTCTGGCCCGAGCAGAGCCAGACCTCGCCGATGAGGACGTTGGAGGCGCTGACTTTCTCGCCCCCGCTGGAAGCAGTGACTGTCTGGGGTGTGAAACTGGCCCCGAAAGTCTCCAGCATAACCTCCCAGTGCCCTTCGGCATCGGCCCTGGCGGTTACCGGCGGTTTCTTGGACCACGAAGCCGAAACGCTCACCGAAGCGCGCGGCGAGGCGGTGCCCCAGATGCGCACCTTGGTATTCTGCTGGAGGACCATGTTGTCCCCTATCATGGAAGAGAATGCCAGGTTCCCGGCCTGGAGGGAAAGGGAAAGCAGCAGCGCTGAAACTGCCAGAGAGAGTCTTTTCATTTCTTAGTATATTTTTTGGTGCGGGCATCGGAAATCACGCCCGACCAATTGAGTCCATATCCGAAATCATAAGTATTGCCGTCTGCATCCCTGTAGCAGACCATGTCGAAAGGCAGGTCCTCGAATTGTTCCTCGACTGTCTTCATGTCCGCCGGCAGCTGCATGGGAAGCAGCGCTGATGGTTCAGCCTTGCCGGAAACCATGTCGAGGATGGCCTGGTTCTGCACGTCAAAGGACAGAAGGATGGCATCGGCGTAAGGCTCTATCTCGCTGAGCACGATGGGTTTATCGACCTCTATGACGACTATGACCGGCTTGTTGCCCATGCGTCTGCGGGTCTGCTGTACCAGGACCATGTCGTCGCGGTTGAGGACTTTGGCCACCTTATTCTTGTAGGTGCGGTTGGTGAAGGTCTCGAGCGGGTCGCCGCCTGCGAGGCTTTCCTCACGGGCGTACACCGCCTTGTAATCGTCGTACTGGAGACTGATGGGGATGTATCCGTTGCCTCCGCGCTTGACATCCGTAGTGTCATAGCCCAGACTCATCGAAGGGCACTTGATGGCCACCAGCGCAAAGTCGGACTTGGACGGGTCGTCCACCACGTCGAAATAGGCCGAAGCGGCTTCCGGCTTGATCATCCAGCCATGATAGTCAGGACTGATGCCTCCATAAGTGCCCGGCGTGGCGGGATAATGGCGTTTCGGAAGATATACCTTCCTGCGCTCGCGGACAGGAAGGATGCTATCGTGATTCTTGAGCATTATCACGGACTTCTTCTGTGCCTCGAAACCTGCGGCCATGAATTCAGGGTTGCCGACGATTCGCGCCGACTCCTCCGGGTCGAGGTAAGGATTCTCGAAGAGGCCTACGCGGAAGACGTTGAGCACCAGGCGGTAAGCCGACTGCTCAAAGCGTTCGCGCGCCGAAGCCTCGCCGTGGTCCTTCTTCCAAAGCTCATAGGCCTCGAGCACGGGGCCCTTGTCGTTGTTGCCTCCGAACTGGTCCACGCCGGCGGAGAGGATCTTATAATGGCGCTCACCGACCGTCAGGTCCTCCACGCCCCACGGCTTGCCGTGGCCGCGCGGGTCCATGACGGTATTGTCATAAGTGATGTGCCAGTCGGTGCAGACTACTCCCTCGAAGCCTGCGGCCTCGCGCAATTCACGCTGGATGACGAAGTCGCTGTAGGAGCCGCCCATCTCGGTCCCTTCCGGGTCCTGGTGCCAGAGGATACTGTAAACCGGCATGACCGCTGAAGCGCTGCCGGTGCCGCCGCGCAGCTTGAAAGCTCCCTCGGTAAAGGGAACCTTCTGCTCGGCAAGGTTGTTTCCGGGATATACGGCGAATTTGCCGAAGGCGAAATGGCTGTCGCGACCGGCCTCCTGCGCTCCGTAGCCGTACCAGTGCTTGACCATGGCGTTGACGCTCTGCCAGCCCCAGGCGCCGTAGAGGCGCTCCCCCTCCGGTGAAGTCTGGAAGCCGTCGCAGTAAGCGCGGGCCATATCGGCGGCAAGGGCGCTGTTCTCGCCGTAAGTGCCACCGAAACGGTTCCACCTCGGCTCGGTAGCAAGGTCTACCTGTGGCGAGAGCGCAGTGGCGATGCCCAGCGCACGATACTCCTGCGATGCGATGCGTCCGAACTCCTCTACCAGGTCGGGGTCGAAAGTCGCCGCCATGCCAAGGTTGGAGGGCCACATGGAGATGGCACCGCCCGCGCCGGCATTGTATTCCATGTCGGCACGGCTTCCATTGCGCGGGTCGGAACTGGTATTGCCGGGAATGCCGTGGCCGACACCCTCGACGAAGGCCTGCATGTTGTTGTTCCAAATGGCGGCGGTACGGGTATCCCTGACGCTGGTGATAAGCACGGCGCGGAGATTGTCCTCAGCGAGAAACTGACGCTGTACGTCCGTCAGTTCCGGGCCCGGGACCGCCTGATGGTCGCTATAGAGCATCAGGCCGGCGATCTCGTCGATGGAGAGCTGCGACGCCAGGTCCCGGGCACGGGCCTGGGGATCCTTGCGCCAGTCTTCGTATACATCAAGTCTGCCGTTTCGATTCAAATCCTTGAAAGCACGGCCCGCCTTTTTGATGATCTGCACTCCGGAATCGGGGCTGTAGCCCAGCACCGGGCCGTTTTCCTGATGGATGAGGTTGTAGCCGTCCTTCTCTTCGACGGTCCATTCCTGCGCACATCCTGCCAGCAGGATGACGCCCGCCAGGGCAAAAAGAAACTTTTTCATAGTCTATTAAATGCTATTTGATTATGTTCGGGGTTTCCCATTTCTTGGTGGCGGTGCAGGTGACCTGCTGGGTCAGCCTGCCGGCCTTGAAGACGAAGTCGCCCTCCTCGAGCACCCACTTGCCGTCTTCGCCTACGAAGGCCAGGTCGCTGGCAGGAAGGGTAAATGTCACGGTCTTTGTCTCGCCGGGGGCGAGCTCGACCTTGTCAAATGCCCTGAGCACGCGGTTGTCAGGCACGAGCGAGGCGATGAGGTCGCTGGAGTACAGCAGGACCGCCTCCTTTCCGGCCACTGAGCCGGTATTCTTAACGTCGACGCTGACGGTCAGGTCGTCGGCGGGGCCGAACGAAGCCTTGTCGACCTTGAGGTTGGAGTACTCGAAGGTGGTATAGCTCAGGCCGTAGCCGAAGGGCCACTGGAGGGAGACCTTGGCGTCGTAGTCATATGCGCCTCCCATGGTGGCGACTTCCTCACTGACCTTATAGTCGTAATTGGCCAGCGAGTTGATCTCGCGCGGATAGGTGTAAGGCAGCTTGGCGGAGAAATTGGTGTCGCCCGCGAGAAGGTTCGCGAGAGCGTCCGCGCCATAGTTGCCGGGGAGCATGATGTGGACGATTGCGGAGGCCAGGGGCTCGATGTCGGCAATCAGGCGCGGACGTCCCTCGTTGAGGATGAGGACGACCGGCTTGCCGGTCTTCGCAAGGGCCTTGACCAGGTCGAGCTGGTTCTGCGACAGCGTCAGGTCGGTGAGGTTGCCGGGGGTCTCGCAGTAGGAATTCTCGCCTATGCAGGCGACGATGACGTCAGCCCTGCGGGCGGCCGCGACGGCCTTGTCGAAGCCGTCGACGATCTCGTCGTAATAGTTGCCGCGCTCATTGTAGCGGACTCCCTGCTCGAGGATGACGTTGGAAGCGCCGAACTTGTTGCAGAAGGCCTCGTAGATGGTATTGTACTGCTCGGTCAGGTCCTCGGCGCCGCCCTGCCAGGTATAGCTCCAGCCGCCGTTGAGGCAGCGCATCTGGTTGGCATTGGGGCCGGTGAGAAGGATGCTGGCGCCTTTGCGCAGGGGCAGGATGGCTCCTTCATTCTTCAGGAGAACCTCCGACTCCTCCGCAGCGCGCAGGGCCTTGGCAGCGAATTCGGCGCTGCCATAGAGGGGATAATCGGCAGGATCGACGTCAGGATTGTCGAAGAGACCAAGACGCAGCTTCAGGCGCAGGATGCGGCGCACGGCGTTGTCGATGCGGGACATCTTGACTGCGCCTTCCTCGACGAGCTCCTTGAGAAGGGTGCAGAAATCTACGCTGTACGGGTCCATGCTCATGTCGATGCCGGCGTTGATGGCGATGCGGATGGCGTCCTTCTTGTCCTTGGCCACTTTCTCGCGCTGATAGAGGTTGTTGATGTCAGCCCAGTCGGTGATGAGCATTCCGTCCCAGTTCAGGTCCTCCTTAAGCCACTTGGTAAGGTACTCGTAGCTGGCGTGGACAGGCATGCCGTTGATGCTGGCGGAGTTGATCATGAAGGTGAGCGCACCGGCCTCGGCAGCAGCCTTGAACGGGGTGAAATACTTCTCGCGTATCATCTGCGGCGAAAGGTATGCAGGCGTGCGGTCCTTGCCCGACCACGGGGCGCCGTAGGCGAAATAATGCTTGACGGACGTGGCCACGTTGTACTTTCCGATATGGTTCGGGTCGTCGCCCTGGTATGCCTTGACCTCGGCCGCGACCATATTGGCGTTGACGAGCGGACTCTCGCCGAAACTCTCGTAGATGCGCGGCCAGCGCGGGTCGCGGCCGAGGTCCACCACCGGGTTGAAAACCCAGGGGCAGTCTCCGGCGCGGCTCTCATACGCAGTGACTTCAGCCATCTGCTTCACCAGTTCGACATTGAACGACGCTCCGACGTTGATCGGCTGCGGGAAAATCGTGGCACCCTGCGAATACGACGCACCGTGGTTGTGGTCCAGTCCGTAAATGGTCGGGATACCAAGGTGCTCCATCGAATATTTCTGGAAAGTGCCTATCCAGTTGCGCCAGTCCTCGGGAGAGGCGGCGCGTCCGGGAACGTTGAGGAACGAGCCGACGCGGTAATTGGCTATGAGCGTATCGACCTTCTTCTCGTCCAGCACCCACTGCATGCGGCCGTCCTTCATGGCGTAACCGCCAAGGACATCGAGGTTTATCTGGAGCATCTGGCCGACCTTGTCGTCGAGCGTCATCTTCGACATGATGCGGTCGATGCGCTTCTCGATGTCGGGGTCCTTGGGGATCGAAGGAGAGTGAACGGGGGCTTTGTTGCAGGCGGTGATGCACAGCACGGCCAGCAGGGGGAGAAGGATTCCGGGGGTTTTCATCGATTCTGTGGTTTATGAACAATACAAATATACTAAATATTCGCCCAAAATGTCTTATATTTGCGTTTACCGACCATAATAACCTTCATTATAACCACTATGAGAAAATACCTTACCCTCATCCTTGCGGCGCTTGTCCTGACAATCGCCGCACAAGCCGGCAACTACAAGAACTTCCGCAACACCGCCTACATCGTGGCCGGTGACGTGAACCGCATCGGCACCGTCGAGAACTGGGAGAAATCCTACGCGGACTTCTCCAAGAACCTCAAGCTGGACAAGGTCTACATCGAGACCTTCCGCGACATGACCTACTCCGACGACAAGGCCCTCGAAGCGGCCATCAAGTTCTTCAAGTCCAAGGGCATAGAGGTCTCCGGAGGCATCACCTACAACTGGCGCGGCGGCGTCCGCCAGCGCTGGGAGAGCTTCTGCTACTCCAATCCCGAGCACCTCGCCATCATCAAGGACGTCATCGAGCGTACCGCGAAACTCTTCGACGAAATAGTCCTCGACGACTATTATTTCACCAACTGCAAGGACGACCTCTGCATCGAGGCCAAGGGCGACAAGTCCTGGGGCGAGTTCCGCTCCGACCTTCTCGACGAAGTGGCCAGGGACTACATCGTAGGCCCCGCCCACAAGGTCAACCCCAAGTGCAAGGTCATCGTCAAGTATCCCAACTGGTACGACCATTTCTACGGCCTGGGCTTCGACCTCGCACGCGGTCCCTGGACCTTCGACGGAGTTTATACCGGCACCGAGACCCGCGACCATACCAGCGAGCAGCATCTCCAGGCTTATGAGAGCTTCGGCATCATGCGCTACTTCGAGAACATCCGTCCCGCCCACAACTTCGGCGGCTGGGTTGACACTGGCGGCGCTTCCTATCCCGACCTCTTCGCCGAGCAGCTCTGGTTCACCCTCCTGTCCAAGGGACCGGAGATCACCCTCTTCAACTACTCCGGCATGTCCCGCCCGTTCCGCTCCGTGGAGCGTCCCTGGGCGCAGTACGGCCCCACCCTCGACATGGACGACCTGAAGGCCGAATCCGCCCGCAGGGGCGTCACCGAGCCCACCTGGGGCCGCGTGGCCCAGTACGCCTACGACAAGATCGACCCCATCCTCGGCAAACTCGGCAATCCCAAGGGCATCCCCGCTTACAAGCCCTTCAACGCCGAAGGTGAGGAGTTCCTCCACAACTACATGGGCATGGCCGGCCTTCCGGTCGAAATAGTCCCAGCTTTCCCGACGGAAGGCAAGGCTGTGATCCTCACCGAGGCCGCTGCAGCCGACCCTGAGATCCTCGCCAAGATGAAGGGCTTCATGAAGAAGGGAGGCGACATCGTGGTAACTTCCGGCTTCTACAAGGCCATGCAGGACAAGGGCATCAAGGGTATCTTCGAGATGGTCGTGACCGACCGCAAGGCCGATATCGATACCGTCGTGGTCTCCGGAGGCTTCGGAGGCAGGATCCAGAGAACCGCCGTCACCATCAAGATCCCAATCCTGACCTATTTCACGAACGACTCCTGGGAGCTTATCACCACCCTGGACTACGGCAACGGCTGGCCGCTGCTGCACCACAGCGTGTATTCCGAGGGCAACATCTACGTCTGGACCATCCCCGACAACTTCAGCCACATCTACGCCCTGCCGGCAGCTGCCCTGAACCTCATCCGCAGGACGGCATCCCCCGGCATGGACGTATTCATGGAAGGCCCTTCGCAGGTCGCATTGTTCACATATGACAACGGCACTTTCGTGGCACATTCCTTCCATGACAAGCCCGTGGAGGTGTCCTTCGTGGTTAAGGGCGACAAAGTGACGGACATAGCTGACGGAAAGGCCCTTGAGGGCACCAAGCGTCCCGTCAGCCCCGTCAACGGACACCCGCGCACGGGAGAGCAGGAGCTTGTGGTCAAGGCCACCATCCCGCCCCACTCCTTCCGCGCATTCAAGATCGACTGATATCAATAATCCCTGACAACCATGTCATCCACCCCTTACAAGGAAATCGAAAGCATATCCGAACTGCCCGCACCGGACAGCACTGGATATGTCACGCATTACGTTTTCCAGTACATCGACTTCAACCTCGTCCCGCAGTACGTCGCGGCCGGACACCGCTTCACGGACTGCTGCTTCCTCGGCTGCGAGATACCCGCCGAGATGGAGGACGAGATAGGCAGGACCTGCATCGTCTTCCCCAGGATGGGACGCATCTACAACGCCTTCAGGGGCAAGATGTACACCGGGGATTCCCTCTATGAGGGCTACGACCCGGAGGACGAGCAGAGTTTCGCCACATGCTTCGACTCGCGCGTATATATGAATTATACGGAGCAGGGAAGGCACTGTGACGACATCCGCGAGACGCTGGGAAGATCGCTGCACGACCGTGCGATAACCGATGCGATGTTCGATTTCCTGAGCCGCTTCGACGAGAAGCAGGTGGTGGCGGTGATGGGCGGGCACGCCCTGCTCCGAACGGATGACGCATTCAGGGACGTGGCGCTGATAAGCAAGGCGCTTACAGAGAAAGGCAAGATAATGGCGTCGGGCGGAGGGCCCGGCGCCATGGAAGCCACTCACTTCGGTGCCTGGATGGCGGGACGCGACCGCCAGGAGTTCGACGACGCACTGGAGATGCTGACCGTCGCCCCCTCCTTCCGCGACCAGGGCTGGCTGCGCACCGCCTTCGAAGTGAGGAAGAGATTCCCCCAGCGCAACTACCGCAGCCTCGGCATCCCGACATGGTTCTACGGGCATGAGCCCGCCACCCCTTTCGCGACCGACATAGCCAAGTTCTTCTTCAACAGCGTGCGCGAGGACACCCTCCTGTCGATTGCCAAGGGAGGCATCATCTACTCCCCCGGCTCCGCCGGCACCTTCCAGGAGATCTTCCAGGACGCCGCGCAGAACCATTACGAGACCTTCGGCAGTTCCAGCCCGATGGTATTCCTCGGAGTGGACTACTACACCCGCGAGGTTCCCATCTATCCGCTGCTGGAGGACCTCCTCGCACGCGGAAAATACAAAGGCCTCATCCTCTCAATCACCGACGACAAGGAGGAGGTCGTGAAACAGATCCTGGCATACTCCGCCAGATGAACGAAGGGCCCGCGCAGGCGGGCCCCTTTTCTTTTAAAAAACACTAAGGCCGCAGCGGTAGCCGCAGGCCTTAGCTCCACAAATCATAAACACGCTGCATCACGCAGGGCACTGCAATTTAGGCAAAAAGCGTGCGATTTCAAAATTTATCTAATTTTTCTTAAATTTTTATTGTTTTTCAATAATTATTTTCTATATTTGCGTTCAGAAACCATTTTAACACTTTTTCAGATATGATAGCAGCATGGTGGGCATCACTCAGTGTGATCATGAAAGTTCTGTGGGGTATCACCCTCGCAGCCTCGCTGGTCTTCGTCATCCAGACGGTAATGACCTTCATCGGAGCTGACGCAGGAGGTGACTTCGACGTCGATGCCGGAGGCGGCATGGACGTCGATTTCGACGATGTTTCATCGGCGATGGGCACCGGGATGAATCTCCTTACTTTCCGCAACCTCGTCAACTTCCTTCTCGGATTCGGATGGACCTTCATCCTCCTGCAGAAGAGCATCTCCTCGACAGGGCTTCTCCTCTTCATTTCGGTTCTGGTCGGTCTGGCGCTCGTAGCCATCGTAATGTATATGTTCAAGTGGCTCAGCAGTATGCAGCAGTCGGGAACTATCGACGTGTACAAGGCCGCCGTCGGCTGCCAGGGCAAGGTCTATCTGACCATCCCCGGCGAGCGCGCCGGAGAAGGCAAGGTGCAGATAACCATCAACAATGCCGTACGCGAGTATGCCGCCCTCACCGACTCCGATACCCTCAAGACCGGCACGCCGATCAGGGTTGTCGAGGTCCTGAGTCCCAGCACCCTCCTCGTCGAAGAGCTTAATTCACTCATTGTCTAACATATTAACTGACTTATATTATGGGAATTGAACTGATCATCATCATCGTATTCGTCGTCTTCGTGACCTTCGCGGCCATCCTCAGACGCTACAAGAGGTGCCCTTCGGACAAGATCCTCGTCATCTATGGTAAGACCGGGAAGAACAAGGAGGGTTCCATTTCATCCGCCCGATGCATCCACGGCGGTGCATCCTTCATCTGGCCTGTCTTCCAGGACTGGAAGATGCTCGACCTGACCCCGATCAGCATCGAGTGCAACCTCACCAACGCCCTGTCCAAGCAGAACATCCGCGTCGACGTCCCCTGCCGCTTCACCGTCGGTATCTCCACCGAGCCTGAAGTAATGACGAACGCTGCCGAGCGTCTGCTCGGACTGCATCCCTCCGACATCCAGAACATCGCCACCGACATCCTCTTCGGTCAGCTCCGTCTGGTCATCGCCACGATGGACATCGAGGAGATCAACGCCGACCGCGACAAGTTCCTCGCCGCCGTCAGCCAGAACGTCGAGGCCGAGCTCCGCAAGATCGGTCTGAAGCTCATCAACGTCAACGTCACCGATATCCGCGACGAGTCCGGCTATATCGAGGCCCTCGGTAAGGAAGCCGCCGCCAAGGCCATCAACGACGCCAAGAAGAGCGTCGCCGAGCAGAACCGTTTCGGTGAGATCGGTAAGGCCGAGGCCGACAGGGACAAGGACATCCGTATCGCCGAGACCAGCAGGGACACCCGTATCTACACCGCCGAGGCCAACGCCAAGGCCGTCGAGGGTGAGAACAACTCCAGGATCGCCATCGCCAACTCCGACGCGAACCGCCGCGAGAAGCAGGCTGAGGCCGAGCGCATAGCCGTTGCGGCCGAGAAGGTCCAGGCCGCAAAGGCCCTCGAGGAGGCGTACAAGAGCGAACGCGACGCCGAAATCGCCCGCGCCGAGCGCGAGAAGGCCACGCAGGAGGCCAATATCGTCGTCGCCGCCCAGATTGAGAAGGAGAAGATGATCATCGAGGCCGAGGCCAAGGCCGAACAGCTCCGCCGTGAGGCACAGGGCCAGGCCGATGCAATCTTCGCCAAGATGGACGCCCAGGCGCGCGGTGCCCTGGAGATCCTCTCCAAGCAGGCCGCCGGTTTCGGCAAGCTCGTAGAAGCAGCCGGCGGCGACGCCAAGGACGCCATCACGATGCTCATCTCCGACAAACTCCCCGAGCTCGTCAAGACCCAGGTCGAGGCCGTCAAGGGCATCAACATCGACAAGGTGACCGTCTGGGACGGCGGTTCCAAGGACGGAGGCAAGACCGCTACCGCCAACTTCATCTCCGGGATGATGCAGTCGGTCCCCCCACTCGACGAAATATTCAAGATGGCCGGCATGAGCCTTCCTACCTACCTTAAGGGCAAGGAGGAGCCCAAGGCCGACGTACAAGAGGAGGTCAAGGAATAATGGCTATAATCGTTAACGTGGACGTCATGCTCGCCCGAAGGAAGATGTCTTCCGGCGAACTCGCCGACAAGGTGGGCATATCGGCGGCCAATCTATCCATCCTGAAGACAGGAAAAGCCAAGGCCATACGCTTCAGCACGCTCGGCGCGCTGTGCAAGGCCCTGGACTGTCAGCCGGGGGATCTGCTGGAGTACGCTCCGGACCCGCCTGAATCTACTTAGTACCGTACCAGGACTGCATCACATAAAAGGCCTTCTTCCGTTCACCTTTCTCGGAGAGAAGGCCTTTTCTGTTGTAGTCGTCCTGGATGCCGTCGAGCATGCGCTTGGGGCTGCGGAAATCCTTGAGGATCCACGGCGAGGCCCCGGCGAGGCCGGGCATGCGTGACAGCATGTCGATATTCTTCTGATAAAGGTACTCCTGGTTCTCCTCGGTGAAACGCATGTCCTTCTCCCCGTGGCGGCCATAGACGGCTCCGCCGCCGAACTCAGTGACTATCACAGGTTTCTTGACGGAGAAGGTCCACGTGACCTCGTCACATTTCTCGGGGGTGCCGTCGTACCATCCCACATACTGGTTGAAGCTGATGAGGTCGGCGATGTCCAGGAGCGGGTCGCTGACCGTCATCATGCGGCCCTCGTACTCTATCTTCTCCATGGCCGCACTGACAAGGCGTGTCGGGTCGAGTTCGCGCGCCTTGGCGATCAGTTTGGAGAGGAACTCCAGGCGGCTGTCTCCCAATGGCGTCTCATTGGCCACCGACCAGATGATGACGTTGGCGCGGTTGTGGTCGCGGGCAATGTTGTCTACCAGCTGGCGCTCGGCATTGGCGTATGTCTCGGGATTGTCGAAGGCTATGGTCCAGTATACGGGGATCTCCGACCAGACCATGATGCCCATCTCCTCCGCCATGCGCACCATGTTTTCGCTGTGCGGATAGTGCGCAAGTCGCACGAAATTGCAGTTCATGGCCTTGGCCTCGGAAAGGAGCGCCCGGGCGTGGGCTTCGCTGAATGCCCTTCCGCCGGCACCGCCTATCATCTCCTCGTGTATGCTTATGCCCTTACAGAAAACCTCCTGACCGTTGAGAAGCAGCCTGTCACCGCGCGTCTCGATGGTTCTGAACCCTATGTGGTCCGAGACGCTGTCGGTCTCGCTGTAAACCTTAACGTCATACAGCTTGGGGTTGTCAGGACACCAGAGGACGGGCTTCGACGGTATGCTGAAGCGCGCGAGGCCGCTGTCGTCAGACGTCACGGTCGTGGAGATGCCGAGTTCGGGAATGGACACGGTCACGCGTTGCCGCAGGGCCGGTCCGTCCAGCTGCGCCCATCCTTCTATGACATCCTGCGAACCCTTCCTGAGCTGCAGGAAATAGTCCCGGATGAAGGTCGACGGAGTCTCGACCAGATACACGCTGCGGGTGATGCCTCCATAGTTCCACCAGTCGGAGTTGACCGTAGGCACACCGTCCATCCTGCGGGTATTGTCCACGTTGACGACCAATGAGTTGTCGCCTTCCAGCAGCCAGTCCGTGACCTCGAAGTTGAAGGGTGTGAAGCCACCCTCGTGACGCCCTACCCTGTGGCCGTTCAGGCCCGCCACCGTCTCGTAGTTGGCGGCCCCGAAGTACAGGAAATAACGCTTCCCGGGTTTGGACATATGATAGAACATGGTCCTGTACCATACCGTGCCCTCGTAATAATACAGCTCCGGACGCTGGGTGTTCCAGTCGCCCGGCACGGCTATCTCCTTGGCCGCGCCGAAGTCGTATTCCACGAGCCTCCGCTGGTCCGCGTAGAAACTGCGGTCCGCGAAGAAGGACTGGCCCTCCGGAAGAGGGTTGGCGCGGTAATCCTGGTTGCCGGTCTTGTAAAGGTCGACGATGTACTTCCAGTTCCCGTCCAGGCACACTGTATTGCGCCCGGGGATGTTGGTGATCTGGGGATAGGTGGACTGTGCCGAAACGCTCACGACGGAAAGCAGGAGCAGCAGGGGAAGGATTCTTTTCATAGGATAGCGATCAATGGTTTGTAAAGATACCGATTCTTCTTCAAACACTGAGGAAAAAATGTTATTTTTGTGGAAGGAAAACAATCATAAACCACATATCATATGAAGAAAATCCTATTCGGTATCCTTGCCGGCCTCGTGCTGATAGGTGCGGGGATCGCGTGCAAGCAGCTCAACAAGATGCAGCGCCCCGAGGGCCCTTGCGACGTGTACGCGCGCGGGGGAGCACCCTGCGTGGCCGCCCACAGCACCACCCGCGCCCTTTACGCTTCCTACGACGGCCCCCTCTACCAGGTCATGCGCCAGTCGGACGGGAAGAAACTTGACATCGGCGTGGTGAAGGCCACGGCGAACGACCCGGGAGGCTATGCCGACGCTGAGGCACAGGACAAGTTCTGCAAGGACACCTATTGCTGGATCACCGTCCTCTACGACCAGTCCGGCAAGGGCAACCATCTCTACCAGGCCCCCCGCGGCGGCTTCAGCGGCCCGGCGATGGGCGGCTACAACAACGTACCCGTGGCCGACTGGGCCCCGGTGAACGTGATGGGCCACAAGGTCTACGGTATCTTCATCGCCCCCGGCATGGGCCTGCGCCTTGACGATCCGGTCGCGACGGCCGTGGACGACCAGGCCGAAGGCCAGTACTGGGTGATCAGCGGCATCCACTACAACTCCGGCTGCTGTTTCGACTACGGCAACGCCGAGACCGACAGCCGCGACGACGGTGACGGCACCATGGAGACCACCTACTTCGGCAACCAGCCGGCGTGGTACCACGGCGAGGCCCCGGGTCCCTGGATCATGACAGACCAGGAGAACAACCTCGTGGGCTGCGTCAACGACGATCCCAACGACAAGTTCTGCGAAGGCCTCGAGACCATCACCTGGCGCTTCGTGACGGCCACGGCCGACGGCGAGCCGCACCATTGGCGCTCAATGGGTGGCAACGCCCAGGAAGGCGCCCTGAAGGTCTATTACGACGGCGGCCGCATCCGCAACGAGCGCAACAGCTACGACCCGATGCGCAAGCAGGGGGCCATCCTGCTCGGCAACGGCGGTGACAACAGCAACGGCTCCTCCGGCACCTTCTACGAGGGCGCCATGACCGCGGCCGGCACCTTCCCGACCGAGGCCCTCAACCAGGAGGTCCAAGCCAACGTGGTGGCGGCACGCTACCGCGTGGCCACCGTGGAGGTCTTCCCGTCGCTCAATGACGGACGTCCCTCCAACATGCAGACCTTCGCCCCCGGAACGGCCGACAAGACCGTGGTGCGCTTCGTCAACACCACCGACGAGCCCGTCGAGGGCCTGACCCTCGAACTCAGAGCCCCCAAGGGTTGGAAGGTGTCCGGCAAGGTTCCCGTGAACTATGCCGTAGCCCCCGGCCAGACCGTTGTCGCCGAGTTTGACGTGACATCCGGCTCCGCCTCCTTCAACGGCGACCTCGTGGCCGTGGCGTCCTGGGGTTCCACCCGCGAGACCGCACGCCTCAAAGTCCGCAACACCGAGGCCGTCAAGATCAATGAGTTCAGCATCGGCGACGGCTTCATAGAGCTGTTCAACGCCTCTGACAAGGAGGTAGACCTCTCGGGCTGGACCGTCCGCCATCATGCGGCCAACATCCCTTATTTCTCCGACATCAAGATCCCTTCCGGTACCAAGCTGGCCCCGAAGGCGTACTTCCTGCTCGGCCAGGCCGCGTCCGGCCTCGCTGTTGACGCCGCCAAGGGAGACAACGTCATATACGTCCGCAGCGTCGAGGGCATCAAGCCCGGCGACGGGATCCTTGTAGGCGGTGAGAAGCGTGCCGTCAAGGCGGTCAACGCGCCTGCACCCTCTGCACCCACTCCGATGGCCATGCCTTTCGGCCGCGGGATGCAGCCCGCAGGCTCGCCGACCACGGTCTGGCAGCCCCTCCCGGGCGGCCACGGCATCGAGATTCCCGTCGGTTCGACCAACATCCCCGTCACGTCGGTCGCCCACTTCGCCGTGGGCCAGAAGATGGCCATAGGCTACGGCACCGACCGTCCAGCAGTATCCAACTCGTTGGAGAAATATGAGGTGGTGACCGTCACCGAGGTGGGCAAGCCCGGAACCCAAGGCTACCTGTCCATGGACGCCAAACCCGGCGACACCAACATCAAGGTTTCCTCCGTATCGAACATCTCCGTGGGCGACAAGATCCGCCTCGACATCGCCAGCGAAGGACACGGCATAGAGACCGTTACCGTGACCAAGGTGGGAACGGCCTCCGCGCGCAACACCCTTAACGGTCCGCTCCGTCCTGACGAGGATGCCGGAACGGGCCTGGACATCGCCGAGCCGCTGAAATACGCCCACTCCTCCAACATGCCTTACAGCGTGAACGGAACGGGCATCAGTTTCGAGCCCACCACCAAGCACGCCCACTACAGCAACGAGCCCGTGCTCGCACTCTGCTTCTCCATCGAACTGGACAGCCCGCTTTCGGCCGCCCATCCCATTGACGAGGCTGTGGTCGCCGGAACCGGCGGTTACAGCGGCCCCGTCCCCGCCGACCTCGTCTACGGCGGACCGGCCCTCTCCGACGCCGGCGGCAACATCACCCTGCGTGACGCCAAGGGCAATGTCGCAGATGCGCTCAACTTCGGCCTCGTGGTGGATCCATGGCTCGCGGAAGGCTATCAGGCGGACTCTGGCCTCGAGGAGCCCGGCAACTTCGCCCCGACTCCCGCCGCGGCGCGCCGCATGGGCTTCGGCGCAGGTCCCCAGCTCCAGTCCGCCGCCCTCAGCTCCGGCCGTTTCCCTGACGGAGCCGACCTTGACGACAACAAGAACGACTTCCGCGTCCAGCAGGCCTTCAACCTGGCCCTGAATGCCAAGGCGGGCGACAGCAACGTCAAGCTCTCATCCGTCCAGGGCGTCCGCGAAGGCGCTTCGTTAGTGATAGGACGCGGCCCTGAGGCCCAGGTCCTGATAGTGAAGGAAGTCGGTTCCGCCGGCGGCACCCAGCTCGCCGCCGCGGCCGGTGCAGGCGCCAAGGCGCTCAACGTCACTTCAGCCAACGGCTTCACCGTCGGACAGGAGGTCCTTGTCGGCGAAGAGAAGGGAGTCGTGGCCGAGGTGATCGTACCGCGCGGATGGAGGATAATGCCCGGACAGCAGAATACGATCGTCCTCAGCGCCCCGCTGCGCAAGTCCCATAAGGCCGGCGAGGCTGTCTCCGGAACGGGCGTGACGCTCTCCGAGCCGCTCAAGGCAGCATTCGCCGCCGGCGCTCCCGCAGCCACGGGAATGCCGACGCCCGGCGCCGCCAACCAGTATTGATACCTAGATGACCCAGCGCAGGTTCAAAACCCTGCTGCTGCCCTTGTGCACAGCCTGCCTGCTGCTCGCCTCCTGGATGCTGTACCATTCCATCACAGGCGGGCGGCTGGCAGGTTGCGGCGCAGGAAATCCCTGCGACAGCGTCCTCGGAAGCCCCTGGGCCAATTTCCTGGGTATACCCGTAAGCCTGCCTGCGGCCGTCACCTACCTGCTCCTGATACTCTGCCTGGCCTTCCTGGGAGGGAAAACCGAGGAAGACCGCTCCCTTGACCGCCTGCTATGGCCCCTGATGCTGTTTCTCGGGGGATGCATCGCGGGCGCAGCGCTTTGGTTCTGCTGGTTGCAGGCCGGAGTGCTGCACACCCTCTGCAAGTATTGCACGGCCATGCACCTCATGGGATGCATAGCGGCCGTATTGATATTCCTCCAAGCCCGGAAGAAGAGGACAGTCCGCTCCCCTCTCGTGCCGTTCGCCGCGGGACTTGCCGTAGCCGCGGCGTTCGCCGTCACCCAATCGCTCACGAAGCCTGATTCCGTCTATGACAGCGGCAGCGCCTCCGCCGCGCTGCCGGCATTTACGGAAGAGGAGGTCCCTGTCATCCGCGGGGACGAAGGTTCAGTCCCCCTCACCCTGCTTTTCGACTTCCAATGCAGCCACTGCCGGCGGCTTCACCATATGCTCCCGGAGCTCATGGAACGCTCCGGCGGACAGTACAGCATCCTTCTCGCCCCGGTACCGCTGAGCAGCGCATGCAACCCTTACATCCCGGCGTCGGGCATAGACCGCTTCGAGGGCTCCTGCCGCCTCACGCGCCTTGCCCTGGCCGTCTGGTATGCCAGTCCGGGGACTTATGAGGACTACTGGGACTGGATGCTGGGGGACGGCGACGGGCCGCCGCCCTCAACGCAGGAAGCTGAAAAACGCGCCCGGGAGCTTCTGGAAAGCGATTTTGAAACAGCCATGGCCGATCCGAGGATCGAAACGTACCTCAAGAAAGCCGAAGACCTTTTCGGCCGTACCTCCGCAGGAGGAAGCGGCGGAGTACCCCGCTTCATTAGCGGACAGCAATGGCTGGTTCCTGAAACCGACGACATGGACGAGCTGCTACGGCTCATCCGGGAAGAACTGTGAACAAACATAACCATATGAAAAAGAGCCTTTTATTCCTGTTGACCGCCGCAGCGGTACTGGCGGCGGGGACTATCCTCGCCATACGCTGCACCACCTCCGGTTCCAAAGCCGGCCCGTGCGACATATATGAGCGGGGCGGTACGCCCTGTGTCACGGCCCACAGCACCACCCGCATACTGTATTCCCGCTATCGGGGGCCGCTATACCAGGTGCAGCGCGACTCCGACGGAGCGACGCTCGACATCCGGGCCCGCGACGGCCGTGCAGACGCGGCGTTACAGGACGCGTTCTGCGCCGGGACCGTCTGCCGCATCACGGTGATCTACGACCAGTCCGGGAAAGGCAACGACCTGCTTCCCGCTCCGCCGGGAACCTTCCAGGGTCCCGACAAGGGCGGATTCAACAACCCGGCCCTGGCCGACATGGCACCTGCCCTGCTGGACGGCTCCAAGGTCTATGGAGTGTACATCATGCCCGGCATGGGCTACCGCTGCAACAACGCGCGCGGCCTTGCCGTCGACGACGAGCCTGAGGGGATGTACTACGTCATTGACGGCACGCACTACGACAGCGGATGCTGCTTCGACTACGGCAATTCCTCCACCAACGGACGCGCGGTCGGAACCGGCACGATGGAGACCACCTATTTCGGCACGTCCACGGCCTGGGGACGCGGCAACGGCGAAGGTCCCTGGATCATGTCCGATATGGAAGCGGGGCTCTTCTCCGGCTACGGAGCCAAGCAGAACGATGTCCCGACCATCGACGGCTGGCGCTTCGTGAGCGTCTTCGTCAACGGTGGAGGCGGCAACCGGTGGGACCTGCGCGGCGCCGACGCCACACAGCCGGAAGTCACCACGTTCTACAGCGGCGTGCGTCCCGGGACCCCGGACAGCGACGCCTACTTCCCCATGCACAAGAAGGGCGGAATGCTCCTTGGCAACGGCGGCGACAACGGCAACGGCTCTGCAGGAACGTTCTATGAGGGCGTGATGACCGTCGGCTACCCGTCCGACGAGACGATAGCGGCTGTACAGGCGAATATCGCCGAAGCGAATTATACCGCCTATCCGCTCGAGCTGTCGCGGATCACTTCCTTCCGCCCGGGCGAAAGCCGGCAGGTGGGAGTGTTCGTGGATAACACGACGGGGAAGACCATGACCGGCCTTGCCCTGGAGCCGGAATTACCCGATGGCTGGACCGTCCGGTCGGAAAGCGACAGGGTTGACCGGCTGGAGCCGGGCGAAAGGATAACCGCCATCTACACTCTGACGGCTCCTGAGGGACGTTCATCCGGAGAATTCCGGATAACGGCCCGCTCCCAGGCAGGACCCATGTCCATCTCCACGCGCATCAGGTGTTCTGAAGCCCTGAAAATCAATGAAATAGGATTGACAACGCCTTTCGTTGAACTGTACAATGCCGACGAAGCGGAGGCTGATTTGTCAGGATTGGAGGTTTACATCCGCCGCAGCGGCTGGGCTCCCGTCAAGGCCCTGGCCTTCCCGGAAGGGACGCGGCTCGCCGCCGGGGCGCATCTGCTCCTGGAAGTGGATCCCGCCGCCCCGGCCGCCCCGGCCACGACGGTATTCATTCCCGTGTCTACGGGGCCCAGACTCAGCTTCCACGCAGGCAGTACCAACCTTCCTGCAACTTCCGTGGCGGGATTCGCCGTCGGGGAGAAGATGGGCATAGACCTGGGAGGACGGTATGAGGAGGTTACGGTGACGGCCGTCGGCTCTCCCGCCACCCAGAGCAGCCTGTCCGCTGCGGCCAAGGCCGGCGACACGCAGCTTCTCATCGAGGCCACCGCCGCATTGCCGCCTGGCTCGCAGCTTACGGTGGACACCGGAGACCGCATCGAAACCGTCACGGTCAAGACGCTCGTACGCGCAAGCGAGGCGCCGGTGCGGGGCTTCGGCCGGCAGCAGGCGCCGCATGAGCCGGGTATCGTCGAACTTGAGCGGCCGCTAAAGGGCGACCATGCAGTCGGAGTGGATGTCTCATGTCCCGGAGGCGGCATCAGTTTCACGCCCGCAACGCGTTTCGCACACGCCAGCGGCGACGCCCTGCAGCCCCTCGGTTCAGGATGGAAACCGACAGAAGGCATGTATCTCAGTTATGCACCTTCCGCTACCGCAGGTTCTGTGGCGCTTGTCGATCCTGCCACAGGGACGGTCCTGGACGCCGTCGTGTACGGCTCCCAGCAGAGCAACTCCAGCGCCAACGGCACAATAGCCAGCCCCGCGCTGGCAGTCCTTGAAGGCGACCAGCGCGGAGGCGGCTGCATAGCCGTGGCCCCGGGCGCGGTTTCGCCGTTCATGCTGGCGCGCAATCCCGGGCTGACCGACGTCAGGCGCAGCCTCGTACGTATGCCGGACGGTGCTGACACGGACGTCCTCAGCGAGGATTTCCGCATAAGCGAAGAGCCCACCCCGGGTTATCCGAACACGGGGGAATAGCCAAAAGAAGCTTAAAGGAGCTTGGAGAGATCCTTTTCGCGGATGATCTTTAGGTCGTTGGCGGAAATGATCTCCGCGGCCTTCTCGGAGTTGTCGGTACGGAAGATCAGCACGCCCTTGCCATTGAGGAGGAAGGAATAAAGGTAAGCGATGCTGATGCCTTCGCCGGCGAAGATCTCGATGGCGTCGGCGGCCTTGCCGGGACGGTCGTCAAGCTCAACGGCGAACACCTCGCAGAGCGAAACGGCCACGCCGGCCTCCTTGAGGACGGTGTACGCCCTTTCAGGCTCCGAGCAGATGATACGGCAGATACCGTAGTCGGCGGTATCGGCGATGGTGGAAGCGATGAGCTGGATGTCTTCCTGCTTGAGGAGTTTCAGCACTTTCACGAGAGTGCCCGACTTGTTCTCGATGAAGACGGAGAGTTGATGGACTGTCATAGTGTCTGCAGATTAGTATTTCTTCCTTAAATCTTTTACGCGCACGGCCTTGCCCTCGCTCTTGGGGAGGCTGTTCTTGGGTACGAGACGGACCTTCGGGGTGACGAGGATCTCGTCACGGAGCTGGCGCGTGATCTCCCGGCTGAGGGCCTGGAGCTTGGTGTAGTCGTCGATGTGGAGGTCTTTCATCTCCACGTCGACTATCATGACGTCGTTGTCTTCCTGGGTGTCCAGGGTGATGAGATAATCTGATGCAAGCTCCTGGAACTGCATAAGGATGGTCTCGATCTGGATGGGGAAGATGTTGACGCCCTTGAGGATGATCATGTCGTCGCTGCGGCCCTTCATGCGGTCGAGGCGGCGGTGATGGCGTCCGCACGGGCATTCGCCCGGCAGGATGCGGGTCAGGTCGCGGGTGCGGTAGCGCAGCAGCGGCATGGCCTCGCGGTTGATGGTGGTGAGCACCAGCTCGCCCACCTCACCTTCCGGGACGGGCTCCAGGGTATCCGGATCCACGATCTCGACGATGTAGTAGTCCTCCCAAATGTGCATTCCGTTCTGCTCAAGGCACTCGAAGGCTACACCGGGGCCGCACATCTCCGACATTCCGAAGGAGTTGTAGGCCTTGACACCGAGCATGTTCTCGATACGCTTGCGGGTATCCTCGGAGTGCGGCTCCGCACCGATTACGAGGGTGCGCAGCTTGGTGTCGCGGCGCGGGTCGATGCCCTTCTCGCACATCACTTCATAAATACGGGCCGCATATGACGGGATGGCGTGAACCACCGTGGTGCCGAAGTCCGTGAAGAACTTGATCTGGCGGAGGGTATTGCCGGCTGCGGCCGGAACGGTCAGCATGCCGACCTTCTCCGCTCCGTACTGGAATCCGAGGCCGCCGGTGAACATGCCGTAGCCGGAAGAATTCTGGAACACGTCCTCCGGACGGCAGCCCACCATCCACAGGCAGCGCGCCACGGCGTTGGCCCACTGGTCGAGGTCCTTCTGGGTGTGGAGGATGACGGTGGGGTTGCCGGTCGTGCCGCTGGAGGAATGCAGGCGGACACACTTTTCAAGCGGAACGGAAGCGATGCCGAAGGGATAGGTGTCGCGGAGGTCCTGCTTGGTGGTGAAGGGTATCTTCCGAAGGTCGTCAAGCGTACGGATGTCAGAGGGCGAAAGCCCGATGCTGCGGAACCTTTCCTTATAGAAAGGGGAATTCATGCAATGCTTGACCGTAGCCTGCAGCCTTTCCAGCTGCAGGGCCTCTATTTCTGAACGGGAGAGGCATTCCTCCGGATTATAGAACTTCGAATAAGACATGGTTTATTGGATTTTTCGATTGTCTATGACGAACTTGCTCTTGCCCTGGCTGCGCTCGATGGTGTTCGGGGCCTTGACCTTGACCTTGACGCTGATGCTGAGGACGCTGCGGAGCTTCTCCGCGACCTTCTTCTCGAGGTCGGTGATCGGGGTGAGGGTGTCGAAGCCGGCGTCGAAGTACTCCTGGCGCACCTCCACCTCGACGGTGAGGGTATCGAGGTTACCCACGCGGTCCACGATGAGCAGGAAGCGCGGCGCGCACTCGGGCATGCCGAGGATGACGCTCTCCACCTGCGACGGGAAGACGTTGATGCCCCTGATGATGAGCATGTCGTCGCTGCGGCCCATGATGCGGCCCATGCGCACGGAGGTTCTGCCGCATTCGCACTCCCCGTCCATGAGGGAGCAGAGGTCGCGCGTGCGGTAGCGCAGCAGCGGCATGCCCTCCTTGGTGAGGGTGGTGAAGACCAGCTCACCGACCTGTCCGTGCGGGAGTGTCTCGAGGGTGTTGGGATCCACGATCTCAGGGAAGTAGTGGTCCTCGCAGATGTGCGAGCCGTTCTGGCACTCGCACTCGTAACTAACGCAGGGGCCCATGATCTCGCTGAGGCCGTAAAGGTTGTAACCCTTCAGGCCGAGACGGCGCTCGATCTCCTGGCGCATGTTCTCGGTCCAGGGCTCGGCGCCGAAAGCTCCGACCCTGAGCTTGATCATGTCGGGGGTGATGCCCATCCTCTCCATGGTCTCCGCCAGGTAAAGGGCGTAGGAAGGGGTGCAGGCGATGCCCGTGACCCCGAGGTCGCGGAGAAGGCGGACGTGCTTCTCGGTATTGCCGGTGGAGGTGGGCAGCACGGCGGCGCCGAGGTGCTCGACACCGTAATGCACGCCGAGGCCGCCGGTAAAGAGTCCGTAGCCGTAGGCGACGCTGAAGACGTCGTCACGGGTAACGCCGTAGGCTGTCAGGCAGCGTGCCATGCACTCGCTCCATACGGAAACGTCCTTGCGGGTATAGCCCACGATGGTGGGATTGCCGGTGGTGCCAGACGAGGCGTGGAAGCGGATGATCTCGCTCGCCGGGGCGGCCTGCAGGCCTGTGGGATAATTGTCACGAAGGTCCTGCTTGGTGGTGAAGGGAAGCTTGACAATGTCGTCGATGGAGCGGATGTCATTGGGGTTGATATCCATCTCCTGCATCTTGTTGCGGTAGAACGGGACGTTGTGGTACACATAGTCCACGACCTTGTGCAGGCGTTTTCCTTGAAGTTCGCGCATCTGTTCGCGCGGCATGCTTTCCTTGTTGGGGTTCCAGATCATATAAGTTCGTTTAGGGGAATCATTTGACCAGACCTGCTTCCAGGCCGATGTCGAAGGCTTTCTGGTTGGAGGCGACGATGGCGTCGCCCTTGCGGGCGAACACGCGGCCGATGGCCGCACGGAGTTCGTCCGCACCGAGGATGCCTATGGCCGGAGCGGCCATGCCGAGAAGGACCATGTTGGCGCCCTTGGGATTGCCGCAGGCACGCGCCGCCTCCTCGATGTCCAGGCGGACGACATCCGGAAGGGAGTCCAGCTCAGCGAGGAGGACGTCCTTGTCGGGATAGTCGGGGATATTGACGAAAGGCTTGGAAGAAGTGACTACGCGGCCGTTGCGCGACAGGTAAGGCAGGTATCTCAGGGCCTCCATGGGCTCCATGGAAATGATTAGGTCGGCAGAGCCCGTGGGGATCAGGTCACTGTAAATAACCTCATCGGAAAGACGGAGGTTGGACTGTACGTCGCCGCCCCTCTGGCTCATGCCGTGGACCTCCGCCTGCTTGAGGAAAAGTCCTGCCGCAGTGGCGGCCTCACCTATGACAGTGGCGATGGAGAGGATACCCTGGCCTCCCACGCCGGATAATATGATGTCCTTTTTCATTTCTTGTGGCGTCTGAGGGTCTGCATGCATTCGCGGCGCGGGATGATCACCGACACGCCGTCGTATTCTATCTCCTCCCGTATGATGCGGGTGATCTCAGGCATGTTGGCCGGGAGCGGCACTACGACGCGCACGTGCTCAGGTTCCACGCCGAGGCCGAGGCAGATCGCCTCGAACTTGCTGGTGCCGGCAGAATCCTGACCGCCAGTCATGGCGGTGGTGAGGTTGTCGGAGATAACCACGGTGATGCGGGAATGGTCGTTCACGGCGTCCAACAGGCCGGTCATGCCGCTGTGCGTGAAGGTGGAGTCGCCGATGATGGCGATGGCGGGGAAGACGCCGGCGTCGGCAGCGCCCTTGGCCATCGTGATGGAGGCGCCCATGTCAACGCAACTGGCTAGCGCGCTGAACGGAGGAAGGGCTCCGAGGGTGTAACAGCCGATGTCGCCGAAGATGCGGGCGCCGGGATACTCCGCGGCGACCTGGTTCAGCGCGGCGTAGACGTCGCGGTGGCCGCAGCCCGGACAGAGCTGCGGGGGACGCGGCGCAAGGTTCTGCGCACTGCCGAAGGCACGTGACGCGGGAACTCCAAGCGCCGACGCGACATTGTCCGGGGTAAGCTCGCCCGTGCGGGGCAGCCGGCCGGTAAGGCGGCCTTCGACGGGGTAGCCGGCCCCGAGGAGGGCCTTCACGCCCTGCTCCACGACCGGCTGTCCGTCCTCGACGACGAGGATGGAGGAGCAGCGGGCCGCGAGGGCCTTGACCTGTGCTTCAGGCAGGGGATATTGCGAGACTTTCAGGACGGTGACGTCCTGGATGCCGGCTTCCTTGACGTAATTGTAGCCGATGCCGCAGGCGATGACGCCGCGCGGTCCCGTTCCTTCGAGGCTGTTGTGCGGCGTGCGCTCGGATGCTTCGAGCAGACGCGGCTGCTTGTCGATGAGCTTGAGGTACTGCCTGCGCGCAATGGCGGGAAGCAGGACCCAGCCGCGGTCGGAGGAAGGATCCAGTGCGTTCTGCCCGCCAGCCTCCCCGGTAAGGACGGCTGCGCGGGAATGGGCCAGACGGGTCACCACACGGAAAAGCACCGGCAGGCCGAGTTCCTCTGAAAAAACGAACGCCTCGCGGATCATATCATAAGCCTCCTGCTGGTCCGATGGCTCGAACACCGGTACCATCGCGAACTGCGCGTAGAAACGCGAATCCTGCTCGTTCTGGGACGAATGCATGGAGGGGTCGTCCGCGGCGAGCACGACCAGGCCACCCTTAACGCCGGTGACGGCGGAGTTGACGAAGGCGTCGGCACATACGTTCATGCCCACGTGTTTCATGCAGACCAGGGCGCGCTTGCCGGCATAGGACATGCCCAGCGCCGCTTCCATGGCGGTCTTTTCATTGGTGCACCAGCGGCTCCGCACTTCCGGAGCATTGGCCTGGATAAACTCGGTCACTTCCGTGGAAGGCGTGCCGGGATACGCATAGACGCCGGACAATCCCGCGTGCAGCGCTCCCAAAGCAATCGCCTCGTCTCCGAGCAGCAATCTTTTCTCTGACATATATTAGTTACTTTATCTCAAAATCTTCGGCATCGTCGAGCACCGGGAATTTGGCCCGGAAAGCCTCGAGGACACCCATGTCCAGGTCCGTGACGAGAATTTGCTCCGCGCCGGGGACGCAGGCGGTGAGCGTCGCCCCGTAGGGGTCGACGGCCGCCGTCCCTCCGGCGTACACGCAGGACGGATCCTTCCCCACCCTGTTCACTCCAAGCACATAGCATTGATTCTCGATGGCCCTGGCGCGCAGCAGCGTGTCCCAGGGGAACTGGCGCACGCTCGGCCAGCTGGCGACATATATCGCGGCATCGTAATCCTTACGGTTGCGGCTCCAGACCGGGAAACGCAGGTCGTAGCACACGTTCAGCAGGAACCTGAAACCGCGCCATTCCACCACCACACGCTCTTCACCGCGCGTAAAACGGTGGTGCTCGCCGCTGTAAGTGAACAGGTGATGCTTGTCGTACGCCGTGACTTCACCGTCAGGCTTAACGAACCAGAACCTGTTGTAAAAGTTCCCTCCCTCGTGCAGCGCTACGCTTCCGGCTACGGCACAGTCCTTTTCCTGAGCCTTGGCCTTCATCCACTCCAGCGTGACGGACGGGGACTCCTCGGCGACTCCTTCAGGCTGCGTGGCGAACCCGGTCGAGAACATCTCCGGCAGGACGATGAGATCGACCTCGGGGATGCTTTCCAACAAGGCGTCCAGCCGCCTCCGGTTCGCCGCCGGATCGGCCCACACGATATCATATTGTACCAGGGCTGTCTTCATATTTGCAATACACTACTATGCCGTTCGGCAATTGACCGCTAATTTAAGAAATTTTAATTACATTTCCATCCGCTTTCAGCCATAAATACATTAAAAGGTCCCGCCCTCATACCAGAGCGGGACCTGCTGCAGTTAATTGGTTGGTATATTACGCCTTTGCGGCGAGGTATGCATGGATGGCGGCTGCGGCCTTGCGGCCGGCGCCCATTGCGAGGATCACGGTCGCCGCACCGGTGACGGCGTCACCGCCGGCAAATACGCCCTCACGGGTGGTCGCGCCGTTCTCGTCCGCGACGAGGCAGCCGCGACGGGTCATCTCAAGACCTTCCGTGGTCTTGGCGATGAGCGGGTTGGGCGAGGTACCGAGGGCCATGATGACGGTGTCGGCCTCGATCTCGAACTCCGAGCCCTCCACGGGGACCGGCGAGCGGCGTCCGCTGGCGTCGGGCTCGCCGAGCTCCATGCGGATGCACTTGACGGCGCGGACCCAGCCCTTGTCGTCCTCGAGGATCTCGACGGGGTTGGTCAGCATGCGGAACTCGACACCCTCTTCATGGGCGTGGTGGACCTCCTCCTTGCGGGCTGGAAGCTCCACCTCAGTGCGGCGGTAGACGATGGTGGTCTCGGCGCCGAGGCGCAGCGCGGTACGCGCCGCGTCCATGGCGACGTTGCCTCCACCGACCACGATGGCCTTCTTGCCGGCATGGATCGGGGTGAGGTAGTCGTCGCGGAACGCCTTCATGAGGTTGTTGCGGGTGAGGAACTCATTGGCGGAGAAGACTCCGTTGGCGTTCTCGCCGGGGATGTTCATGAAGCGCGGCAGTCCGGCTCCGGAACCCACGAATACGGCCTCGAAGCCCTCCTTGTCCATCAAGGAGTCGATGGTGACGGTGCGGCCGATGATGACGTCCAACTCTATCTTGACGCCGAGGGCCTTGACGGCCTCGATCTCGGCGGCCACGACCTTGTCCTTCGGCAGACGGAACTCGGGGATGCCGTACTCCAGCACTCCGCCGGGCCTGTGAAGGGCCTCGAAGATGGTAACGTCATAGCCGAGCTTGGCCAGGTCGGCGGCGCAGGCCAGGCCCGAGGGGCCGGAGCCTATGATCGCGACCTTGCGCCCGGACTTCTCCGCGGCGGGGGCGGCAGGGGCCTTGCCCTGCTCGCGCGACCAGTCGGCGACGAAGCGCTCGAGCTTGCCGATGGCGACGCTCTCGCCCTTCACGCCCAGGACGCAGCGGCCTTCGCACTGGGTCTCCTGCGGGCAGACGCGTCCGCAGATGGCAGGCAGCGAGGAATCTTCGGCGATGACGGCCGCGGCCGCGGCGAAATCTCCGTCCTTGACCTTCTCGATGAACTCGGGGATCTTGATGCCCACGGGGCAGGCGCCCACGCAGCGGGGATTCTTGCAATGCAGGCAGCGCGTGGCCTCCAGCATCGCCTCCTCGACATTGTAACCGTAGCAGACCTCCTCGAAATTGGTCGCCCTTACTTTAGGGTCCTGTTCCCTGACGGGAACCCTTGGTATCCTGTTTGCCATAGCTGATTATCCTCTACCGATTTTACAAACATGTTTCTCACGGGCCTCCGCCTCTTCGGTGCGGTACTGGCCCTGACGGCGCATGGCTTCGTTGAAGTCCACCTCGTAGCCGTCGAATTCAGGTCCCTCGACGCAGGCGAAGCGGGTCTTGCCGCCGACCGTGACGCGGCAGGCGCCGCACATGCCGGTGCCGTCCACCATCAGGGTGTTCAGGCTGACGACGATGGGGAGACCGAGCTTCTTGGCGGTGAGGGTAGTGAACTTCATCATGATCATCGGGCCGATGGCTACGGCCTGGGTGTACTTGTTACCATCATTGACGAGCTTCTCGAGCAGGGCGGTGACCATGCCGTGGAAGCCCTCGGAGCCGTCGTCGGTGCAGATGTGGAGCGCGTCGCAGACCGCGGCCATCTCCTCCTTGTAGATGAGGAGGCCGGCGGTCTTGGCGCCTATGATGACGTCCACCTTGGCGCCGTGATTGTGCAGCCACTTGGCTTGAGGGTACACTGGAGCCGTGCCGACGCCGCCGGCGATGAAGATGTAGTGGCTGGCGGCAATTTCCTCGGGGGACTTCTCAATAAAGTCGGAAGGGTTGCCGAGAGGGCCTACGACATCGGCGAAGGACTCGCCCTCCTCGAACGCAACGATATCCTGGGTGGACGCGCCGATAGGCTGCGTCACGATGGTAACCGTACCTTTCTCCGTATCGAAATCACTGATGGTCAGAGGGATACGCTCCCCTTTCTCATCAGCCCTCACGATGAGGAACTGTCCGGGCTGCGCGGCGGCGGCAAGCCTCGGTGCCTCCACCACCATCCGGCAGATGGTAGGCGTCAGCATTTCCTTTCTGATGATCTTGAACATATGTAAGTCGTCTGATAATAAGCGTATTTGAACAAAGTTAACAAATAATTTTTAAAATCTTTAAAAAACTGCCTAAAATGCAGTCGAGGGTCCAAAAGTCGGACCCTCGACAACACTGATATGGTAAATGACAAGTCAGGACAGCCTCACGCTACACGATGCCCGAGAAGCCCAGGAAGGCCAGGGCGAGTATGCCGACAGTGATAAAGGCGATGGGCAGGCCGCGGAAGGACTTCGGGACCTCGTTCAGGGCCAGGTGCTCGCGGAGGCCGGCGAAGAGCACCATAGCGAGGCCGTAGCCTATCGAGGTGGCCACGGCGTAAACGATGGCCTGACCCAGGTTGAGCATGTGCGACTCCGCGCCGAAGGTGAAGTCCTTGGTGACCACGGTGATGGCGACGCCGAGGACGGCGCAGTTGGTGGTGATCAGCGGGAGGAAGATGCCCAGGGCCTGGTACAGGGACGGGCTGATCTTCTTGAGCACGATCTCGACCATCTGCACGAGTGATGCGATGACGAGGATGAACGCGATCGTCTGGAGGAACTCCAGTCCGAAGGGCACCAGCAGGTACTTGTTCAGCAGATAGGTGACCAGCGTGGCGAGGGTGATGACGAAGCATACGGCCCCGGACATGCCCGTGGCTGTGGAAAGCTTGTTTGAAACACCCAGGAAGGGACAAACGCCGAGGAACTGCGACAGTACGATATTGTTGACGAATATCGCCGAGATAATGATGATGATGTATTCCATAAGGCGCTAACTTCTTTTCAGATACTTGTTGAACAGGACCATGAGATAGCCCAGGACCAGGAAGGCGCCGGGGGCCATGACGAAGGCGAGGATGCCGTCGCCGGGGATGAATTTCCAGCCGAACACCGAGCCGCTGCCGAGGATTTCGCGTACGATGCCGATGACCGTCAGGGAAACGGTGAAGCCGAGGCCGACTCCGATGCCGTCGAGCAGGGAGTCAAGCACGCCGTGCTTGTTCGCGAAGGCCTCCGCGCGGCCGAGGACGATGCAGTTCACCACGATGAGCGGGATGAAGAGTCCGAGGGTCTTGTAGGCGTCGGGGGTATAGGCCTGCATGATGAACTGGAGCACAGTCACGAAGGTGGCGATGACCACGATGTAGACCGGGATGTGGACCTTGTCAGGGACCATCGGGGCTATCAGCGAGATGACGATGTTGGAGAGGACCAGGACGAAAAGCGTGGCCAGGCCCATCTCAAGACCGTTGATGGCCGAGGTGGTCGTCGCGAGCGTCGGACACATGCCGAGCACGAGGACGAAGGTGGGGTTGTTCTTGACGAAGCCGTCAGTAAATGTTGACCATTTGCTCATACGCTATTCCTCCTCTGCTTTTACGATGGATTTGACGAAAGCCACGGCATTGCTCACCGCCAGCGAGTATGCGCGGGAGGTGATGGTCGAGGCCGTGATGGCGTCGATGTCGCCTCCGTCCTTGGTCACCTTGATGACCTTGTCGGGGCCGAGGCCCTCCCACTGCGACATGAACTTGGCGTCGGTGTTGCACTTCGCGCCGAGTCCAGGGGTCTCAGAGTGCGAAAGCACGGACGTGTTGTAGACGGTACCGTCGGGAAGGACTCCAACCATGAGGGTGAGGGGTCCGCCGAAGCCGACGGTCGTGGACTTCACGGCATAGGCGGCAGGGGTGCCGTCAGCAGTGGAGACATAGTAGTCGAACTTCTGGCCGCCGAACTCGGCGGTGGAGACGTCGGAGAGTTCTCCGCCGTCCGGAAGCACGCGGCCTATCGACTCCTCCAGAGCCTTTTTCTCGGCAGCCTGGATGGGGTCATAGGTCACGGCGTACACCACTGCGAGGATGGCCGAGCAGACAAGGCAGACCAGCGTGAGGCACAGGGCCATGTTCTTGAGATTGGATTTCGCTGCCATGGCTATGCCCTCCCGTATTTTTTCTGGTGACAGAACCTGTTGATGAGCGGGACCGCCGCATTCATCAGCAGGATGGCGAAGGAAACGCCTTCAGGATATGACCCGAAGTAACGTATCAGCATGGCTATCAAACCGATACCCACACCGAAGATGATGCCTCCCTTGTTGCTCATGGGAGACGTGACATAGTCGGTCGCCATGAAGCAGCTTCCGAGTATCATACCGCCGGTGAGGAGGTTGAAGACAGGGTCGGTGAAGCGGGCGGGGTTGATCAGCCACATTATGCCGGCGAACACGAACACCGTTGCCCAGATGGACAGGGTGATGTGGGGCTTGATGACGCGGCGGACCAGCAGATAGACGAAGCCGACAAGCAGGGCGATCGCGGAAATCTCGCCGGCGGAGCCGCCGAGGTTCGCGAAGAGCATCTGGCCGTAAGAATAGCCGCCCGCGGACATGATGTCCTGGACGGACGCACCCTGCAAAAGGCCTTCCTTGATGGCGCCGAGCGGCGTGGCGCCCGTGACGGCGTCAGCGCCCCACAGGCCGCCGGGAATCTCCCAGTGCGTCATGTAGGTAGGGAAAGATACGAGCAGGAACACGCGGCCGGTGATGGCCGGGTTGAAGACGTTCTGGCCGAGGCCTCCGAAGCTCATCTTCGCCACGCCGATGGCGACGAGGGCTCCGATGAACACCACCCACCAGGGGGTGGTGGCGGGGAGGTTCATGGCCAGGAGCAGGCCGGTCACCAGGGCGGAGGAGCCGCTGAACAGGCGGATATCCTTCATGAGCCAGCGGGCGATGGCATACTCCAGCAGTACGCAGGACAGGGCGCTCACCGCCAGGACCAGCAGCTCGGACCAGCCGTAGAAGACTACCGAGACCACTATCGCGGGCAGCAGGGCGATGATGACGTCACGCATCAGGGAGTCCGAGGACACATCTGCGTGTACGTGCGGGTTGGGTGAAACTAAGTGTTTGTCCATAACTGTCTACTATTTGGCGGCAGCGGCCTTGGCGGCGGCAGCGCGGGCCTTGAGGATGCCGATGACCTGGCCCTTGACAATGTTGATCTGGTCGAGCAGAGGCAGGAAGGCAGGACAGCTGAACGAGCAGCAGCCGCAGGAGATGCAGTCCTGGACGGCGTTTGCTTCAAGCTGGTCCATGTCCCCGACCTTTGCGAGTTTGTAGAGCAGGAACGGCTCCAGGCCCATGGGGCAGGCATCGGCGCAGCGTCCGCAGCGGATGCAGTTGCCGGGAACGTTGCGCTTGGTGGAGCCCTCGGAGAGGTAAAGGAGCGAGGAGGAGCCCTTGACGGTGCATGCGTCCATGTTGGAGACGGCACGGCCCATCATGGGACCTCCGCTGATGATCTTGGCGGCGCCTTCCGGCACTCCCCCGGCATACTCCGCGATGTAACTGAGCGGCATGCCGATGCGGAAAAGGTAATTGTGCTGCTTCTCCACGGACAGGCAGTCGCCGGTGATGGTCATCACGTTGGTGACCAGGGGCTTGTTCTTCTGGACGGCCTCGTAGACCGCAAGGGAGGTGGCGACGTTCTGCACCACGGCGCCAACGCTGATGGGCAGTCCTCCGGAACCGACCTGGCGGCGCATCACGGCGTCGATGAGCTGCTTCTCACCGCCCTGCGGGTATTTCTTCTTAAGCGAAAGCACCTCGATGCCCTTGTAGCCGAGCTCAGCCACGGCCTTGGACATGGACTCCAGGGCCTCGGGCTTGTTCTCCTCGATGCCTATCACGCAGCGGCAGCCTCCGAGGACCTTCTGCATGATGGCTGCGCCGACGACGATCTCCTTCGGGCGCTCGACCATGATGCGGAAGTCGCTGGTGAGGTAGGGCTCGCACTCGGCGCCGTTGATGATGAGGCACTCGGCCACGCTCCCGGGAGCGGGATTGAGCTTCACGTGCGTGGGGAACGTGGCGCCTCCCAGGCCGACGACGCCGCAGGCCTTGATGCGGTCGAGGATGGCGGCCCTGTCTTCAGGAATCTCGGTGACAAGGGTGTCGGAGAGGTCGATACCCTCGGCCCACTCGTCGCCGTCGACGGTGATCTCGACGTGCATGAAGTTATTGCCGGCGATGTCCTTGCGCGGGGCGATGGACTTGACCTTGCCGCTCACCGGGGAATGGACGTTGGCGGAGATGAATCCGCCGGCCTCGGCGATGAGCTGCCCGGCCTTGACTTCGTCGCCGACGGCGACGACCGGCTTGGCCGGAGCGCCCAGATGCTGGGCCATGGATACATAGACGGTCTGCGGGAGAGGAAGGACCTCTATCGTGCAGCCGCGGGAGAGCTTGGCATCGTCCGGATGCACGCCTCCGATACGGAATGTTGTCTTAGCCATTGTTCACCTCCTTCTTTACGGGTTCGGCGGCGGGAGCGGCCGGGGCCGCAGGCGCGGGAGCGGGCTTGGGCTCGACCTTCTTCGGGGTGAAACCGGCCACATGGATGGCGCCGGTGGGGCACTCGAAGAAGCACTGGCCGCAGGCCTTGCACTTCGCGTAATCAATGTAGCAGAGATTGTCCGCGACGGTGATGGCGTCGAACTTGCAGACCTTGGCGCACTTGCCGCAGCCGATGCAGGCTGCCTTGCACGCCTTGCGGGCGATGCCGCCCTTCTCCTTGTTGCTGCAGGCCACGTACACCCTCCTCTGGTTCTTGGGGGTGGTGCCGATGTTGCGGAGCTCGATGATGTGCCTCGGGCAGGCCTTGACGCAGGAGCCGCAGGCAGTGCACTTGGTCTCGTCCACGACCGGCAGGCCGGTGACGGGATCCATGCTCAGGGCGCCGAACTGGCAAGCGGCGACGCAATCGCCGCAGCCGAGGCAGCCGAAGGAACAGCCGGTGTCACCGCTGTACAGGGCGGCCTTGACCTTGCAGGAAGGGTAGCCGTCGTAGGAGTTGGTCCTGGGGCGGTTCTCGCAACTGCCGTTGCAACGCACCACAGCGACCATCGGAGCCTTCTCCTTGACCTCATGGCCAAGGATGGCGGCGACCTTCTTCATCACCTCGTTCCCCCCTACCGGGCAGAACTGCGAGTCGAGGTCGGCGGCCTTGACGGCCGCGTCCGCGAACGCACGGCAGCCGGCGAAGCCGCAGCCTCCGCAGTTGGCGCCCGGCATCACTTTCTCCACCTCGTCGATGCGCGGGTCCTCCTCGACCTTGAACTTCTTCGCTATGAAGAAGAGGACGAGGGCCAGCAGCAGTCCGAGGACTGAGATGATGACGATGGTCCAGATAATAGTCTGTGTCATTATTTATAGTGGTTTTTGATTGATTAATTCTCTATGGTGAACACGTATTGGTTCCGCAGCCTGTCCCTGAACAGCCAGAGGAACAGATAATACACCGCCACTCCTCCGACGGCGCCCAGCCCTGCGGCCAGTTCGCCGGCCCCGAGGCCGAGCGACACGAGCAGGACTGCAAGCAGGACCACCAGGGGGGCGACATATGCGAGCCACACGGCCTTGTGACCCATCGAGGCCTTGAGCAGGACGTTCACCTCCTGCCCGGGCTCGAAACGGTCCCAGGACCTTGTGGGTACCTCTATCGCTTTCTTAGTGTATTCGGACATGCCGCAAAGGCCGGAGGCATGGCAGGTCGAGCAGGCCGATCCGGAGATGATCTCAACCGTCGTGAACTCCGGCGTGACCTGCACTATCCTTCCCTTATGAGAGACGGTCTCCATGCTGCATCAGAATGCGGGATTGTAGAACTCGCTGTTCATGCCGGACTCGAAGGTCCTGGCCTGCACGTCGAGCGAATCGTCCATCTCCATGAACTTGATCTGCTCGCTCTTGAACCTCATGTCGATGTCTGCGGTCTCGCCGTTGCGGTGCTTGGCGATGATGATCTCGGTCGCCTCCTTGTCCCCCTCATTCTGCGACAGACCCACATAATCAGGCCTGTGGATGAAGATGACCATGTCGGCGTCCTGCTCGATGGAGCCGGACTCACGCAGGTCGCTCAATTGCGGCTTACCGCTGCCGCCCTGACGCTGCACGGCATTTCGTGACAGCTGAGAGAGGGCGATGATGGGGACGTTGAGTTCCTTGGCCGTGGCCTTGAGGGTGCGGGAGATCGCGGCGACCTCCTGCTCGCGCATGCCGCGCAGTTCAGCAGGTCCCTGCATAAGCTGGAGATAGTCCACGAACACGATGCGCACTCCCCTGTTCTTCACCAGGGTCTTGACCTTGGTGCGGAACTCCATGACGGGGATGCCGGGGGTGTCGTCGATGTACAGGGGGGCCTTTGCGAGGGCCTTCAGCTTGTACTCGAGCTGCTCCCACTCGTAGGATTCCAGCTTGACTCCGCCTTTGATCTTGTCGGCGCTGAGGCCTGACTCGCTGGTCATAAGTCGCTTGGCAAGCTGAATGGCGGACATCTCAAGGGAGAAGAACGCCACCGGCATGTGGTGGATGACCGCGGCGTTGCGGGCGAGGTTGAGCGCGAAGGCGGTCTTACCTACCGAAGGGCGGGCGGCGAGGATGATGAGGTCCGAAGGCTGCCAGCCCTGCGTGATGCGGTCTATGGACGCGAAGCCCGAAGGGACGCCCGTGGGGCCTTCGCTCCCCTGGAGCTTCTCGATGTCGCTGAGGGCGGTGTTGATGATGGAGCCTATGTCCTGGACCTCCTTACGGACGTTGTTCTGGATGGCGGCATACACCTCGGTCTGCGCCATGTCGATCAGGTCGTCCACCTTGACGGAGTCGTCATACGACTTCTTGAGGATGTCGTATGACGCCTTGATAAGGTCCCTCTGGATAGTCTTCTGCTTGAGGATCTTGATGTGGAACTCCATATTGGCGGCGGCGCCGACCTTCTGCGAGAGGTCGGCCAGCGCCACGGGGCCGCCCACTTCTGCGAGCTGCCCGTTCGCCTTGAGCTTGTTGGAGACCGTGATGAGGTCCACGGCGACATGCTCCGTGACCAGGGAGGACATGGCCTCGAAGATCATACGGTGGTGAGGGTCGTAGAAACACGACGGGGAAAGCTCCTCCATGGCCTCGTCCACGCAGGACGGCTCGAGGAGCATCGCTCCCAGGACGGACTCTTCAGCATCAAGAGCCTGAGGCGGGATATTACCCATCTCAAGCCCAAGTGCATCCAGGTTGACCGCCTGTTCCTTCTTCCGGTACGGTCTGCTTTTCTGGTCAGGCATGGCCAGTGAGGTTTACTCGAATTCGGAGTTTACGATAATGCGTCCGCAGTGCTCGCAGATGATGAGCTTCTTGTTGGAAGCGATCTCCAGGAGACGCTGGGGGGTAATGGTATTGAAGCATCCTCCGCAGGAGTCGCCGTTGTACACCGACACCACGGCGAGATGGTTGTGGACGCTCTTGCGGATGCGGTCGTAAGCGCTCATGGTCCTGGCGTCGATCTTGGCGGCGCAGGCGTTGCGCTTCTCGATGAGTTCCTTCTCCTCGTCGGCGGTGGACTCGACGATGCTCTCAAGCTCCTGCCTCTTGGCCTTGAGGTCCTCGCTGCGCATTGCAATGACGTGCTTGAGGTCCTCGATGGCGGCCTTCTTGTTGGCGATGGCCATCTTGGAGTCGTTGATGTTTTTCTCCGAGATCTGGCGGAGGTAGCCCTGGTTCTCGATCTCCTTGTTGATGGAATCGAACTCGCGGCTGTTGGAGATGTTGTTCAGCTGCTCCTGATACTTGGCGATCTCCTCGTCCAGGTCGATGATGTTCTGCTTGTTGGCGGCGATGGACTTGTTGAACCTGTCGATGACCTCGGTCTCCTGGGCGACCTTGGCCTTGAGGTCGGCGACCTCGTTCTCGAGCGCCTCGACCTCGTCCGGGAGCTCGCCACGGAGCTGGAGGATCTTGTCGATGGCCACGTCGGCCTTCTGGAGGTCATAGAGGACCTTGAGTTTCTCCTCTACGCTGAGCTCCGAATCTGCGAAGTTCTTCTGCAGGGAGACGAAGGTTTCCCTCTGGTCTATGGGTGTCTCCACCTTCTTGATTTTCTTAGCCATATTAAAAAGCTGTTTATTCTTATTCTGTTAGGAACTGCAAAAGTACAAAATAATTTCCTGTTTATAAAGCCTTTTTCACCTCGGTCAGCTGCTCGCGGATCTTTTTAAGCGATTCCAACACCTTTACGTCCTTGTCTACGGCCCTTTTGCTGTCCTTGAGGGCCTTGTCGACGCCCTCCAGGGTCATGCCCTTGACGTTCACCAGATAATGGATCTGCTTCAGGGTCTCGATGTCGGCGGCGGTGTATTTGCGGTCGCCGCGCGAGGAGCGTCCGACCTTGAAGTGCCGGTCGAACTCGTTAGTCCAATATCTTACCAGGGACGTGCTCTCCCCGATGGCTTGTGCGGCTTCGCCGATGCTGAAGTACAACTTGTCCATATAGCTTTAGTTTTTGTGTTAGTCGAGCGACTGGCCCGTCCGGGAGGCCATCAGTTTCATTCCTGCATATGCGTCCGGCGTCACGCCGGCGAAGAAACAGTCCACGGGATCCATGTATTGACCGTCCTTCAGGAGTTCGAAATGCAGGTGGGGGGCGAAGGAGTTGCCGGAGATGCCCACGGAGGCGATTTTCCGGCCGCGCTGCACCCTCTGGCCGCGCGAGACGGTGATGTCCGCCAGGTGAGCATAGCGGGTGACGTAACCTCCGGGATGGGTGATCTCAACCACGTTGCCCAGGCCCTTTCTCGAAGTGACCACGTCCGTGACGGTGCCGTCGGCAACGGCAAGGACCGGATCCCCCTGCGGAGCTATCAGGTCCACCCCGTTATGCGCGGTCTCCACCTTGTAGAAGGGATTGACCTTCTGTCCTACCGATGCGCCCACCTGGGCGAAGGAGACGGTGGACAGCGGCAGGGACATGGGAGGGAGGGCGCGGTCCCCGGAGGCCACCAGCCCCAGGGCCCTGCGGAAATTGTCCTCCACGCGCGCCGCGCGTCCCTCGGCGGCGACGACCTTGCCGTACGCGTATTCCACCATCTCGTAGTCCGGGACAGTGTCCGCGGCGGCGAGGTAGTCCTCGGAAAGGAGGGCGTCCATCTGAGGGGCTCGGGCATGGAAGATCTCCTCGTAGATCTGGTCGTCCTTGACCTCGAGACCCGCGATGACGTCCGAAAGGAGCCTCTCACGCTTCAGCATGTCCTGGTAAGTACGCTCGTAGAGGCGGTTCTCGCGGATGAGACGGCGCTCGGAGTCGGTGTTGACCACAAGGGCGAAGACGATGTAGTAGAAGACTGCCAGCGACACGGTCGCAACGGTGTATTTCAATATGCTCTTCACCACGTTCCAGACGGTCCTTGTGGAGCGCCTGAAGCGGAGGTTCCTGTCGATTATGTACTGCTCCCTGCTCATCTCCTTCTCACTCTGAATGACTGCTGGAGCAGTTCCTTGGTTTCGTCGCCGCGCTTGCGGACCATCTCTGCATATTCCTTCACGGGCATGTCCATGTCCAGGTAGTTCATCGGATTGACCCTTTCACCCCGGTATAGCACCTCGTAATGCAGGTGCGGTCCCGTGGACTTTCCGGAGTTGCCGCTTTCGCCTATGCAGTCACCGCGCTTGAGCTTCATGCCCTCAGCCACGCTGATGACGCTCATGTGCGCATAGCGCGTCTTGTAGCCGAAGCCGTGGTCGATGAGTATTTCGTTGCCGTAGCCGGTGAAGCTGAATTTCACGTATTCCACCACTCCGTCGCCCGTGGCGTAGACAGGTGTGCCGGGCTTCATCGCGAAATCCTGGCCGTCGTGATACTTGGTCGTGCCGGAAATGGGGTCGCTCCTGTATCCGAAGGGGCTGGAGAGGGTGTATTTGCCTTTCTCGGGACTGAAAGGAGGGATGGCGGGGATGCAGGAAGCCATGTCGCCGGCCCTCTTGGAAAGGGTCGCGACCTCGTCGAAGGACTTGCTCTGTACGTATGTCTCCTTGGTCAGGTGGTCGAGGCGCTCGGCAGTGCCCCGGAGCGGGCTTCCGGGCTGAGCGTCAGCGAGATAGTCGTAGCGGTTCAGGCCGCCGAAGCCGGACTCGCGGAGCTCCTGGGGGATCTCGTTCATTCCGAAGATCGAACGGTATATGTCGTCGTTGCGCGTCTCCAGGGCCTTTAGTGTCGTTTCGTAGCTGTCGAGGCGGCGGTTGAGCACCTCCATGCGCGACACCCAGCGGGCGTTTTCCAGCTTCAGGATGGCCATTTTGGGCGACTCGTTTCCGAGGACGGAGGTGTAGAGGAAGAAATACAGAAGGGCAAGGGCCACGCTGCCGAGGAACACGAGGGTGGCCTTGGCGAAGATGGTCCTCCTGGAAACCTCCCTCAACTCGTACAACAAGGTATCGGGATTGAGGCTGTACTTGCGGAACTTGGACATATCCGGGCAAATATACTCTTTTTTGAGGAAAAAGTGCTAATTTTGCAGTCTGTGTTATTATTAAGAGTATTATGACTTCCAAAGAAATCAGGCAGAAATTCCTGGATTATTTCTCTTCCAAGGGGCATACCGTGGTCCCTTCGGCTCCGATGGTCGTGAAGAACGACCCCACCCTCATGTTCACCAATGCCGGCATGAACCAGTTCAAGGATATTTTCCTGGGCAATACCAAGTCCAGGTTCAACCGCGCCGTCGATTCGCAGAAATGCCTCCGCGTGAGCGGCAAGCACAACGACCTCGAGGAAGTGGGCCACGACACCTACCATCACACCATGTTCGAGATGCTTGGCAACTGGAGTTTCGGAGACTATTTCAAGGTGGAGGCCATCGACTGGGCCTGGGAACTGCTCACCGAAGTATATGGCATAGATAAGAAGGAACTCTACGCCACCGTTTTCGAGGGCTCGGCCGACGACGGCACCGCCATGGACGAGGAGGCCAGGCAGGCCTGGCTCAAGCACCTGCCGGAGGACCACATCGTCCTCGGCAACAAGCACGACAATTTCTGGGAGATGGGAGATACGGGACCGTGCGGTCCCTGCAGCGAGATACACATCGACATCCGTACCGCCGGGGAGCGTGCCTCCGGAGTTTCCGGGCGCGACCTCGTCAATACGGGCGACCCTCACGTCATCGAGATCTGGAACCTCGTGTTCATGGAGTTCCAGCGCCTCTCCGACGGCCACCTCGAGCCGCTTCCGGCCAAGAACATCGACACCGGAATGGGCTTCGAGCGCCTCTGTGCCGTCCTCCAGGGCAAGAATTCCAACTACGATACCGACGTGTTCGGCGGGATGCTCGCCCGTATCGGCGAGCTCTCCGGGCATAAATACGGCGAGTCGCACGACACCGACGTGGCCATGCGCGTGATCGCCGACCACATCCGCGCCATCAGCTTCTCCATCGCCGACGGCCAGCTGCCGTCCAACGTCAAGGCCGGCTACGTGATCCGCAGGATCCTGCGCCGCGCCGTCCGCTACGGCTACACTTTCCTCGGGCTTTCCGAGCCCTTCCTCTGCCGCCTCGTGCAGCAGCTCGTCGACGACATGGGCGAATCATATCCCGAGATCAAGGCGCAGCAGAAACTCATCGAGAACGTCATCCGCGAGGAGGAGCTCGCCTTCCTGCGCACCCTCGACCGCGGCATCAAGCTCCTGGGCGACTACATGGCGGCCGATTCCGGCACCAAGGTGCTCGGCGGCGTGAACGCCTTCACCCTTTACGACACTTACGGATTCCCGATCGACCTCACCCAGCTCATCGCGGCCGAGAACGGCTTCACCGTGGACATGGAAGGTTTCCAGGAGGAACTGCGTAAGCAGAAGGAGCGCGCGCGCAACGCCACGGCCAACACATTCGGCGACTGGGTGGAGTACCACGGAGGCGAGGAGGTCGAGTTTGTCGGCTTCGACACCACCGAGGTGGAAGGCGCCCTGCTGCTCAAGCAGCGCACGGTCGTCCAGAAGAACAAGGAGATGCTCCAGCTCGTCTTCGACCGTACTCCGTTCTACGGCGAGATGGGCGGCGAGATCGGCGACACCGGAGTCCTCGAGACTGAGGACGGCGAGGTCATCCGCATCCTCAACACCGTCAAGGAGAACAACCTCACGATACATATCGCCGAGCAGCTGCCGCAGGACTGTACCGGGGCCTTCAAGCTCACCGTCGACGCCGCCCGCAGGCAGCGCATCGCCAACAACCACAGCTGCACGCACCTGATGCACCGCGCGTTGCGCGAGATCCTCGGCACCCATGTTGAACAGAAGGGTTCTTATGTCTCCGACAAGGGATTCCGTTTCGACTTCTCGCATTTCGAGAAACTCTCGGACGAGCAGGTCGCCCAGGTAGAGCACCGGGTCAATGAACTGATACGCAGCAACTTCCCTCTGGACGAGAACCGTTCCGCCACCATGGAGGAGGCACGCGGCATGGGCGCCATGGCCCTTTTCGGGGAAAAGTACGGCGACCGCGTCCGCGTGGTCAGGTTCGGTCCCAGCGTGGAGCTCTGCGGCGGATGCCACACTTCCGCCACGGGCAACATCGGATTCTTCAAGATCGTCAGCGAATCGGCCATCGCCGCCGGCATCCGCCGCATCGAGGCCGTGACCGGAGCCGAGGCTGAAGACTTTGTCGGCGGCATCCAGGAGATGCTCAGGACCGCCAGGTCATTCTTCAACAACGTCCCTGACCTTACCGGAGCCATCTCCAAACTAATCGAGGACAACGCTTCGTTCAAGAAACAGGCGGAGGAATTCGCCCGCCAGAAGGCTGCGGAGTTCGCCGCCAGACTCTCCGAGAAGGCGGAGGACGTCAACGGCATCAAGCTGATTGTCAGCCAGATATCGGTCGACCCTGCGATGATGCGCAACGCCGTGCTGTCGCTGCAGAAGGGCATGAAGAATACAGCTGTCGCCGCGGCTTTCGAATATGAAGGCAAGCCGCAGCTGCTTCTGGCTTACTCCGACGACCTCGTCGCCGCCGGGCACAACGCCGGCAAGGAGATCCGCGATGCGGCGAAGTTCATCAAGGGCGGCGGCGGCGGACAGCCCGTCCTGGCCACCGCAGGTGGCAAGGATGTTGCAGGTCTGTCCGATGCCCTCGACACCCTCAGGGCCCTCGCCACGAAATAGCCATCCCGGGGTCACCGCATGAAACGACTGGACAGGTTCATACTCAAATCCTTCATAGGACCGTTCGTAGCGATCCTCCTGGTCGTCATGTTCATCCTGGTGATGCAGTTCCTTTGGGTGTACATCGACGAGCTTGTAGGCAAGGGCCTGTCATTCAGCGTCATCCTGGAGTTCCTGATGTGGGGCGGCTGCACCATCCTTCCGCTGGCCATGCCGCTGGCGACGTTGCTCGCGTCGATGTGGACCATAGGCCAGATGAGCGAGAACAACGAGCTCATCGCGGTCAAGAGCGCGGGCATATCGCTGGTCCGCATCATGACCCCGCTGTTCCTCGCTTCGGCCGTCATCAGCGTCCTGGCGTTCTACTCCGCCAACGACCTCGTGCCCGTCGCCTACGACAAGATCTACACTTTGCGCGACGATATCAACAAGACCAAGGACGAGATCAAGATACCCTCCGGTATTTTCTACGACGGCATTGAAGGCTACATACTCCGCGTGGACGACCGCGACGACAGGACCGGGATGATGCACGGTGTCATGGTATATGACCATACCGGCAACAAGGGCAACACCAGCGTCACCCTGGCGGACTCCGCACTGATGAAGATGTCTTCATCCAAAGAGTATCTGACCTTCACCCTGTACAACGGCACGAACTACCAGGAGACAAATACCAAGCAGTACCGTGACACCACCCTCGAGCTGCAGAAGTTGTTCTTCGCCCGCCAGGAGCTCCTGATCCCCTTGGAGAACTATTCCTTCGAGAAATCCGACAGCACCAGGTTCAGCGACCAGATCAAGTCCATGGACCTCGAAGACCTGTCAAGCTTCAGGGACTCGATCCACATCAGGTTCGACAGGGCGTACGACGCCCAGATGAAGATGTTCAACTCCGCCATCGGAATGAACAAGAGGGAGCAGCTCGACACCTCCGTAAGGCGCAAGAACCTCAGGAATTTCGAGGATGAGAGCTATCTGGTATGGGATGACATCGAGTCCAAGATCGCAGCATACACCATGGCGTCGGAAAGGGCGACGATGGTGCAGAACGAGATGCTGAACATGAACCGCGACGTGTACGAGAACCTGTTCTACATCCGCCGCGCGGACCTGGAGATCATGAGGCGCTTCGTGCAGGCCCTGGCCTGCCTCATACTCTTCTTTTTCGGCGCTCCGCTGGGATCGTTCGTCCGCAAGGGAGGCCTTGGTACGGCCGCCATCATCTCCGTCCTCTTCTTCGTCCTTTACTGGGTCGTTGACCTGACCGGCCAGAAACTGGCCAAGGACGGTGCGGTCTCCCCCCTCACCGGCGCTTTGATACCGCTTTATGTTCTTGTCCCGATTGCAGTGTACCTCGTATGGAAGGCATCGCACGACAGCGCCTTCAACACCGACTCGGTCAAGACCGCCTGGAGGGCCCTGAAGACGCGGGTCGCGGGATTCTTCAGGAAGACGCGCATCGTGTACATGGGTACGCCGGAGTTCGCCGTCGCACCGCTGGAGGCCCTTATTGCCAGGGGATACAAGGTCGTGGGCGTGGTGACCGTCGCCGACAAGCCCTCGGGACGCGGCCTCAAGGTGAACGAGAGCGCGGTGAAGAAGTACGCCGTGGAGCACGGGATCCCGGTGCTGCAGCCTGTGAAGCTGAAGGATCCGGAGTTCCTTGACGCCCTCCGCTCATGGAAGGCCGACCTCTTCGTGGTCGTGGCCTTCCGCATGCTTCCGGAGGAGGTCTGGGCCATGCCTAAACTCGGCACCTTCAACCTCCACGCGGCGCTGCTGCCGCAGTACCGTGGCGCCGCCCCCATCAACTGGGCGGTCATCAACGGAGAGAGGGTGACGGGCGTGACCACGTTCATGATAGACCATGACATCGACACGGGAGGCATCATCCTGCGTGAGGAGTGCCGCATCAACGACACCGACACGGCGGGAGACGTCCACGACAGGCTCATGGCCATGGGCGCCGAACTGGTGACCCAGACCGTGGAAGGACTCATCCAGGGAAATGCCGAGTTACGTGTGCAGCGGTCCTTCATCCAGGGTTCGGAAGTCCTCAAGCCCGCGCCCAAGCTCACCAAGGAGCTATGCCACATCGACTGGACGGACACCACCGAGAACATCTACAACCTCGTCCGCGGCCTCAGCCCCTACCCCGCCGCCTTCACCGAAATCCTTCCCGCCTCGCGGCAGGTGTCCTCCCGGACGTCCTGCTCTGCAGGACCCCTCCCGTCTGACGACGGGCCCCTCCCTCTTACGATGCCGAGGGTGGCACGGTCCGGGAAGACACCTGCCGACGAGGCGGGGAAGGCCGTACAAATGAAGATCTACAGGGCGGAGCGGATGACGGCTGCAGAGGTCGAAGCCGTCTGCGGCGAGACGATGCCGACGCCGGGCACCGTCCTGTCGGACGGGAAGGCGCTGCTGGCCGTCACCACGGCCGACGGCGCGCTCCGCATCCGCGAGCTCCAGCTCGCGGGCAAGAAGCGCATGGACGTGGAGGCCTTCCTCCTCGGCTTCCGCGACCCGCAGTCATACGTCTGCACCCCCGGCACCTCCCGCGCCGTCCTCGCCTCCGTCCGCCAGGTCGAAGGTTAGCCCTCATTACACCAAAAAACAACACATCCTTCGACCGCGGGTCGAAGGATGCGCATGAAAACGGCAAAAACGCCAGTATCCTTCTACCTCAGGTCGAAGGATGAAGGGTTTCCTGCTTGAGGGATTCGATGTAGTTGTCGATGCGGCGCAGCTCGCGAGGGATGCGGATCCCCTGCGGACAGCGGGGGGCGCACTGGTTGCATGAGATGCAGTGGTCCGCCTGGCGTACAGACTCTATGGCCTTGTCGTATGAGGTCAGATATGCCTTCTTCAGCTTCCTGAAATCCTTCTGGTCTGTGCTCTGGGCGATGGAGCCGTCGTTGACGCTGCCGTTGTAGTGTTTGAAGATGCCGGGGATGTCGATGCCGTAAGGGCAGGGCATGCAGTATTGGCAACCGGTGCAGGGCACCAGCGGATAGTCGCTGATCAGGCCCGCCATCTCCTCCAGGAATCCGAGCTCCTCCTCTGTGAGGGGCTTGAAATGCTCGAAGGTAGAGACATTGTCCTGGAGATGCTCCATGTAGGTCATTCCGCTCAAGGCGGTGAGGACTCCGGGCATCGTGCCGCAGAAGCGGAACGCCCAGGAGGCGACGGAGAGCGAAGGCTCCCTCTCCTTGAACCGCTCGGCGACGGGCACGGGGACGTCGCTCAGGCGCCCGCCGAGCAGCGGCTCCATTATGACGACAGGAATCCCCCTGGCGACAAGCTGTTCGTACGCGTACTTAGCGCTGTAGTTGCCATGGGTCCAGTCGACATAGTTCATCTGGATCTGGCAGAAATCCCAATGATAGGTGTCGTGAAGCGCCAGAAGTTCGTCCAAGCCCTTCTCAGTGCCGTGGAACGAGAATCCCAGGTTGCGGATGCGGCCTTCGGCACGTTCCCTGAGCAGGAAATCAATCAGTCCGTTGTCCAGGAAACGCTGCCTGAAAGCATCCAGGCCGCCGACATTGTGCAGAAGGTAATAGTCGATGTGGTCGGTATTGTAATAACCGAGCGAACGCCTGTACATCTCTACGCCCGCCTCATATGTCGGCTCGAAACCGCGGTGGTTGGACAGTTTGGTAGCGATGTAATAGCTGTCGCGGGGATGGCGGCTCAGGGCCTTTGCCGTAGCCGCCTCGCTCTGCCCCTGGAGATACACCGGCGCGGAATCGAAATAATTGACACCGTGCTCGATGGCATAGTCCACCATCTCGTTAACCTTCTCCTGGTCGACGACCTCGTTACCGTTTTCGTCATTTATCATCGGCCAGCGCATGCAACCGTAACCGAGGAGCGAAACCTTGTCGCCCGTATTGGGATTGGTGCGGAGCGGCATCCCTTCGGACACCTCGGCATCCTTCGCATTGCCGCCGGGACCGGGCTTGCACGCCGCAGCGGCGCCAAGCGCCACCGCGGCGGTCCCGGTCACCTTCAAGAAACGCCTTCTGGAAATGTCTTCCATCGCCTTTCCATTAAAGGGTTTCCTGCTTGAGCTGCTCGATATAGTCGTCAATGCGGCGCAGCTCGCGGGGGATGCGGATATGCTGCGGGCAGTGCGACACACAGGTATTGCACGAGATGCAGTGGTCTGCCTGGCGGACGGTCTCTATGGCCTTGTCGTAAGAAGCGAGATAGGCCTTCTTCAGCTTCTTGAAGTCTTTCTGCTCGGTGCTCTGGGCGATGAAACCGTCGTTCACGCAGCTGTTGTAATGCTTGAAGATGCCGGGTATGTCGATGCCGTAAGGACAGGGCATGCAGTACTGGCAGTTCGTGCAGGCCACGAGCGGGTACTTGCTGATGAGGCCGGCGGCTTCCTTGAGGAAGTCCATCTCCTCGTCCGTTAGAGGCTTGAAATGCAGGAAGGTCTTGAGGTTGTCCTGAAGATGCTCCATGTATGTCATGCCGCTCAGGGCGGTGAGCACGCGGGGCTTGGTGCCGCAGAAGCGGAACGCCCAGGAGGCCACCGAAGCGTCGGGCTCGCGCTCCTTGAACCTCTCGGCGACCACCTTGGGGACACTGCTCAGACGGCCTCCGAGCAGGGGCTCCATGATGACGACGGGAATCCCGCGCTTGTCCAGCTCGTTGTAAAGGTACTCTGCATCGCCGGTATACCAGTCGACGTAGTTCATCTGGATCTGGCAGAAGTCGAAGTGGTACTTGTCATGGTACGTCATCACGTCGTCGAATCCGGGACGCGTCGGATGCACGGACAGGCCCAGGTTGCGTATGCGTCCGGCCTCGCGCTCCCGCATGAGGAAATCCATCATGCCGTTGTCCACCGCACGGCGGCGCCAGTCGTCCCCGTCGCGGACGATATGGATGAGGTAATAATCGATATAATCAGTCTGGAGATTTTTGAAAGAGTCGCGGTACATCTGTACGGAGCGCTCGAAGGAAGGATCTCCGGACTGGTTTGAAAGCTTGGTCGCGAGGAAATAGCTGCTGCGGGGATGGCGCGAGAGCGCTATACCCGCCGCGGCCTCGGACTGGCCCTGGAGATACACGGGGGACGTGTCGAAATAGTTGACACCATTTGCGAGGGCATAGTCAACCAGTTCATTCACGGAATCCTGGTCCACTATCTGTTTCCCGTCAGGACCCTGGACCATCTGCCAGCGCATGCAGCCGTAACCAAGGATGGAAACCTTGTCGCCGGAATTCGGATTGGTGCGGAGGGGCATGCCTTCGGACACCTCGACGTCCTTGTCCCTCTTCTTTGCGCCGGGGGCGCAGGCCGCTGCGGCGCCGAGGGCGACCGCCCCTGCGCCGGCCTTGAGGAAATCTCTTCTGGAAAAGTCTTTCATAGCCCTACTCATGAATGTGTGAAACGAGTCCTTCGACATGGATGGCGCTTATCGGGCGCGAAGGGCACAGATACTCGCACTTGCCGCAGCCTATGCAGCGGTCCTCGATGACGCTCGGAATGAGCGGCGAGCTCCGGTCGGACGCGTCCCTGCGGACCATCGATACGGCTCCCGCGGGGCAGCTTGCGGCACATTTCCCGCAGCTGGCTTCGCCCTTGGCGGCGACGCAGAGATCGTAATCCACCACGGCGCGGCCGATATGGACCATGGTCTTCTCCTCCTTGGTGATCGGGAGGATGGCGCCTGCAGGACAGACCTGCGAGCAGGTCGTGCACTCGGGACGGCAGAATCCGCGGTCGAAGTCCATCTTCGGCTGCATCAGGTGCGCAGGATCGGTGCTGGGGCGCAGGACGTTGTTGGGGCAATTGGCCACGCACAGCTGGCAGGCGGTGCAGTGCTTGTAGAAATTCTTCACGCCCTTGGCTCCGGGAGGGACCAGACGGTTCTCACGTTTGGGAGCCTTCTTGGGGATGACGACGGCGAATCCTCCGTCGGTCTTCTCCCCTTCCTGGGCATGCAGCAGGGCCGAGGAACCGGCCATCAGCGCTCCCAGCATGAAAGCGCGCTTGCCGAGGTCGGGGGACTCGGGGGCGGACTCCTTCGCTTTGCTCGGAGTGACAGGAGAGGCTTCGCCCTGAATGGCAGGAGCGGGCGCGGCCTTGGACTTGGGGCCATAGGCGAAGCGGAGCCTGAGGGCGCCTTCAGAGCACTGTTCGATGCAGTCGAAGCAGACGACGCAGCGCGAGCAGTCGACCTTGTGGGCCTCCCCGTCGATGCAGGAGGCCTTGCAGTTCTTGTAGCACTTGCCGCAGGCGATGCACTTGCTCTCGTCGATGGTCATGCGGAAGAGCGAGAAACGCGAGATGAAGCTGAGAGTCGTGCCGACGGGGCAGATGTTGTTGCACCACGAGCGTCCGTCGGTCCAGGCCAGGTAAGTCACGCAGGCCAGGGTGAGGAACGCGATCAGCGGAACCACCCATCCGTTGGGATGCACGATGCTGGTGACGATGCGCCCGTAGGCGCTGTAAGGAGCTATCAGGGCCACAAGCACCTGTATACCCAGGATGAGGCACAGTACGAACACCGCCCAGACTCCGTAGCGAAGGGCCTTGTGTTCGGATTTGTAACCGAAAGTCTTGCCTATGCGGCATTTCAGTTTAGGTACGGGCTTGCCCGCGGCTTTTGCCTTCGCGGCCCGGCGGGCGAAGCTCTTCATCTGCAGCTTCCCGAGGGTGCGGCGCACCCAAAGGACGATGTCCTGCCATACACCGAGAGGGCAGATGACGGAGCAGTAGATCCTGCCGCAGACGAAGGTCAGCAGCACAAGCGCGACGATCACGGCCACGTTGAGCGCAAGGCAGGCAGGAAGGAACTGGAGCTTGGCCATCCATCCCCACCACTGCTGTCCGATACCGGCGAGAAGCAGGGTGATGCCGATGAAGAAGACGGCTGCAAGCGCGATTCTGATTTTCTTCAACATAGAAAGTCTGTATTTGAGGTTAAGCAATTATCTACAAATATAAGACTTTATGCCAGATAATCAATGACCTGGAAACTACATCTTATACTACGCACGCGCGAGGCAGTAACAGACCGTAAAGCAGGCGGGACGACATCCTTAACCACATGAATTAATGCCTTTCAGATTTGGATAAATGAAAAATTAATCACATTTTTGTAGCTTGAATAATGTATCCACTTCCGGGAAAGGGCGAATTGTACCCAAAAAACGCCGTTTTCCGGTCGTTGGGACACTGTTATTCCGGCCGTTTTGAAAGGGATGCTTAGGATTTGAAAGCATTTGCGGAAAATCCGGTTTTTTCCCAGAAAGACGCCCGATTGGTTAAAGACTATAATCGTGTTAGTTACGTATTAGTATTTATGTTTAATTAATCGCTACGCTTATGAAAAAAGCAAAACTGTTCTTAAGCTCTTTGTTCCTGCTCCTCGCAGTGGCGGCTTCCGCACAGAACGTCACGGTCCGGGGTACAGTCAAGGACGCTTCAACTGGAGAGGCCATTCCTTTCGCCGCCATCCAGGTCAAGGGCACGAGCACGGGTAACGCCACCGACATCAACGGTGCTTACTCGATCACCGTTCCGTCCAGCGCTACGCTTGTCTTCTCCTCCGTCGGTTACCTCACCACCGAGGTCGCTGTTGCAGGACGCAGCACCGTAGACGTACAGCTGGAGCCCGATTCCGAGGCACTGGAGAACGCCATCGTCGTGGGTTACGGTTCCGCCAGGAAGGTGGGTAACCTCGTCGGTTCCGTCACCACGGTCCGTTCGGACATCGTCAAGAATGCACCTTCGGCATCGGCCCTCGACCAGCTGCAGGGTCAGGTCGCAGGTCTTTCGGTCCTCACCACCGGCGGTATGGCCGGTAACAACGCGACTTCGATGCGCCTCCACGGTATCGGTTCGCTCGACGCTTCCTCCACGCCCCTCTACATCATCGACGGCGTGCCTTCATCGAGCTACACCATCCAGTCGCTGAACCCTAACGACATCCTCACCGTCTCGGTCCTCAAGGATGCTTCGTCCACCTCCATCTACGGATCCCGTGCGGCTAACGGCGTCGTCTACATCACCACCAGGAGTGGTGCGTACAACTCCGACGCACACATCACCGTCCGTTCCCAGTACGGTATCTCGACCCTGGCCAGCAAGGCCATCTACGAGAACGTCATGACCGGCGACGAACTCCGCGACTTCTGGATCAGGGCCGGTATCTACACCCCCGCACAGATCCAGTCCAACTACCTGAACAACGGCTACACCTATAACACCGAGTGGTACAAGTTCTACCAGAACCTCAACACCCCTCAGTACCAGAACGACGTCACCGTCGAGGGCGGCGGACAGAAGGTCGCTTACGTCATCAGTGCCTCCCAGTTCCACCAGCAGGGTACCGCCATCGGCAACTACTATGACAGGTATACCGTCAGGACCAACCTCCAGGGTCATCCCAAGAACTGGCTCAAGCTCGGTATCAACCTCAACCTCACCTTGGACGAGCAGGAGGGCAACCAGTACTGGAGCACCTACAACCTCAACGGTGGTCTGTCCTACCTCCAGAACCCTATGTATCCTGCAAAGGACGAGAATGGCGAACTCTATTATCCGAAGTTCCCCAACGGTATGAACAACCCCAACGTTCTCCTCGAGTCCTATCCCCGCATCAACAACAACTACGTGCTCAACGGCGGCGCCTTCGTCGAGATCGAGCCCATCAAGAACCTCAAGATCCGCTCGCAGATCGGTACCGACTCGCGTCTCACCCTCTACGATCAGAGGAACAACGTTTCCAGCCCCATCGTCACCTCGGGTGCACACTCCAAGAGCAGCACCGTCAGGAGCAACAACACCCTCACCAACACCATCGAGTATTCGATGAACTTCAACGGCGACCACGATGTGACCGTTCTTGCAGGTCATGAGGGCATCAGCAACCATTCCGAAGGCCTCTCCGCATCCTCAAGCGGCCAGACCGAGCAGCGACTCTTCCGTCTCCAGGATGGTAAGCAGTCGACGTATTCCATCTCCAACTCCCTGTCCGAGAGCAAGTTCAACTCCTTCTTCGGCCACGTTGACTACAGCTATCAGGGCAAGTACAACATCGATCTCGCTGTCCGCGACGATGCTTCGTCCCGTTTCGGTAAGAACGTCCGTCACGCCCAGTTCTGGTCCGCAGGTGCCAAGTGGAACGCCCGCAAGGAGCGTTTCGTCCAGAACACCCCCTGGCTCGACGACCTGTCCCTGAAGGCCAGTTACGGTACCCAGGGTAACGCCTCCATCGGTGACTACACCCACCTCGGTCTCATCGGTTCCTCCACCGCTTATGCAGAGGACCCGAACTCCTGGGTCATCTCGCAGCCGGCCAACAAGGACCTCACATGGGAGAAGCAGAGCCTCCTCACCCTCGGTGTCAACACCCGCGTGTTCAACAGGATCAACCTCGAAGTCGAGTGGTACTATCGTAAGACCACCGACATGCTCCTTGACGTTCCTTATCCTTACACTTCCGGATTCAGCAGCGTGACCGCCAACGTCGGCGGACTCAGCAATACCGGTGTGGACGTCACCCTCGGTATCGACATCTTCAGGAAGAACGACGCATATCTCCGCACGAACTTCGTGTTCAACTACAATAAGCAGAAGGTCACCGAACTCTTCGACGCCGCTTGGGACGAAGACCTCCAGCGCTACCGCTGGGAGATGCCTTCCTACGGTATGGCATACGTCCAGGGTCTCCCGATCATGTTCTACGCCCCTATCTATGCAGGTGTCGACCCTGCTGACGGAGCCCCCATGTGGTACCTCCCCGGCGACGACCCGGATGTCCCCACCAAGGATCTCAGCAGGACTACCAAGACCTTCGACGAGGATGCCCTCATCCAGAACACCGGCTTCACCTATGATGCCCCCATCAACGGCGGTTTCGGTATCGAAGGCGGATGGAAAGTCTTCTCCCTGCGCGCCGACTTCTCGTACGTGCTTGGCAAGACCCTCCTCAACAACGATATGTACTTCTATGCGAACCCTGCGAACTTCGCCGGTTACAACACCTACCGCGGAGTCTCCGACTTCTGGACGCCCGAGCACACCGACGCCAAGTATCCTGACTGGTCCAAGGGTTATATCCTCCAGTTCGACACCCACCTCTATGAGAACGCCTCGTTCCTCCGTCTGAAGAACCTCCAGTTCGGTGTCGAGCTTCCCAACAGGTGGATGGAGTCCTCCAAGCTGTTCAACAAGGTCAAGTTCACCTTCACGGGCCGCAACCTCCTCACCTTCACCAAGTTCACCGGTATCGACCCCGAGGTTGACTCCAACCTCTCCATGGGTATCGTCGGTAACTCCAAGCAGTTCCTCTTCGGTGTTGAACTCGGCTTCTAATCGAGAACGATCAAAGGATTGTTAAATATGATGAATATGAAAAGAAATATTATAAGATTGTTCGCGGCAGCCGCATCGCTTACGGTGCTCATCTCCTGCAATCTGGACCTCTACCCCATCAGCGCTATCGCCCTTGAGGAAGATGCCGCCCTCATTCAGAACGCCACCAACCTTTCCGCCATCGAGAACGGAATCCTCTCGTCATACCGCTCCCTCCAGAACGGTGACAACATGATCGTCGAGGATCTCATGTTCAATGCTTTCAACGCCACCGTCGACTTCGGAAACAACTATGGTGCAGTCCATAAGACCGACTACAACTTCACTTCTTCCGACTATGACGTGGAAGACTTCTGGAGCAGCCACTACACGGCCATCAAGAACTTCAACATCGCCATCGCCAACACGGCTGAGGACAAGGTCGGCGAGGACATCGCCGCCGCCGCCAAGCTCGTCCAGGGTGAGGCCTACTTCTTCCGCGCCGCCGCTTACCTCCAGCTGGTCCGCCACTTCGCAAAGGCATACTCCTCCAGCGCATCTTCCGACCCCGGAGTTCCGCTCGTGCTCGTCTACGACCAGAACGAACTTCCCGCAAGGGCTTCCGTGGCAGAGGTTTACGCTTCCATCAAGTCTGACCTTGACCAGGCCGCTTCCATCCTCGGAAACGTTGCCGGTTCCGCCGGTGCACAGAAACCCACCATCGACGCCATCAACGCGCTCTATGCCCGTTACTATCTGGACATCGCCGACTACAGCAACGCCGCCGCCTATGCCCACAGGGTGATCGATTCCGGCAAGTACAAACTGGCCGCCACTGCAGATGACATGGAGAAGGTCTATGTGTACGACAACAAGATGGAGTCCATCTACCAGTGCTTCATCAACATGTCCGAGTTCACCGGCAACACCGTGACCTGCTTCACCCTCGAGAACACCGACAGCAAGTACACCAACATCTTCCGTCCGTATTATATCCCCAGCCAGACCCTCATCGGGCTCTATGAGGCCGATGACCTCCGTCTCGCCACCTGGTATGACAACAAGACCGCGGTCCTCCTGTCCGGTAACTACTTCAACGTTCCCGACGCTCCCAGTTTCTACTGCTTCGTCAAGTTCCGCGGCAACTGGGACCTCACCACTTCGACAGTCGTCCTCAACGGCCGTACTGCTCCGAAGCCCTTCAAGATCGCCGAGCAGTATCTCATCGCCGCCGAGGCCGAATTCAAGGCCGGCAATGCCAATGCCGCCACGGCTGACCTGAACGCCCTTCAGGCCGCCCGCGGCGCCAGCCAGACCAGCGCTTCGATGGAGAACATCCAGAACGAGTGGTTCAAGGAGACCGTCGGAGAAGGACTCCGCCTCAGCTGCCTCAAGAGATGGGGAACCGGCTTCAGCGGCCGTCCCTGCCAGCCTACCGCCGAGAATGTCGTCCAGCAGGGCGATGCCTTCCTCGGAAAGGTCTTCTCGAACACCGACTACCATTTCCAGTGGCCCATTCCCGCCCACGAAATGAACATCAACAAGAATCTCGTGCAGAACGAAGGCTTTTAATCAACAATTAAAGGAAGTATAAAATGAAAAATACTATAAAAGTTCTTGCAATTGCACTCCTTGCTGCCGGACTCGTCTCCTGCGTTGACAAGCCCGAGTTCACCAAAGTGCCTTACGTCACCATGTACAGGACTTCTGCCTCTGTAGCCGAGTCGGCTGCAGGCACCACATACAACATTCCTGTAAAACTTTACAACACGACCGAGGGCACCAGTGTCTCCTATTCCATCAGCGGCACTGCCAAGAACGGAGTCGACTATACCCTGGCGGACCAGAGCGGCGTGCTCAACTTCCCTGCCGGAACCGACTCCCTCGCCATCCCTGTGAGAGTGACCGGACAGCCCGGTGTCTTCACCGGCAGCGTCAACATGAGGGTCACCCTCGAGAGCGCGACCAACGGCGTCAACCTCGGAAACTTCAAGAGTTTCAACCTGACGATCTCCGACAAGGACCTCCACGTGGACTGGAAGTATCTGGAAGGTAAGTGGAAGGCCCAGGACTATGACAACGGTCAGAAAGACGGTGGCGTCTATGAGGTCACCATCACCAAGGTCAACGACACTACGCTCGAACTCTACAATCTGTGGGGCGGAGAAGAGACCATCACCGGCACCGTCGCCTTCGATGCAACCGCTACCAGCGCCACGATATCCTTCGCAGACCGTCAGGTCGTCATGGACGCCAGCGCCTATGGCTACGGCAACCTCATCCTCCTCGGCCAGAGCGGCGGCCAGTGGGCCTATGCTCCCGCCATCGCGACCGTCTCTGCCGATGGATTCGTCCTCGGTCCCTGGAACCTGCTCATAACTGCGGGAGACTACTCCGGCTACCTTTATGGCAATTCCTACACCACTGAGTTTACGAAATAAGGTCAACATTTATTCAATGAGCCCGTCTATGTCCGGACGGGCTCATTTTTCTTGCTGATGAACATGAAAAAGACCATAACCATCCTCGCCATACTGTTTGCATCATACCTGACGGCAGGTGCACAGCAAGCCATCGGACAGAAAGACGACTGGGCACATCCCTACGTGCCCCGTGAGACGTGGCCCTTCCTCTACGAAGAATTCACGGAAGGCACCACCAGGACGAGGTCCGGTGAGCTGTTGTCGGGGGAGTCATTCAACATCACCGCCACCGACAACAAACTCCTCTTCATCAAGGACGACACGATAATGCTTGCGGACATGAACTCTATCTATACTGTAAAGATAGGAGACGACGTCTACGTGAACGTCATGGGCCGTCTGTACAAGGTGCTGTCCGAACTCGACAAAGGGCTTGTCCTGATGCAGGAGTCGCTGGACGAGGACAAACTCAACAAGGTGGACATAGGTTATGGAGTGTCCTCCGCGGCCGGTTCGGCCCAGGGTCTCCAGGTCTCGCTCGACGGCCGTTTCAACTTCGTGAACAGGCCTGTCCAGCTGACCCGGCACGACAAGGATTCGGGGCTCGAGTTACCGATGAAGGAAACGTTGTACTTATATGTCAACAACACCCTCATCCCCGCCACACAGCACACCGTGACCACTTGGCCCGGAGTGGACAAGAAGGAAGCCAACGCCTTCATCAAGCAGGAGAAAATCAAATGGAAACAGACCGAGTCGCTGGAAAAGGTCATAATTTTCCTCGACAGTCAAATTAACAAATAGGCCCCCGTTCCCCGGAATGTCGCGCTGATACGCCAAAAGCGAAACGTTATGATGAAGAAGACATCTTGGGCATTGATCCCCATTGCCTCGCTACTGCTTTTTTCGTGTACCAGGGACATCGGGCAGCCCGTCGATCCCCCTCAGGAGACGGCGGACGCGCAGAAGCAGGAAAACCTCTCCTCGGCGAACCTCTATGTCGACGAGGAGACGGCAGTCCTGCTTGACGCGTCCCTTGGCCCTGTCACCAAGTCCGGCCTTCTGGGCGGATTCTTCGACGAGTTGGGCGTAGTGACGGTGGAGAGGCTCTTCCCCGACACCGGGGAGTTCGACGAGAGGCACAGGGCTGCCGGCCTCCACAGATGGTACAGGATCAAATACGATCCGTCCGTCCCGGTCACCAAGGCCGGGGACGCCGCCGCGCTTTCCGCAGGGATCAGGGTTTTCGAAGTCGACAGGCCTATAAAGCTTTACGACGAGCTGCCGTTCGACGATCCCCTGCTCCCCGAACAGTGGCAGTATTACAACGACGGCTCCGGGGCCGCCTGGAAGGAAGGGGTCGACTTGAACGTCCTGCCGGTCTGGAAGGACTACACCACCGGAAGAAGTGCCGTCGTAGTGGGCGTCATCGACACCGGCGTGGACTATGCCCACGAGGATCTGGCCGGTGTCGTCAACAGGACGGACAGTTGGAATTTCTGTGAATACAGCGCCCGCATCGTGCCCCAGGACCACGGGACCCACGTAGCAGGCATAATCGGCGCCATAAACAACAACGGCATAGGCGTTTCCGGACTCGCCGGAGGCGATGCCAAGGCCGGCATCAAAGGCGTGACGATCATCTCCTGCCAGATATTTCAGGACGAAAAGATAGGTGGCGACGCCGCCCGCGCCCTCGTCTGGGCGGCGGACCACGGCGCGGTGATCGCCAACAACAGTTGGGGTTACGACTACGAAAACGACGACGGCACGTACGACACGGTCTCCGCGAAGGAGGACCACGAGTTCTTCGAGCAGCCCAACGAGGGTGATTTCAAGCACTCGATGAAGGATGCCATCGACTATTTCAACAAATATGCAGGCATCGACGAGAATGGCAACCAGACCGGCCCCATGGCGGGCGGTGCAGCATTCTTCTCTGCAGGCAATGATGGCTGGGAATACGGCGCTCCTGGCTGCTATCCCGGAGCCATAGCCGTAGGTTCCTACGGGCCTCAAGGCACCAAGGCCTACTATTCCAATTTCGGCACGAAGGCCGATGACTGGGTGGACATAGCCGCACCCGGCGGCGATTACCGTCAGGCACAAGTACTGAGCACGGTCACCGGCAATTCCTACGCCGCGAAGCAGGGTACTTCCATGGCCTGCCCGATGGCCTCGGGAGTCGCCGCGCTCGTCGTTTCCGCTATCGGAGGTCCCGGATTCACCCGTGGAATGCTCGTCGAGAAGATGCTCGGCGCGGAGAATCCCAAACTCAACATCACGACGGCCAGGATAGGCATTCCCCTCGACGCCCTGGGAGCGGTCACCTACGGAGCCGATCCCGAAATCCCGGCGGATGTCACTACGCTGAAAGCTTCGGCACAATCCAACACGATCACGGCCACCTGGGACGTCACCGAGTCTGCTAACAAGGTGACGGCATTCGCCTACAGGCTTTTCTACGGGACCGACAGGGACGCCGTCGTGGCGGCGACCGCCACCAATCCCGGTGATGGCGTGTCCTCCATCGTGGTGGAGACCGGCATGGCCGAAACGGGAGAAACCCTGACCGCCAGCGTTAACGCCGACTTCGAAAAGACTTATTTCCTGAAAGTGACCGGTTACGACTACGGGCTCAACTATTCCGGCAACTCCAACATAGTCAGCGTGAAGACCCCGGTCAACAACGCTCCGGTCGTCGAATGCTCCACGGACATCTCAAACCTCGTCCTCAGGGCATCGCAGACGCTTACCCTCAACTTCACCGTGGAGGACCCTGACGGGCACGACGTCACCGTGACGTACGAGGCCGGCTCGAAGGCGGAGGATTTCAACACTACGTCGCTTGGCTATTCCCTCAAGATAAGCGCCCCGGAGACCGATCCCGGGACATATGAGGGCAGGCTTACAGCCACGGACTCCTACGGCAAGGCTTCGACCTTGGACATCCGTTACAAAGTTCTGGAGAATACTGCTCCAGAGAGTACCGGCACGGTCCCGAACATACTGATTCCGGTATTGAACGAGACCAGGACCATTTCCCTGTCCGACTATTTCAAGGACAGCGACGGTGACGAACTGACGTTCGCGTTCCAGAACAGCGCCCAGTCCGTCGTACACATCACGGGAGGCACCGACGATACCGCATATCTGACTTCCATGGGATATGGTCTCGCCACCATCACCATCACGGCGGCGGATGCGAAGAACGCCACCGCAACGCAGAGTTTCAAGGTGCTGGTCAGGGACGGTTCGCGTCCAGTGGACCTGTTCCCCAACCCCGTGAAGACAACGCTGACCGTTCTGCCCGGAGACTCGGGCGAGGTCACGTACAGGCTCAGCAACAAGGCCGGCGCTGTCGTACGCTCAGGCAAGGCCGCCCTCTCTCCTTTCGATCCCCTGTCACTGGACATGGGCGACCTGGCTGCAGGCACGTATTACCTTTACCTTAAGGGAGCCGGGCTTGATGACACCTACACCATAGTCAAGATCTGACAAGCATGAAACGACTGGTTATCTGCATATTGGCCGGGCTCGCGGCGGTCGGCGCAGCGCGGGCGCAGAGCGCCCCGGCGCTGCTCGTGCCCGGTGACGCCCGGACCCTTTCGCTCGGCATGACAAAGGCCCCGCCGGGCTCTTTCGAGACTGTCAGGACCGCTGTTACGGGAGGCCTATGGGCTCCCGGAAGCGCATCGAACACCTATCTCGGCGCGGATGTCGCGCTGAAGCTGTCGCCTGGCTTCACCCTTTTCGTCGACGGAAGATATTTCCGCGACAAACCTTATGACATCACCAATGCGCAGGGCTCAGTTTCGGGAACTTACACCCCTGCCGACATGTTCTTCTCGCTGGGAGGCTCGTTCAACGTCTCGGAAGCTCTCGCACTGAGGCTGGACGGCCGCGTGATCTCATCCTCCATAGCTCCCTCGGCCAAGGCCACGGGGTTCTGCGGGGACCTCTCGGCCATCTACGGCGGGGACGGTTTCCAGGCCTCCCTGGCCGTCAGGAACCTTGGACCAGGCCTCGACTACGGCGGCGGCTCCAACCCCCTCCCCTCCCTCGTCTCGCTAGCCGGGGCATACTCCCCCATGGCAGCGCTGACGCTGAACCTTGAAGCGGATTATCTCTTCAGCGGCGCGCTGATGGCGGGCCTGGGCGTCGAATACGGCATCGCGGACATCGCCTTCCTGCGCGCAGGATTCCACTACGGAGACGCCGCAAAGGCCCTTCCGTCATATGTTTCCCTCGGTCTCGGCCTGGAGTTTACCGGGATTACGTTCGACCTGGCCTACCTTACCGCCTCGGAAACCCTTGGCAATACAGTCATGGTCGGGTTGGGGTATTCCTTCTGACAGCGTTTCTCCTGTTATTCACCAGGACCCATATTCCGGAGAGAATCGAGCGGTTTTCTCCGGTTTTTTGTTTATATTCGCAACCTAAAACGATTAAACTCTTTTTGATCACTTTTAACCAGTACTTATGAAAAGATTGATCCTTTTCCTGGCCACCGTCGTGGCCTTGACAAGTACCGTTTTCGCTCAGGCGCCCTCCACGATACGTGGTACGGTCACCTTCGACGAGGACGGAGCACCCCTTCCGGGAGTCTCCGTGTTCGTCCAGGGCACCCAGACAGGCGCAGTGACCGACCTCAACGGTAACTACGTCATCAACAACGTACCTTCCAGCGCGAGGGTCCTTGTTTTCTCATTCATCGGCATGGAGACGCTCGAGCTGCCCGTCGCGGCGGTCGTCAACGCCGTGCTTTCCTCTGACAGCGAAGCGCTGCAGGAGGCCGTCGTGACCATCGCCTACGGCGCCGCCAAGAGGTCCACCCTCACGGGGGCCATCGCGTCGGTCGATGCCGAAAAGATCGTCAACCGCCCGACCTCCAGCGTCGCCTCGGCCCTTGAGGGCTCAGTCTCCGGCGTCCAGGTCAACTCCACCTACGGCTCCCCTGGTGACGACCCGAGCATCCGCATCCGCGGTATCGGCACCATCAACGGCTCCGCCTCCCCTCTCTACGTCCTCGACGGCGTACCGTATTCTGGCAACATCTCCGACCTCAACCCTGCTGATATCGAGTCCATGACCGTCCTCAAGGACGCAGCCTCCGCCGCCCTCTACGGCAACCGTGCATCCAACGGCGTCATCCTCATTACCACCAAGAAGGGCATCCAGGGCCGTCTCTCCGTTTCCCTCGACATCAAACAGGGTACCTACACCCGCGGTATCAAGGAGTATGAGACGGTGACTCCCCAGGAATTCATGGAGGTTTCCTGGCAGAACATGTACAACAACCTCGTCTATGCCGACAATCCCACCGACCCGGGAAAAGCTGCCGAAATCGTCAACAAGACCCTTGTCGAGGACCGTCTGGGTATCAATATCTTCAACGTTCCGGACGACCAGCTGTTCACCGGTACTAACGGAAAGTTCAACCCCAACGCCCAGATCCTAGCCCCCTACGCCGAGGACCTCGACTGGTACAGCCTCGCGATCCGCAGGGGCTACCGTCAGGAATATAACCTCAACGCCAGCGGCGCCACAAACGACAGTGACTATTATTTTTCCGTAGGCTACCTGGATGAGAACGGCTACGTGACCAACTCCGGCTTCAAGCGTCTCACCGCCCGCGCCTCTGTCAACGTCCGCCCCGTCTCCTGGTTCAAAACCGGCCTCAACGTGTTCGGCTCGCACCAGAACTACATGAACACAAACGGCGACTCGAGCGGAAGCTACACAAACGCCTTCATGTACTGCCGTCAGATCGCTCCGATCTATCCCGTTCACCTACACGACATCTTCACCGGCGAATACATCCTTGATGCAAACGGCAACAAGCAATACGACTCCGGCCAGTATATAGACGCCAATGGCGCCGTCCAGAGCACCCGTACCCAGTATCCCGACCGCCATGTCATCTGGGAGAACGAGCTTAACAGTGACGATACCGTCCGCAACACACTGCAGGGCACCTTATACGCCGACATCTATTTCCTCAAGGACTTTACCTTCACGCTGACAGGCGACCTCAATGTCCGTAACAACGAGAACTTCACCTACGGCAGCGCAGTGATTGGCGACAGCAAAGGTAACCTTGGCCGCGCCAAGCGCGTGGACTACCGCTACAAGCGCTGGAGTTTCCAGCAGCAGCTCCGCTGGAGCCATCAGTTTGGCGACCATGGCGTCAGCGCGCTTCTCGGCCACGAGAACTATTATTTCAACAGGGATTATCTCTACGGGTACAAGGGTACCGAAGTGTTCCCCGGAAGCCCGAACATGAGTAACTTCACCAATATTATGTCCCTCGACGGATACCAGGACAACGACCGCACCGAGAGTTACCTCGGCCGCGTCCGCTACAATTACATGGACAAGTACAACCTGGAGGCTTCGTTCCGCCGCGACGGTTCCTCGCACTTCTCCCGCAATTTCCGCTGGGGTAACTTCTGGTCCGTCGGCGCCAACTGGATGATCTCCAGGGAGCCGTTCATGCAGGCAGTCCCGTGGGTCAACACCCTCAAGCTCCGCGCCGACTTCGGCCAGGTGGGTAACGACTCCGGTTCCGGATACTACGGATACATGGCTTTGTACGAGGCAGAGACCCACGCCAACAAGGGAGCCTACTACGTCACCCAGCTCCCGAACGAGGAGCTCAAGTGGGAGACCGGTGAGTCCTGGGGCGTCGGCATCGAGTCCCGCCTGTTCAACCGGCTGAACTTCAACATCGAGTACTTCGACCGTGTCAACAAGGACCTTCTCTTCAGCGTGCCGCTCCCGCTTTCCGCAGGTGCCACGACCACTTCCGGTTCCCCGACTGCAGCCGTGACCAAGAACATCGGATCCATCGCCAACCGTGGTATCGAGGTCGAGATGGACGTCGACGTCGTCCGTACCCGTGACTTCCGTTTCAACGTCGGCGCAAACGCCACGCTCCTGCGCAACAAGGTCCTCTCCCTGCCTGAGGAGGTCAAGACCAACAAGGGCGGTTTCATCGACGGCAACAAGAAGATCATGGAAGGCCACGACCGTTACGCTTTCTATACCTACACCTTCGTGGGCGTCGACCAGATGACCGGCCGCTCCCTCTACAAGTTCAACGACGAGGATTTCTTCATCGCCGAGCTGGATGACAAGGGCAACCCCGTCACCGACGCCAACGGCAACTACAAGATCCTCTTCGGTTCCGAGAAGAACTCTGACGGTGAGCCCAACTCCATGGCCACCGCAGGCAACTATGTCATCATCAATGGCAAGCCTTATGCCTTGAACACCTCCAACGCCCTCCGCGAATGGCATGGATCCTCCATCCCTAAGGTTTACGGCGGATTCAACTTCGACTTCGGTTACAAGAACCTCAGCCTCTCCGCAGTGTTCACCTACTCGCTCGGCGCAGTAATGATGGATGGAGTCTATTCCAACCTCATGGACGTCGGTTCCACCGTCCCTCACAACTACCACAAGGACATAATGAACTCCTGGATGGGCGTTCCCGCCGGAATGACCGAGACCTCGCCGGACCGTATCGACCCGAACGGTATCCCCGAGATCAACTCGAACGACAGCAACTACAACAATGCCACCTCGTCCCGCTGGCTGGTCTCCGCAGACTACCTGATCTTCAAGAACCTCGCCATCACGTATCAGTTCCCGAGGGCTTTCGCCCAGAAGCTCACCCTCTCCGGCATCAGCCTCTCCGCCTCCTGCGAGAACCTTTTCACCCTGACTGCACGCCAGGGCATGAACCCTCAGCAGTCCTACAGCGGCAGCCAGTCCAACTACCTTGTGACTCCGCGCGTGTTCACCGCCTCACTCAAACTCAACTTCTAATCAAATGCTAGCGAATATGAAAAATATCATACTGAAAGCTGCACTTGCAGTGCTGGCAGGACTCCTGACCTGTTCCTGTGCCAAGGAGTATCTTGACACCCTTCCCGAGGACGCAACCTCACCCGGAACCATCTTCGAGACCACCACTAACGCCAAGCTCGCCATCAACGGCCTGTCCCGTCTGATGACCAAGCAGTACATGTCCAATCAGGGCTACAACGGAGAGGGCACCATCATGTCCCACTACGGCAACTGGCCCGGCAACGATCTCCAGCGCGTAAACAACACCGGAAACGACTACATCATCAACCATGAGGCCCACGACCAGGTGTCTTACTATGTCGACATCTTCGCTTGGTTCTATTACTACAAACTCATCAACAACGCCAACCAGATTATCCACAACATCGACAACGCAGAAGGCTCCGAGTCCGAGAGGCAGTTCATCCGCGCCCAGGCACGCGTGTTCCGTGCCTATTCGTACTTCATGCTTTCGCAGATCTACTGCTACCGCTGGGACGACCGCAACTCCGCAGTCAATGAGGGCGTCGGCTACGGCCTGCCGCTGAGGCTCGACGATTCCACCGGTCCCCTCGAGAAGACCAGCCTCGAGGATATCTACAAGTTCATCTACGAAGACCTTGACGCCGCCATCGCCGACTTCAAGGCCTCCGGCCTGAAGCGCGCCTCTGACGAGTTCTACCTCCCTGACATCGATGTCGCCTGCGCCGTATACGCCCGTGCGGCACTCACCCGCCAGGACTGGGGCAAAGCCGCCGAGATGGCCCGCCAGGCCCGCCAGGGACATGCCCTGATGAGCGCCAACGACTATATGGAAAGCGGTTTCAGCGTTCCTAACAACGAGTGGATCTGGGGCGTGTATGACGCTTCCGACCAGACCCTCTACTACTACTCCTACTTCGCCTATCTCGCATCCAACGGAAGCTCCGGCAACTGCCGCAACTATCCGAGCGCCATCAGCCAGGAACTGTATGAGCAGATTCCCGAGACCGACGTGCGCAGAGGCCTATGGATCGAGCCCACCGACGCCGAGCGCAAGGAATGTAACTCCGCCGGCATCAGCACGAAGACCCTGTCCAAGCGCGCCTTCGCCGAGCACGGTGACAAACTCTTCAGCACCAGCAAGATAGCCATGTACATGCAAATCAAATTCCAGAATCAGGACCAGCCCGGTGTAGGAAGTTTCAACTTCTTCCGCGCCGCCGAGATGTACCTGACCGAGGCCGAAGCCCTCTGCATGCAGGGCGGACACGACAACGAGGTGCAGAAGCTCCTGAATGAGGTGAACAAGAACCTCGACCCTGCCTACTCCTGCGACAAGACGGGCGCCAACCTCCTCAACGAGGTCAAGCTCTACCGCCGTCTCGACCTATGGGGCGAGGGCCAGAACTGGTTCGACTTCAAGCGCTGGAACCAGCCCATCGTACGCAAGTCCATCAGCGACGGAGGAAGCTGGCACATGACCTTTGCGAAGACCATCGCTCCCGAGGACAATTACAAGTGGACGTTCTTCATCCCCCAGAAAGAGCTCGATTATAACAATCTCGTACGTAACTAATACGGTTTGGCATGGAAATCGCAAAAGATTCAAATGCGATTGATTAAACATTGTATTTGACTTAAACATATCCCGGAGAAAGTCGTGAGATTTTCTCCGGTTTTTTGTCATTTACCTTCCCGTTTCACTTTATCACTATCTCGGTGATTATTCTATCAATTTAAAAGCACTTTTTGCCGCTTGGTTATTAGAATTGCACCTGAAGGCTTAGTATCAAACAATTCCGACCTTTCAAACCATAAGAAAAAATTTTAAAAACTTTGTATTGCTCGATTTTCTTTGTATTTTTACATGAAAATACGTGAATCCGACGCTTTTTCAACGTAGTAAGCTTACACTTTAGTCAGTTTATATTATTGTTTAATCAAAATTCAACTTATGAAGACATTCAAAGTTCTTCTTTCCGTGCTGCTTCTCTTCGCAGGCCTGACGGCATCCGCCCAGACCATCAGCGTGAGGGGTGTCGTCAAGGACTCAACTACCGGTGAAACCATCCCGGCAGCATCAGTCCTCGTGAAGGGAACCTCGAACGGAACCATTACGGACAATGATGGTAATTATACCATCTCCGTCGCTTCGAACGGATCCCTTGTCGTTTCATCCATCGGATATCGCACTCAGGAAGTAGCCGTCGAAGGCCGCAGGTCCATCGACGTAGAGCTCATCCCTGACATCGAGTTCCTCGATGAGGTCGTCGTGACCGCCATGGGTATCTCCCGTGAGAAGAAAGCCCTTGGATACGCGGTCCAGGACCTCAAGTCCGACGAGCTCGTACACGCGGCCAGCGCCAGCCTGAGCTCCGCCCTCCAGGGCAAGCTCTCCGGCGTTGAGATCTCTTCCTCGTCCGGTATGCCGGGCGCATCTTCCAAGATCGTCATCCGCGGCGCACGTTCGCTCGACGGCAACAACACCCCTCTGTACGTCGTGGACGGAATGCCCGTGGCTTCCACCCCTGACCTCAGCACCGGCAACTCCGTGACCGGTTCCGACTATGCCGGCCGTTCGCTGGATATCGATCCCAATGACATCGAGAGCATCAACGTGCTGAAGGGCCAGGCCGCTTCCGCCCTCTACGGAATGCGCGCCTCCAACGGTGTCATCATCATCACCACGAAGAAGGGTTCCAGCGCCCAGGCGGGCAAGACCAACGTCACCCTCACCACGAACTATTCCTTCGACACGCCTGCCATCTATCCCGAGGTCCAGTACAAGTACGCCCAGGGCTCCAGCGGCAAGTACAGCCCGAAGTCCTCACTCTCCTGGGGTCCGCTCATCTCCGAGCTGCCCAACGATCCCAACTACGGCGGAAATGTCGCCAACAGCTACACCAACGCCCTCGGCCTGCACCAGGGCATGTACTACCAGCCTCAGCGTGCTGAAGCGGGCCTCGATCCCTGGACCACGCCCGGTGTCTATGACAACATCAAGGGCTTCTTCCAGACCGGCCACACCTTCAGCAACAACGTCACTGTTGCCCACAATGCAGGCACGGCGAACTTCATCTTCTCCCTCGGCAACACCGACACCAGCGGTATTATCGACGGCACCTACCTGAAGCGCTACAACGCCCGCTTCGCCTCCGACGCCAAGCTCAACAAGTACTTCACCATGGGCTTCAGCGGCAACTTCGTGCAGTCCGACATGAACAAGCAGTCCGGTGCTAACGACGGTATCACCGCAGGCCTCTACCACGTTCCCGCCAACTACGACCTCATGGGACTTCCCACCCATGTCCCCGGAGATCCCTATACCCAGGTGAACTTCCGTAACCTCACCTTCAACAACCCCGTCTGGGCCACCACGAACAACTTCTTCGGTGAGAAGTCCCAGCGCTTCTACGGTAACGCCTACCTCGATTTCAAGACCCAGTTCGGCGGAGCCCACACGCTTGACATTAAGTACCAGGTCGGTGCAGATGCCTACACCACCGCGTATCAGGACATCTTCGGATACGGCAGCAAGGGCACCGACGGCGAGATTACCGAGCGCACCCTCACAGAGAACCAGACCAACTCGCTGCTCACCGCCAATTACACCTGGGCCATCAGCGACGACCTGAATCTCACCGCCCTCCTCGGTAACGAGATCGTGTACGGCAGGGAGAAGTACCTCTATGCCTACGGCAACCACTTCAACTTCGCAGGCTGGAACCACCTCAACAACGTGGCTTCCTACTCGTCTTCCGAGTCGTACTCCAAGAACCTCACCTTCGGTACCTTCGGTGAAATCGCACTCGACTGGAAGAGCATGCTGTTCTTCAACGCGACCTTCCGCTCGGACTATGTATCCTCGATGCCTCACGGAAACAGGACCTTCACCTATCCTTCCGCTTCCCTGGGCTTCATCTTCACAGAGCTTGACGGCCTGAAGAACAACTTCCTCACTTACGGTAAGATCAGGGCTTCCTACGCCGAGGTCGGCCAGGCAGGTACCTATCACGAGTCGTTCTATTCCACTCCGGGATTCGGCGGCGGCTTCTCCAGCGGTACCCCGGCTATGTATCCTACCAACGGTGTCGTGGCTTACACTCCGTACGGCAGGGTTTACGACCCCAACCTCCGTCCGCAGAACACTAAGTCGGTTGAAGGCGGTATCGACCTCGCATTCTTCGACGGCCGCATCACCTTGGAGTACACCTTCTCCCGCCAGGACGTGAAGGACCAGATCTTCGCCGTCCCGATGGCATCCTCCACCGGATATTCCGAGAAGATGACCAACGCCGGAAAGGTCCACACCAACGCACACGAGGTCACTCTCGGATTCATCCCCGTCCAGACGAGGAACTTCTCCTGGGATGTGAACGTCAACTTCACCAAGATCGACAACTATGTGGATGAGCTCGCCGAGGGTGTCTCCAGCATCATGCTCGGAGGTTTCGTCGAGCCTCAGGTCCGTGCCGGTATCGGTGACAAGTATCCAGTCATCTACGGTATCGACTACGTCCGCAATGAGGACGGCGTCGTCATCGTCGATGAGGACGGTTTCCCGATGGCCGGCGACAACGCCGTCCTCGGCGCCGTCTCCCCTGACTTCCAGCTCGGTCTCAGCACCGGTTTCGACTGGAAGGGCCTCAGGCTGAACATGGTCTTCGACTGGAAGAAGGGCGGCAAGATGTATGCCGGCTCCGCTGCCATGATGGAGTACTACGGTACCGCACTCACCTCCCAAATCTACAGGGAGAAGGACTACTTCATGTTCGACTATGAGCCTTCGGTCAAGATTACCGGCTATGACGCTTCCGGCAACGCGATTTACGCTCCCAACGATATCCAGATCGAAGGCAAGTACGCCCAGTCCTACTTCTCCACGCTCAACGATATCTCCAAGTATTTCGTAAGGGACGCTTCCTACGTCAAGCTCCGCGAGATCTCCCTCAGCTATCCCGTCGTCAAGGCCAAGTGGGGTTCCATCTCCGCCAGCCTCTTCGGCAGGAACATCCTTCTCTGGACCGCCATCGCGGGATTCGATCCCGAGGCTTCCCAAGGTAACAACAACATGGCCGGCGGCTTCGAGCGTTTCTCCCTGCCTGGCTCCTCGAGCTACGGCGGTGGTCTCAAGTTCAATTTTTAAGGAGGGCTAGATTATGAAAAAAATATACAGAATTATCAAGACCGGTCTCATCCTCTCCGTTGCGGCAATTTCATTCGCTGCCTGCTCCGAGGACTTCATGGATGAAATCAACAAGGACCACAGCGTCTCGACGAACGTCACCGCGAAGTTCATCATTCCCGACCTGGAGCTCCGTACTGCCCAGAACATCGTCGGCGGTGACTTCAACACCTATTTTGGTTCTTATGTAGAGTATTGGGCGGGTACGCACAACCAGCTCTACAAGGCTGAGAACAGGGATGCGGAGGTACGCGTCGCATCCACCTTCAACAACAACTGGGGTTCCATTTACGAGAATATCCGCAACGGCAAGCTCGTCCTCGCCAAATGCGCTGACGACGCCGAAGGCACCGATGCCGGCGACGCCGGAGCAAGGGGCATCGGCGAGATCCTCCTCGCCTACAACCTCGCAGTAGCCACCGACGTGTTCGGCGACACCCCTTACACCCAGGTGGGCGACATCGTCGCTTTCCCTTATCCTGAGGCTGACTCCCAGGAGAGCATCTACAAGGAGATCTTCAATCTCCTCGATGCCGGTATCAAGGACGTCACCAGCGGCGGCAACACCGTCGGACAGTATGACCTCATTTACAACGGCAACCCCCAGAGGTGGGTCGAGCTCGCCAACGGTCTGAAGGCCCGTTACACCCTGAGGCTTCTCAACCGTTCCGGCAGCAAGGACTCGGACTATGCCAAGATCCTCCAGTATATCGACGCTTCCTTCAAGTCCGCAGCCACCCAGTGTTCCATGCTTTATGACGGCAGCAACCAGAACCCCATGTTCGACTTCGAGTGGAGCCGCGACGGCATCTCCTCCTGTACCAGCATGTATGGCAAGCTGATGGCGCGCAACGATCCCCGTGCCGAAAGGGCTTACTGGGGCTCCGGCAGCTGGGCACACTACTCTGCAGCGGACGTCGTTGCAGACCTCGCTCCTACCGGTGAGCCTGAGGAGTGCCAGTATGTCTATGCCTATGATGTGTTCGCCTTCTCCGAGCTCGCTCCCGTACACCTCCTCAGCTATCATGAGCTTCTCTTCATCAAGGCCGAGGTTCTCGTAAGGCTCGGCAGGACCGACGAGGCCAAGGATGTCCTCAAGCAGGCCGTAGAAGCTGCTTTCGCCAACTTCGAGGTGAATGTGGACGGTGCCCTCAACTCCCCTTCCGTGAATGCATACGGTGGTATTGAGCCGCTTGACAGCGATCCCCTTACCGCAGCTGACGCCGACGCTTACTTCGACAGCGAGGTCGCTCCCCTGTTCGACGCCGATCCTTTCAAGGAGACCATGCTCCAGAAGTACATCGGTCTGTGGGGCGCCAACGGCGAGACCGTCGAGACCTATGCCGACATCCGTCGCCTGAAAGCTGAGGGCAAGGATGTCTACGGGCTCCTCAACACCGGCAAGTTCCCTCTCAGGTGCCCTTACGGCCAGGATGACGTCGTAGCCAACCCCAACATCGCCAAGATCTACACCGATGCGGGCAACTACGTGTTCAGCGAGAACGTCTGGTGGGCCGGCGGAAACCGCTAGTCCTTTCAGACTTTGCAATCAAAAAACCGGGAGATGAATAATCTTCCGGTTTTTTGTTTTGTATGTTATAAATCCTTACCTTTATGGCCCTATTTGGATAACAACTAAAAGCTGAATAACCATGGCAGAACAGAATTACAGGGTCGAAAGCGACCTCCTCGGCGAGCTGAAGGTCCCCGCGGAAGCCTACTACGGCGTACAGACCCAGCGCGCGCTCAACAACTACAAGATCTCCAACACCCGCATGTGCGACTACCCTGATTACGTGATCTCCATCGCGTACGTCAAGATGGCCGCTGCGGCAGCCAACGCCGAGCTCGGAGTGCTGGACAAGACCATCGCCAACGCCATCATCGCGGCATGCTGCGAGATCGTGGACGGAAAGTTCCACGACCAGTTCCCCGTCGACATGATGCAGGGCGGAGCCGGAACCTCGGTCAATATGAACGCCAACGAGGTTATCGCCAACCGCGCCCTCGAACTCATGGGCCACAAGAAGGGCGAGTATCAGTACTGCTCCCCCAACGACCACGTGAACTGCGCCCAGTCCACCAACGACGCCTATCCCACGGCATTCCGCTACACCTTCGTGCGCATGAACAAGCACCTGGTCGCCAGCCTTCAGGCCCTGATCGCAGCCTTCCGAGCCAAGGGCGTGGAGTTCAAGGATTTCATCAAGATGGGCCGTACTCAGCTTCAGGACGCCGTCCCTATGACCGCCGGACAGGAGTTCAACGCCTTCGCCAACAACCTCGAGGAGGAGATCGCCAACCTCGACCGCAACGCCGTGCTGCTGCGCGAGATAAACATGGGCGGCACCGCCATCGGTACCGGCCTCAACGCCGTACCGGGTTTCGCCGACCTCTGTACCCGCAAGATATCGGAGTTCTGCGGCGACGAGCTCATCAAGGCCCATGACCTGGTCGAGGCCACGCCCGACACCGGTGCGTACGTAAGCTATTCCGCAGCCCTCAAGCGCCTGGCCATCAAGCTCTCAAAGATCTGCAACGACCTCAGGCTCATGGCTTCCGGCCCCCGCTGCGGCCTGCATGAGATCAACCTTCCTCCCATGGCCCCCGGCTCATCCATCATGCCCGGAAAGGTCAATCCCGTCATCCCCGAGGTCACCAACCAGGTCTGCTTCAAGGTCATAGGCAACGACACCACCGTGGCATTCGCCGCGGAGGCCGGACAGCTCCAGCTCAACGTAATGGAGCCCGTGATCGCCGAGTCCATCCTCGAGAGCGTCACCTGGCTGCGCAACGCCATCGACACCCTCCGCACCAAGTGCATCGAGGGCATCACCGTAAACGCCGACCATTGCTACGACATGGTCAGGAACTCCATCGGCATCGTCACCGCCCTCAACCCCTACATCGGCTACAAGGGCAGCACCAAGGTCGCCAAGGAAGCTCTGGAAACAGGCCGCAGCGTCTATGACATCGTGCTCGAGAAGGGCCTGATGACCAAGGAGAAGCTCGATGAGGCCCTCAACCCCGCCGCCATGCTCGGTTCGCACACCCTGCTTAAATAGAATCTTTTTCTTATATTTGCGAAAAGTGCAGATATGAGAAGATTCATAATATATATGATGTTGATGCCCGCCATTCTGGTGGGCATCAACGCTTGCGGACATAAGCAGGACCCGGAGTCGACGGAGGAGGAATGGCCTTATGGGGCAAAGGACAGCCTCAATGCCATCAATACGTTTGCCTACAACGCGATGAGTGTCTATTACCTGTGGAAGGACGAGGTTGCAGACGACCTGGCCACGTGGAAGAGATATGAGAATCCCATTGACAAGGTCAAGAGCGTACGCTACAAGGACTCGAGCGGCAAGGACATCGACAAGTGGACCATGCTCACCGAGGACATCGAGGACATGAAGAAATCGACCGCAGGCGTCAGTACCACATACGGATTCGATTTCAAGCTGTATTACACCGATTCATCGCAAAAGGAGATATGCATGGTCGTGACCGTGGTCTATCCGGGAGGACCGGCGGAGAAGGCGGGATTCAAGCGCAGCGACATCATCACCAAAATAGGCGGCAAGGTCATGACCTCCGACAACTATTCCACCCTCCTCTATGATGGATTCCTTTACGCCCCGAAATGCACCCTGACGGATTCCGCAGGCAAGACTTACGACCTCACCGCGGTGGAGATGTACGAGAATCCCGTGCTCCTGGCCAAGGTATTCGAGTTCGGCGGGAAGAAGGTGGGATACCTGCTGTTCAACCGCTTCACCCTTAACGCCTGCTACGACCTGGTTGAAGCCGGGAAGTTCTTCACTTCGGAGGGCATAGACGACCTCATCCTCGACATGCGCTACAACGGCGGCGGTTATGTCGTTACCGAGTCCGTGCTGGCCTCCATGCTGGCTCCCATCGAAGAGGTCAAGGCCGGAAGCGTCTTTGAGACAGCCGTTTACAATGACATTCTCGCCAGGACATGGGGAAAGGACGACAGCCACTTTGCCGAGGAGTTCACCTTCAGCGACTCGAACGGAGAGCATAAGGTCAACCTCGAAGGAGCCAATCCCGGCATTAAACACTTGTATGCCATTCTCACCGAGGACAGCGCCTCCGCTTCGGAAAGCGTCCTGGTCGGGCTCATGCCTTATCTCGACGTCAAGATATTCGGGCAGCAGTCCTACGGAAAGTACTGCACCGGTGTCATGTACAGCGCCAAGGACTGGTACAATGACTACGACGAAGTGCTGGATGACAAACAGAGGAAACTCGGGGAGGAATTCGCCGGCAAATGGGGCATCTACGTGATGATATCCCGCTATGCCGACAAGAACGGAAATACCCCCTGCATGCCGGACGGATTCAAGCCTGACTTTTACGTGAACGACAATCCCGTAGAGTCGTACCAGCTCGGAGACGAGCGGGAGGCGATGCTTTCCGCGGTGCTGTCGTACCTGGGCGCCGACACCGGACGCCTGGGCCGCACGGCGGCCAGGGCGCCCGAACGGACGCTCGGAGCGGAAGTCCCGCTCGGGCACGACCCCTTCTGGGGTGCGCATATCCTGTTGAGATAAGCTACTGCATGGAGCCGCCGACGAGGTCGAGGATCTCGCTTGTGATCTTCTGCTGGCGGCCCTTGTTGTATTCGAGGGTAAGCTCCTGAAGTATATCCTCGCCGTTGTCCGTGGCGGTCTGCATGGCCACTGTGCGAGCGGCGTGCTCGGCTGCGAGGCTGTCGAGGATGACGGTATAGATGCGCAGGGAACGGACGCGCGGCATCAGGTCCGCGAGCATCTCCTCCGCCGAAGGCTCAACGATAAGGTCCTCCGGCCATTCGCGGGAAACTCCCCCCTCCACATTCAGCGGAGCCATCGGAAGGAAGGTCTCGCACACGACCTTTTGAGTGGCAGTGGAAACGAAATGATTGTATATCAGCTCAATGCGGTCATACTTCCCGGCATCGAAATCCTTTTGGAGCCTCTTCGCCAGGTCATCCGCGCCGGCATAGGAAGAATGGGCGACAAGCTCGTTCCAGTCTTCAGGCGAGGGATAGCCCGCCTTGCGCAGCGGGTCGGCAATCCTCTTTCCAACTGAAATCACTTCAACCTTGCAGCCCTGTGCCTTCAACGCATTGATGCGGGCCTTGACCTCGCGCAGGACATTGCCGTTGAACCCTCCGCACAGCGACGAATTCGACGCCACCGCCACGATCGCAATAGTCTTCCCCGCCCCTGTTGATACGGCAGGTGTCCCGCCCCCGAAAACGTCCTGCTCCGCAGGACCCCCCCCAAGCAAGCTTGGGTCCCCCCCTCTTACGATGCCGAGGGTGGCACGGTTTTCGGGGGCGGGCACCTGCCGTTTTTCAGCAGGGACGGTAGCCAGAAGAAGCTGGAGCATCTCGCGGAGCTTGCGCTCGTAGGGCGTCATGTTCGCGATGGCGTTCTGCGCCTTGTGAAGCTTGGCGGAAGCCACCATCTTCATCGCCGAAGTGATCTTCAGCGTACTCTTCACGGAAGCGATGCGTCCCTTTGTCTCCTTGAGCGATGCCATGGCCGGAAAGGATTTATTGTTTCATCGAAGCCGTCACGACCGCGGCCGTCTCCTCGATGGCCGCAGTGATGTCCTTGTCGATCCTGCCGGCGGCCAGTGCGTCCAGCACATCCTGGTGCGAAGCGCGCATGGCGTCGAGGAACAATCCCTGGAAATCCTTCACCTGGTCGATGCGGATGTCCTTCATCAGCGCATTGATGCCGCAATAGAGCAGTGCGACCTGCTCCCCTACCGGCATGGGGCTGTACTGTGGCTGGATCAGGAGCTGGTTGTTCTTGCGGCCCTTGTCGAGGGTCATCTCCGTGATCTTGTCCACGTCGGAACTGAACTTGGAGAACGACTCCAGCTCGTTGTACTGGGCCTGGAACATCTTCAGGGAACCTGCGACCTTCTTCATGGACTTGACCTGTGCGCTGCCGCCGACGCGGGACACGGAGATACCGACGTTGATGGCAGGGCGGAAGCCCTGGTTGAAAAGGCTCGATTCGAGATAGATCTGACCGTCCGTGATGGAGATGACGTTGGTCGGGATGTAGGCAGACACGTCGCCGGCCTGGGTCTCGATGATCGGCAGGGCCGTCAGCGAGCCGCCGGCCTTGACCTTGCCTTTCAGGGAAGGCGGAAGGTCGTTCATCTGCTCCGCAACCTCCTGCTGGCCAATGATTTTCGCCGCACGCTCAAGCAATCTCGAGTGCAGGTAGAACACGTCGCCCGGATAGGCCTCTCGACCCGAAGGACGGCGAAGGATCAGGGAGACTTCGCGGTACGCCACGGCCTGCTTGCTCAGGTCGTCGTAGACGATGAGCGCGGAGCGGCCGGTGTCGCGGAAGTACTCGCCTATCGCGGCTCCCGCGAAAGGCGCATAGTACTGGAGCGCCGCGGGGTCCGCAGCGGTCGCGGCCACGACGATGGTATAGTCCATGGCTCCCTTGGAACGCAGGGTCTCAACGATGTTGGCGACGGTCGAGCCCTTCTGGCCCACGGCCACATAGATGCAGTACACAGGCTCGCCCTTGAGATACTCGCTGCGCTGGTTGATGATGGTGTCGATGGCGATGGCGGTCTTGCCGGTCTGGCGGTCGCCGATGATCAGCTCGCGCTGGCCGCGGCCGATCGGTATCATGGCGTCTATAGAGCGGATACCGGTCTGTAGCGGTTCCTTGACCGGCTGGCGGAAGATGACTCCCGGAGCCTTGCGCTCCAAAGGCATCTCCACAAGGTCGCCGGTAATGTCCCCGAGGCCGTCCAGGGGATTGCCGAGGGGATCCACGACACGGCCGACCATGGATTCTCCGACCATCACGGAAGCGATCCTCCCCGTGCGCCTGACCACCATGTCCTCCTTGACCTGGTCGGTGGGGCCCAGCAGCACCGCTCCGACATTGTCCTCCTCGAGGTTCATGGCAACGGCCATCACGCCGTTCTCGAACTCCAGGAGTTCGCCGGATTCGGCGTTGCGGAGGCCGTAGATGCGGGCCACTCCGTCGCTTACCTGGAGGACTCTGCCGACCTCCTCGAAATGAAGGGAATTGTCGATACCCTTCAGCTGACTGAGAAGGATATCGGAAATCTCGCTGGATTTAATACTGTTCTGCGCCATTCAGAAACTTTTCTAAACGATTCTTTTATTCTTTTCCATTAACTGGCGGCGTATCTCCTCGAGCTGGCGGGACACGCTCGCGTCGAGCAGCTTGTCATCGATGGTCAGGGTGAAGCCTCCGATAAGGGAGGGGTCCACTTCGACATCCAGGACTATCTCACCCCCGATCCTTTCCTGCAGCAGCTCCTTGACGCGCTGCTGCATCTCCGGCGCAGGCACGGCCGTCCTCAGGGTAGCCAGCCTGCGTCCGCGGGAGGTATTGTACAGTTCGGTGAAACGGTGCAGGATGAACCTGACGTACTCCATGCGCTTGTTTTCAACGAGCAGCTCAACCAGGCGGGAAAGCTCAGGCTCAAGCTTCTTGGGCACGGAATCGTGGTCCTTGAGTATCCGGACCACCTGGGCATACACGGCCTCGCCGTTACCGGTCTCATCGACCAGCCGGAGCAACGCCTTGGCGTAGCGCGAGGAAATGATGCCTGTGTTCATGCCTTAACTGGGATTGTCCGTCTTGGTGACCTCGTCCAGCATGCGGTTGATAAGGTCGAGCTGAGTCTTGCTGTCGGAGAGCTTTTCGCGGAGTATCTTCTCCGCTACGTCGACGGACATGGCGGCCACCTGGCTGCGGATGTCCATCAGGGCGCTTTCCTTCTCGGCGGCGATCTGCGTGCGGGCGTGATCGAGCAGCTTGGCGGCCTCTTCCTGCGCCTGCTGCTTCGCCTGCCCCACCATGGTGTCGCGCGCCTGGGCCGCCTCCTTCAGGATGCGGGCCTGCTCCGCTCGCGTCTCGTCGAGCATCTTGTTGTGCTCCACCGTCATCTCGGCCAGCATCTTCTCGGCCTTGCGGGCCTTTTCTATGCTCTCCTCGATACGGTCCGCACGCTTGTCCACCATTCCCGTTATGGCCGGGAAGCCCCACTTCGCCAGTATGAAGAACACGATGGCGAAGATGAGCGTCATCCAGAAAAGAAGGCCGAAATCGGGTGTTACAAGGGACATACCGGATTACTTGTTGATACCGATGAGACAGACGAGGATGGCGAACAGGCAGGCGCCTTCCACGAGGGCGCCGATGATGATGGCGGTCATCCTGTAGTGACCGGCCTGCTCGGGCTGGCGGGCACCGGCCTCAAGGGAGGCGGCACCGATCTTGCCGATACCGATGGCTGCAGCGATGGCGGCAACAGCGGCACCGATGGCCGCACCTGCTTTTCCAAGAGCAGCACCTGCGGCTGCCTGAAGAATCATTAAAGGTAACATAACTTATTGTTTTTTAGTTGATTAAATTCTAATCTCCCTGCCGGCTCAGCCCTATGAACACGGCCGACAGCATTGTAAATACATATGCCTGAAGGAACGCCACCAGCAGTTCCAGGATGTCCAGGAACACTCCGAACAGCACTGAAATGGCGCTTAGCCCCGCGTTCATGCCCACCCCGAGTTTCGCCGTCAGGAACACAACCGCCACGACTCCCAGCAGCATGACATGGCCTGCAAGGATGTTGGCGAAGAGTCGGATCATGAGGCTGAAAGGCTTCGTGAACAGGCCGATGATCTCTATGAGCGGCATGAGCGGTATGACCTTGAGGAACATCGGCACGTCAGGCCAGAATATCTCCTTGTAGTAATGCTTGTTTCCGAAGCAGTTCACGGCGATGAAGGTACACATCGCAAGCACGAAGGTGACGGCGATGTTGCCCGTGACGTTGGCACCGCCCGGGAAGAACGGGACAATGCCCATCAGGTTATTGATGAATATGAAGAAGAATGCCGTCAGCAGGTATGGCGAATAACGCTTGTATTCCTTACCTATGCATTCCTTGATGATGTCGTCCTCGACCATCGTTATCATCATCTCCATGATGCCTGCAAGGCCCTTGGGGGCCTCCTCGCGGGCGTCGTGCTTCTTATACCAGCTTGCGGTGAAGAGCACCAGGAACACCAGCAGGAGGCTGTTGAAGATGAGTCCGGCGACGTTCTTGGTGATGGAGATGTCGAGCGGCCGGACCTCCTCGCCGGAGGGACCCCGCTCGACAATCTTGCCGCTGTATTTCTCGCTGTCAGATATGTAGAAACCTTCATGCTCTCCCTCCTCCAAATGCTTGGAACTGAAGACATGCCAGCCCGTGGTCTTGCTGTGGACGATGACCGGCAAAGGGATGCTCACCGGATGTCCGTTGATGGTGGTGATATGCCACTCGTAGGAGTCTCCCACGTGTCCGAAGAGATACTCGTTCATGTCCAGCTCCTCCGCACCCAGTGGGACGGAGAAAAGTGCCAGGAACAGGAACGTGAATATGTATCTCAACCCGCGCATACGGTTATCTCATCATTTATGACCTCCACGAAACCTCCGCTGATGGGAAGTTTCTCGCGGGCATTGCTGTCAAGGGGGTCGTAGCGTACCAGTCCTTCCGTCAGCGAGCTGAGGAGTGGGGCGTGACCGGGCCAGATCATGAAACGGCCTTTGGTGCCGGGCACCTCCACAGCAGTAACCTCGCAGTTGACCAGTTCCTTTTCGGGAGTGAGTACGACCAGTTTCATTTCGCTAAGCCTTTGATTCCGCGATTATCTTTTCGCCCTTGGCGATGGCGTCCTCGATGGTACCCACATTGAGGAAGGCCTGCTCGGGCAGGTAGTCCACCTCGCCGTCGATTATCATGTTGAAGCCCTTGATGGTATCTTCGATCTCGACCATGACTCCGGGAACGCCGGTAAACTCCTCGGCCACATGGAAAGGCTGGGAGAGGAAGCGCTGGACCCTGCGGGCGCGGTTCACGGTGAGCTTGTCCTCGTCGGAGAGCTCATCCATGCCGAGGATGGCGATGATGTCCTGCAGCTCCTTGTAGTGCTGGAGGATCTTCTTTACCCTCTGGGCGGTGTCATAGTGGGCCTTGCCGACGATGTTCGGGTCCAGGATGCGTGAAGTCGACTCCAGCGGGTCGACGGCGGGGTAAATGCCGAGTTCGGTGATCTTCCTGCTGAGGACTGTGGTCGCATCGAGATGCGAGAACGTGGTCGCCGGAGCCGGGTCGGTCAAGTCGTCCGCAGGGACGTATACCGCCTGCACGGAGGTGATGGAACCGTTCTTGGTCGAGGTGATGCGCTCCTGCATCTTGCCCATCTCGGAAGCCAGCGTAGGCTGGTAGCCCACGGCGGACGGCATTCGCCCGAGGAGGGCTGACACCTCGGATCCGGCCTGGGTGAAACGGAAGATATTGTCTATGAAGAAGAGGATGTCCTTGGGGCCGGCTCCGGTGTCTATGTCGCGGAAGGACTCGGCCAGGGTCAGGCCCGACAGGGCTACCGAACTTCTGGCCCCCGGGGGCTCGTTCATCTGGCCGAAGACCATGGACACCTGCGACTTCTTCATCTCCTCCATGTCTATCTTGGAAAGGTCCCAGTTGCCCTGCTCCATGCTTTCGTGGAAGGCGGGGCCGGTCTTGATGACGTCGGATTCTATCATTTCCCTTAGGAGGTCGTTGCCCTCGCGGGTACGCTCGCCCACGCCGGCGAAGATGGAGAAGCCGTTGTGCTTCTTGGCGATATTGTTGATCAGCTCCTTGATCAGCACGGTCTTGCCCACTCCGGCACCTCCGAAGAGGCCGATCTTTCCTCCCTTGAGGTAGGGCTCAAGCAGGTCGATGACCTTGATGCCCGTGAAGAGAACCTCCTGGGAAGTGGTCAGGTCTTCGAACTTGGGCGGCTCACGGTGGATAGGCAGCCTGGTCGCGGTATTGAGCTCCCCGAGGCCGTCTATGGCTTCGCCCGTGACGTTCATCACGCGGCCGCGGATCATCTCGCCCGTGGGCATGGAGATCGGGGTCCCCTCGGAAACGGCTTCCATGCCGCGGCGGAGGCCGTCGGTGGAGTCCATGGCCACGCAGCGGACGGTGTCCTCGCCGATATGCTGCTGCACCTCTATGACGAGGTCGCGCCCGTCGGGACGCTTAACCTTAAGTGCTTCATGGATGGAGGGAAGGGATTTTGACTCGTCCGAAGTGGCGAAATGAACGTCCACAACCGGGCCGATGATCTGGGATATATGTCCTGTGAGTGCTGACATGTTGAATGTGGCTTATCGATTAGCAAAGATAACAAAAAAACAGGCACCTTGTCCCTTTTATTCACTTTAAGGACATAGCCGTAAGCGAAAGTATATTAATTTCTGCAACATTTTTACGAAATTTGCGTCAGATATACAGAACAGCTCAAAGACATGAAACGGTTTTCGACAATCCTCGCCTTCGTGGCGGCCTTCATATTGACAGCTTCATCCGTCTGCGCACAGACGGTGAAGAGAGATTTCGACCTCAAGGGCTTCACCTCCCTGGAGATTTCGAACGACTTCAAGGCCACCGTCCAGAGATCGAACGACTTCAGCGTATCGGTAGAGCTTTCCGAAGAGCTGGTTCCCTACCTCGACGTTCGCGTCAGCAAGGGAGTCCTCATCGTTGCGCTCAGGAACGTCCCCACCAAGCTCACCCTCCTCAAGAAGAATGTCATCGAGGCCAGCATCTCCATGCCGGACCTCAGGGGGGTCAGCCTCAATGACGGCGTGAAACTCACCGTGGCCGGCAGGTTCGATCTCGGCAACAACGATTTCGCCCTGTCCACGGCCGGAGCCAGCGAGGTCAAACAAATGGAAATACATGCCAAAAATGCGACGTTATCCCTTGCAGGAGCGTCCAGGATACATCTCAGTGGAGATTTCGCGACTGTTGACATCACTTCCGCCGGCACTTCCCGGCTGGATCTGGGTGCCGACGCCGACGAACTCTTCGTCAAGTCGTCCGGAACTGCCGTTTCCGAGATTGAAGGTTCTTTCGATACCATTGACCTTGATCTCGGCGGCACCTCCAACGTCACCCTGAAGGGGAAGGCGGACGGCCTGAAGGTGAAAGCCTCCACCGCTGGCAGCGTCGACGCCCTGAGGATGCCCGCAGCCACGGCTGACGTGTCCCTCTCCGGAGCCGGAGTATGCAAGGTCTATGTAAAGGAAGCGCTCGAGGTCCAGTGTACAGGAGCCTCGACCTGCAGTTACAAGGCCGACGGCGAGATCAGGATGAACCCTAAAGAGATAGCGCGCACTGCAACCTTGAAAAAACTATAATCGTTCTTGTTTTTGGGAGGAGGGCCCGCCGGATCGTTTCCGCCGGGCCCTTTTGCGTTTGATTATTATTGCCTATCTTTGCTGTCCCAATTTACGGTCATGGGCAGTCTGACATTCATATTGAAAGGATTCCTGATCGGTATCATATCTGCGATACCGGTGGGACCGGTCCTCATGCATACCCTGCAGAAGTCCGTCAGTGACGGACGGAAGGCGGGATTCTCCAGCGGACTGGGCGGGACCGCCGTCGATACGGTCTGCGGCATCATCTCCGCCTTCGCCCTTTCGGGCATCGGAGATTTCGTGGACAAGTATACCACGGCTATCGAGATCGTCGGCGGACTTTTCATCATGCTGGTGGGATTCAGGATGTTCCTCAGCCGCCTGCCCAAGGAAAGGAGGAAGAAGTCGTGGTCGGCTGGCAATTTCATCAAATCGGCCTCGATGGGGTTCTCCAACCCGGCGGCCCTTGCTGTCATGCTGGCCCTGTTCGCAACTTTCAGGATGGACATGGGCGGCCAGCCAGCATGGGTTCCGGTACTGGCCATACTCGCCCTCGCCACCGGATCCGCCATCTACTGGTTCTGCGTATCAGGAATCGTCGCCCGCCTGGGTGACCGCTTCAACTTCAAGGTCCTGGTCGTCATAACCAAGATTGCCGCCGCCGGCATCTTCGCCTTCGGTGCCATCCTCCTCGTCAAGGGCATCATCTCATTATTCTAACCCCTGCGGACACTCCAGCCGGTCATAAACAAAAGATCCGGGCCAACATCGTTGGTCCGGATCTCGAAGAACGGCAGCTGCCTACTCTCCCACCTGGTGGGGCAGTACCATCGGCGATGGCGGGCTTAACTTCTCTGTTCGGAATGGGAAGAGGTGGTACCCCGCCGCTATAGCCACCGCAATATATTACTTGAGAGAGATTCATACGAGATAATACCTCGTCGTCGATCAAATCGCTTCGTTTACACTTGGCGTTGCAATCCCCTTCCTGGCTTATTTTTCCCTCAGGAAAGATTTCGGGCTATTAGTACAGGTCGACTGAAGACA
>JAFZQO010000018.1 GCA_017620335.1 Bacteroidales bacterium
ACGAATCCTTGCCGTACTTGGCGTAGTGCCCGGAGGTCACGTAAAGCTCCTTGGCTCCGATGTGCGGGGTGACGACGGGGAGATAGCCGAGCTCAGCCTGCTTCTTGCGCAGGAAGTTCTCAAGGATGTTGCGCATGACGGCGCCGCGGGGCAGCCAGAGGGGAAGGCCGAGGCCTACGCGCTGCGAGAAGGTGAAGAGCTCCATCTCCTTTCCGAGCTTGCGGTGGTCGCGCTTGCGGGCCTCCTCAAGGAGCTGGAGATACTCGTCCAGCATGGACTTCTTGGGGAAGGTGATGCCGTAGATGCGGGTGAGCTGCTGGCGCTTCTCGTCGCCCCTCCAGTACGCGCCGGCGATGGCGGTGAGCTTGACGGCCTTGATGACGTCGGTGTTCATGAGGTGCGGGCCGCGGCAGAGGTCGGTGAAGGCGCCGTTCTTATAGTAAGTGATCGTACCGTCCTCGAGTTCGCTGATGAGCTCGCACTTGTACGGGTCTTTCTTGTCCTGGAAATACTTGAGGGCCTCGGCCTTGGAGACGTCGATACGGGTGAAGTCCTCCTTGGTGCGGGCCAGTTCGAGCATCTTCTTCTCGATCTTGGGGAGGTCGGCCTCGGAAATCTGGTTTCCGGCGAGGTCCACGTCATAATAGAAGCCATTCTCTACGGCGGGGCCGATGCCGAACTTGACACCGGGATACAGGGCCTCGAGGGCCTCGGCCATGAGGTGGGAAGAGGAGTGCCAGAATACGCGCTTGGCCTCGTCGTCCTCCCACTTGAGGAGATTGACGGAAGCGTTGAAGGTGATGGGGCGGAGGAGGTCGTACGTGACTCCCTTGCCGACCGAGGTGTCACCCTTGGCCTTTACGGATACTGCGAGCACTTCCGCTGCGAGCCTCGGACTGATGCTCTGGGCGATCTCATAACCGGTGACTCCCGATTCGTAGGCCCTGACGCTGCCGTCAGGAAACGTGATGTTGATCATAAAATCTGTATTAAAAAACCAAACAATTGAATTGGACTAACCAGTATTTACACACCAAGTACTTGAACTTGGCTAGCCATATTGTCAGTCAAGCTTACAAAGGTACGAATTTTTTCTTATCTTTGTATTTGGACCAATGATAATGTAAATGGAAAAACCTGTTTCACGCAAGGACTTCTGGGACGGCGCCGGCAAGGCCGGCCTGGTGCTCGGACTCGTTTCCTGTGCTTACGTACTGCTGACTTCCCTGCTGACCAAGCTTAACGGCTCAACGGGCATGGCCTTCGCCTCCACAATCCTGGGCTTCTTCCTTTGGGCGGCCAAGTTCGCAGGCTGCATCCTGCTCATGAAGCTTTTCATGAAGAGGTTCGCCGACTCGCATCCCGGCGTGGACAATTCCGACACTTTCCGTTTCGGGATGGCCGTTGCGTTCCTCTCGGCCCTGATATTCTCCGCCTTCGACCTGGCCTGGCTCACCTGGGTGGCACCCGACACGTTCAGCCAGGCGATGGAGGCGATCCAGGAGTCATACGGTTCGATGTTTCCCGCAGAGAGCCTGGAGGCCATGGAGGAGATGAATTTCAGCACCATCTCTTTCTTCACCAACCTCATCTACTGTTTCCTTTTCGGCACGGTCCTTTCGGCCATCCTCTCGCGCAATATCCCGTCCCGCAATCCTTTCATGGACAACAGGATGAACAATTCCCCTGACGAACAATAGCCATGGACATATCCATCATCATCCCGTCCTTCAACGAGAAGGAGTCGCTGCCGGAACTGCTCGGCTGGATCCGGCAGGTCATGGAGCGCGAAGGGCTGGAGTACGAGGCCATCATCGTGGATGACGGCAGCACCGACGGCACCTGGGATAGCGTGAAGGGCTTTTCCGAGGAGGATCCGAGAGTCAAGGGCATACGTTTCAGGCGCAACTACGGCAAGTCCGCCGCGCTATTCTGCGGCTTCCGCAAGGCGGTCGGAGACGTGGTCGTCACCATGGACGCCGACCTGCAGGACTCTCCCGAGGAGATTCCCGAGATGCGCAGGATGATACTCGAAGACGGTTATGACCTCGTCTCGGGCTGGAAGCAGCACCGCAAGGACAACAAGCTCACGAAGAACCTTCCTTCGAAACTTTACAACGCCACGGCCCGCATGATCACCGGCATCAAGCTGCATGACATGAACTGCGGCCTCAAGGCTTATAAGAAACAGGTGGTCAAGGATATAGAGGTCTACGGCGAGATGCACAGATACATCCCGTACCTGGCCAAGAACGCCGGATACTCCGCCATAGGCGAGAAACCCGTCCACCACCAGAAGCGCAAGTACGGCAAGAGCAAGTTCGGCATGAACCGCTTCATCAACGGCTTCCTGGACCTGCTGTCGCTGTCCTTCCTGCAGACCTTCGGCAAAAAGCCGATGCATTTCTTCGGCTATCCCGGCATCCTGATGTTCCTCATCGGCGGCGTCATGGCCGTCTGGATCATCATCGCCAAGCTGGTCCACCAGGCCAACCACCTTCCGTACCGCGCCGTTACCGACCAGCCGCTGTTCTACCTGGCCCTCGTGGCGGTCATCCTGGGCGTGCTGCTCTTCCTCGCCGGCTTCGTCTGCGAGATGATCTCCCGCTCCGCCCCCGACCGCAACCGCTACAACATCTCCGACGAGATCTAACCCTCCCTCAGCTGCCGTCAATATACAAAAAGGCCCGATTGGAAAATCCAATCGGGCCTTCGAAGAACGGCAGCTGCCTACTCTCCCACCTGGTGGGGCAGTACCATCGGCGATGGCGGGCTTAACTTCTCTGTTCGGAATGGGAAGAGGTGGTACCCCGCCGCTATAGCCACCGCAATATGTTACTTGAGAGAGATTCATACGAGATAATACCTCGTCGTCGATCAAATCGCTTCGTTTACACTTGGCGTTGCAATCCCCTTCCTGGCTTATTTTTCCCTCAGGAAAGATTTCGGGCTATTAGTACAGGTCGACTGAAGACA
>JAFZQO010000019.1 GCA_017620335.1 Bacteroidales bacterium
TCCATGCGCCGGAAAAAGAAAAAATAATACTACCTTTGCGACACCATCTAACAGGCCGTTCTTACACGGTACCCTATTGCGCGCCACGGCGGTATCCTATTGCCCGCCACGGCCGGTACCCTTTCAGCGCTACCCGCACTTCATCCCGGGTGATAGTAATATCGCCATCTTTTATCTTTGGCAAAGTAACTTTGAAGATCACTCTTTCAGTCGTGTAGCAAAGATATGCGAATCCATCATCTCCAGGAATGAATTCTGTCCATGAGGACTTATCAACAGGAAATCTGATGGTTTGTACAAGAGTTATGAAAAAGAGATCGTTATGCTGTGTAATTCGATAAACCAGAGCGCCAGTATAGTCTCCAGCGGCATAGCCAGTTGAGACATAGATAAGCGGGAAAATGTCTTCAGCATCATAGTATTCATTCCCGAAGCAGACTGTATTGCAATGGCAGTTGGGGACGAATCCTCGTTGGGAACTGCCAATATGGACTGTTTGGACCAGCGTCTTTGTAGAGAGGTCATAGACACGTACGAGAGAGTTATTGGTGACAAACTGAAAGAAATAGTTTCCCCAAGAGTCTCCTCCCTGTGGATGTGGGGTTAGTTGTTGTGCAGGCAAGGCGATGATCTCCTCGAATCCCGGCTGTTTCACTATAATCTCTTCTTCTTCTCCTTCCGGACCGGGTTTAACCGTCTGGTTTTCAATGACCCACTCAATTTTTTCCTGACAGGAAGCGAGTAGAATCGGGCAAATCAAAGAGATAATAGCAAGAACTAACCGTTTCATATCATTGGAACATTAGTTTCATTACCTTCTATAGCGACCACATCCCCCCTTCCGATCGTGATACGCGTGCAGATCAGCGACTGGATTGCGACGATCAGTTGAACCCCGTTCGGGGTTTCTTCCACTTCTCCTTCAATACCCTTTAGAGGCCCCCGTACCACGCGTACCCGGGTTCCCTTCGTGATGGGGAACTCGCTCGTCACCGGTATCTCCGGATACTCAGTAACGACCCGGATGAAGGCGTCCATCTGCTTTTCGGGGACTTCCAGGATGGACCGGGTGCTGTGGTCCACGATGAAACGCCCTTTGACCTCGCCGGCATTGACCAGATTCAGTGCCCGCTCCTTGTCGGTCCGGAAGAAGACGAGGGTGTTGTAGGTCGATGGGATGAAATGCCGGATCCGCAGGGCGGTGAGCCGCTCGGAGATCTTCTTCCACTGTCCCCATCGGGTGATGACGACGAACCAACTGATATGGGAGGCGGCGGAGGGCATGCGGTGCAAAGGTAGTCATTTTTTTGTATCTTTGCTCCATGAGCGACGTACTGAACGAAATCACCCCGCTGTCGGAGAAGGACTTCTTCTACATTGTGGAGCGGCACAAGACTGAATTTACCTATCCGGTGCACCAGCACAAGGAGTTCGAGCTGAACTTCATCGAGGGAGGCGCCGGAGTGCGCCGCATCGTGGGGGACAGTGTGGAGACGATCGGGGACTATGACCTCGTGCTGGTGGGCAGTGACGACCTAGAGCATGCCTGGGAGCAGGGGGACTGCCATGCCAAGGACATCCGGGAAATCACGATCCAGTTCCCGCGGGACATGTTCTCACCGGAGCAGCTGGCCAAGAACCAGTTTGCCGGCATCCGGCGGATGCTGCAGCAGGCGGAGCACGGTCTGGCCTTCCCGGTGTCCACCATCGTGAAGGTTTACCATATCCTCGACACCCTCCCTTCGCAGAAGGACCGTTTCCGGCAGTTCTTGCAGTTCCTGCTGCTGCTTAATGAGTTGGCGTCGTCGGAGGGCGCGCGGGTGCTGGCAAGCACCTCCTTCGCGCACGCGGCGAAGAGTTCGGAAAGCCGCCGTATCCTGAAGGTGAAGCAATACATCGACGAGCATTACACCGAGACCGTGCACCTGTCTGACCTGGCCGATATGGTGGGAATGAGCCCATCGGCCTTTAGCCGGTTCTTCAAGCTGCGCACCGGGCGGACGCTGTCGGACTATCTCATCGACATCAAGCTGGGCAACGCGGCTCGCATGCTCGTGGACACGACCCGGAACATCTCCGAAATCTGCTACGAGTGCGGCTTCAACAACCTGTCCAATTTCAACCGCATCTTCAAGGCCAAGCGCGGGGTCACGCCGCGGGAATTCCGGGCGATGTACAAGAAGAACAAGGTGATTGTCTGAGAAAATTGCTATCTTTGTATATTATTGCAGCGTGCAAGGAATGAAGTTTTTACGGAAAATCGGGATCGGAGTCCTGCTCCTCGGGGTCCTCGCGGGCCTCTGGGGCTGCGACGTCGCGAAGATCAAGGATCTGAGCGTGACATCGGTCGGCGTCAAGTACCTGGTCCCCACCTCCTCCCGGTCGATGGACGCGGTCCTGCTCCTCGGCCTGGACAATCCTTCCATTTCCTTCACGGTGCAGGATGTAACCGGTGTCGTCAAGCACTATGACCGGGAGATCGCCCACTTTACGGCCGGCGAGCTGCCGGTGCAGGCACGGAGTGTGCAGGTATATGAACTGCCCTGCACGGCCGTCCTGGCGGACAAGGTCTCGCTGTTGGACCTGCTCGCCATCGCGGCGCGGCGGTCCATGGAAGGCTTGACGGCCGATGTGAAACTACGGGTCAGCCTGAAGGGTGGGAAGGGAACCGTCCTGACCTTCAACGGCATCGACCTGTCCCAGTTCAGTGATTAGCATGATGAAAAGATTTTTGATCATATTTCTCCTCGCCCTGATTCCGAGCCTGGCGCTCCGGGCGCAGGAATACCGGGTGGACAACGGCTCCGCGCAGGTGGATTCCACCCTCATGGGCCGGAACATCCTGTCGGTTATGGGCTCCGGTGTCACCGTGAACCAGAGCCGGGCGATGCGCACCGCCTTCGACAACTACGTTTCCAACAACGCCTCCAAGAAGCTTACGGGCTACCGCATCCGCGTCTATTTCGAGAACGGCCAGAACGCCCGGAACCGCTCCGAGGCCGTGGCCCGGTCCATTTCCGGCGCCTACCCGGGCATCGGCGTATACCGGACCTTCGAAAGCCCCAACTTCAAGGTGTGCGTAGGCGACTTCCGGACGAAGGACGAGGCGCTGAAGATCTTCCATTCGCTCAAGGCATCCTATCCTACCGCGATCATCCTCCGGGAGACCATCAATTATCCGAGATAGGCCATGCCCACGGTCAAACAGGGACTTGAACAGAAGCTTCAGCAGAAGCTCTCGCCGCTCCAGATCCAGACCATCAAGCTGATCGAGATGCCGGTGCAGGCCCTGGAGCAGCATGTCCGTGAGGTGCTGAATGACAATCCGGTCATCGACGACACCCCCGCTTCCGGCGGCGATTCGGACGAGCCCCGTGACATGTCCATTTCCGAGGTGGAGGACCGCGAGAATAGCGGCGGCTCCCTCGAGGAGAACTATAATTCCTACTCGGACGACGACGACCCCACCCCGTACTACAATCGTTCCGTGAACAACTGGGGCAAGGACGAGCGCCCCGAGTACAATACCTTCTCCGTCAAGCAAAGCTTCACCCAGAGCCTCCAGGAGCAGTTGGGCTACCGGAACCTGACCGA
>JAFZQO010000020.1 GCA_017620335.1 Bacteroidales bacterium
GCCATTGACATCCGTGCCGATTACGTGGCCAAGAACGGAACTCCGAACGCAGCTGCGCCGAAGATCTTCTTCCGCTACTACTACGTCAACTCCAGCACCGGCGAAAAGTCCGGCACCATGCTGGCTGAGACCAAGTGGGTCGCGGGCGAGTAGTCCGGGTGACTGTCAGGCCCTCGGGCCGATTCTGAAAAAAGTATCCTGCCTTCCTTTCGGGGGGCAGGATTTTTTTGTGTATTTCCAGACGTATGGCGTGGCGGGTTCCCGGATAGTTCACCGGTCGGACCTGCCCAAAAGCAATCAAAGTATAGGGGAGGATAGTAAAAGAAATTACGCATAAATTCAGCAAGTTTTATGCGTAAATTTATGCGTAAGTGCCTTAAGTGACTGATTTTCAGTCTGTTCCGTGGAGCATAGGAGAATCGAACTCCTGACCTTTTGAATGCCATTCAAACGCTCTACCAACTGAGCTAATACCCCGTTTGCGGATGCAAAGATAGATATTTTTTCGTAATCTGAAAACAGTTTTGCTTAAATTTGTAAAAAATAGACATTTCAGATATGGGCAGACGAATCCTCTTGGGCCTCCTGACGGCCGTCATTCTCCTGGCAGGTTGTGCGCCGAAGCATGGTACTACATTGTGTGTCAATCCTTTGACGGGGACGGACATCCCCGACAATGACGTGATAAGGGTGGGGGATACCTACTACATGGTGAGCACGACCATGTATTTCTGTCCGGGCGCCCCGATCATGAAGTCCAAGGACCTTGTGCACTGGCAGATAGTAAGTTATATCTATGACTGCCTGGAGGACGACGATATATACAACCTCCGCGACGGAGGCCGGCACGCCTACGGCCGCGGCCAGTGGGCGACGACGCTCCGCTACGTGGACGGGGTCTATTATGCCCTTTTCATAGCCAACGACCAGCACAAGACCTATGTCTACCGTACGCGCGACATCGAGAGCAGCTACTGGGAGCGTAACGTCATCGACATGCCCATGCACGACGCCTCACTCCTCTTCGAGGACGGGCGCGTGTACTGCGTCTGGGGTAACGGCGAACTCCGCATCACCGAGCTTGAACCCGACCTGAGCGGCATCAAGGAAGGGGGAGTGGACCAGCTGCTCATTTCCTCCCCGAGGGAGGGCGTCAACCTCCGGGCCGAGGGAGCGCACGTCTATCATATCGGCGACTACTACTATGTGCTGGAGATCGACTGGCCCCGCGGAGGCGTGAGGACCGAGACCTGCTGGCGCAGCAAGGAGCTTCTTGGCGAGTATGAGAGCAAGGTGGTCCTCCAGGGAGCCTTCGACGGCCGCGGGGACGGGGTGGCGCAGGGCGCCATCTTCGATACACAGTTCGGTGACTGGTACGCAGTGATGTTCCAGGATCACGGCGCGGTCGGCCGCATCCCGACGCTGCAGCCGGTCACGTGGGTGGACGGCTGGCCCATGATGGGCGACAACGGCGTACCTATGAAGGAGTTCGAGGTGCAGCTCACGGAGGACGGGGAGAATTACGTCTGGGCGAGCGATGAATTTGAATATCAGGATAATAAGGACCTCGCACTCTTTTGGCAGTGGAACCATAAGCCGCTGGACGGATGCTGGTCCGTGACCGAGCGGCCGGGCTGGCTCCGCCTGACTACCGGCCAGCTCGCGGACCGCATCGCGGACGCGCGCAACACGCTCACTCAGCGCACCGTCACGCCCGGCTGCTACAGCGAGACGAAGATCGACGCCTCGGCCATGAAGCCGGGCGACCACGCCGGCATGTGCGCCTTCCAGAGCAATTTCTGCGCGCTTGACGTCCGCGTGGCCGACGACGGCTCCAAGTTCCTGGCGGCGGTCGACCGCAACGGGGACATCCTCCAGACCCCGATGCGCGGCGACATCGCCTACCTGCGCATCGACTACAACTTTACGACGGATACCGCCCGCATGCAGTACTCGTTCGACCAGATGACCTGGATACCGGTTGATTATGAGCTCCAGATGCGTTATACCCTGGACTATTTCACCGGTTACCGCTCGGCATTGTACAACTACGCCACCAAGGAACTTGGCGGCGCTGCTGATTTCGATTATTTCCGTCAGGAAGAGATCTAGTCAATCGAGAGATTCTCGTCGACATAGCTAAGGAGTTCGTCCAGGCTTTCCTCGTCCCTGTGGGCGAGGATGGCCATCACGAGCGTACCGGGAGCGGATTCGACGCAGATGAGGATGACGGGGCATCCCTCGTCGTCCTCGGCGTCGTAGTACCAGCCGGGCTGCCCGATGAAAGGGATTTCCCTCACGGGAATCTCCTCGCCTTCCACGGCTCCGATGGCCTCCATGTAGGAGTTGATGCACTCAATCTTGGCGTCGGATTCGGGCGGGGTTTCGCCGACATAGAGTTCGATGGAGGCGCCTTCACTGGCGGGATCGGCGTCTTCGCTCGGGGTTGCATAATAGGAGACGACTTCCTCGTTCTCCTCCAGGATAAGTTCCTGCTCGACTTCCCAGCCTTTCGGGAGCGGCAACGTAATCTTGTGTGACATAGGTGGTTATTCTTTCAGTCTTGAGTCGATGAGAATGGTGACGGGACCGTCGTTGAGCAGGCGGACCTCCATCATGGCGCCGAAGCGGCCTTTCTGGACGGGGCGGCGGGCGGCCTCGGAGAGGAGGGCGCAGTACCGCTCGTAAAGCGGGACCGCCAGCCCGTGGCCAGCCGCCCTGATGTACGAGGGACGGTTGCCCTTGCGGGTGGAGGCGGTGAGGGTGAACTGCGAGACGGCAAGCAGGCCGCCGTCGACATCGATGACGGAGAGGTTCATGACGCCGTTTTCGTCGTCGAAGATCCGAAGCGCGGCGGTCTTGGCGGCCAGCCATGCGGCGTCCTGCTCCGTGTCGCCGTTTTCAACGCCGACAAGCACCAGCAGGCCGCGCCCGATGGAGGCGATGCACTCTCCGTCCACCGTGACGGAAGCTTCCGATACCCTTTGTATTACTACTCGCATAATCTTTGCAAAGGTAACTTATATTCGCTTTTTTTCATAATTTTGCGACTCAATAGTTTTGTTGCCATGAAACGACTCTTTACCATCGCCGCCGCGCTGCTGCTGGCCATATACACCCTCCCGGCACAGACGCCTGCGGAGACCAAACTCTATAACAAGACCCTGAAGAAACCTTCCGTCAAGGCTTATGACAAGTTCCTGAACAAATACCCGGATTCCGTGTACAGTCTGGAGATTCGTACACTTAAAGACTCCACGCTGTTCGAGGCCGTTGACAAGGAGGACGCGGAGGCGGTGGAGGCTTTTGCGGCGGCGCATCCTGATTCGCCGATTATCGGACAGGTCGAGGAGGTGATCGCCAGGCATAATACCAGCCCGTTCTCCAAGGAGGAGGCGCTGGCGGCGGTGCGCGCGCTGGCGCCGGAGGCCGCCGACGCCGTGGGCTGGCGTCGCGGGAACCGCGACTACGCCCTCGGCCTGGCGGCCGCTGACGGCGCCCTGCGCCTGTACCGCTGCGCGCTCGGCGCCGACGGTGCCTGGACGCTCGTTTCCGCACCCGCCCCGGAGCGCTACAACCTCGATTCCAAGCTCACCGACTGCCGTCTGGACGGACCTATAGAGCTGGTGGAGATAAACGGGAAGAAATTCTTGTCATTCAACTATATAAATAGCGTGGAGAAAAGCAAGAACATCGAGTTTGTCGCTTCCCTGTATGAGCCTGAGGAAGGGTCGGTGTCACATGCGATGTTCTACGGGCGTGACATGTCCGGGAAGGATGGGTTGAAGATTGAAGGCCAGTGCCCTGAAGCCCTTTCCACGCTGGTGCTGCCGGAGAACGCGTGGCTGCTGAACCGCATCAATTCCGACAGCCGGCTGGTGCCGATCGCCAAGACCGACGCCCTGACGGACGACTCCATAGCCTGGTGGCTGGAGAAGAATCCCGAGGCGGAGACCCGCGCTTCCCGTCTCAACTTCGGAGCACTTGACGAGGAGAGTTCTCTCGTGGCCGGTTTCAAGGCTGCCCGCTCCCGCGACAAGGACAGTTCCAAGAGCTTTACAGCTGCCATGTTCGATATAAGGGACTACACCGTCATAGTTGCATACTCCAAGACCTATAAGAACTACATCCTTGTCTGGTGCGAGCCAGTCTGCGTCAACAAGAACCGCGACAAGCTCCTGAACAGCATCTACTTCGAGGACGATTCCTCTTTGGCACTCTTCTATTACAAGGGCAGGACCACCTTCAAGAACCGCATCAACCTAGCCTCCCGCACTATCCGCCGGTAGCAGTTTTTTCACATTACGGTGTTCCTTCCGGTCCAGCGGATGGACCGTCAGTAGCGAAAACAGTAGTTAATTGTTCTTTCCGGTCCAAATTGTGGACCGGAAAGAACGTATCATCACCATACGGTGAATAAGGATGTAGCACAGACCTTTTGCGGCTTTTACCCGGGCTAGGGTCCGCGTTGCGCGAAGCGCAGTCAGCGGATAGCCGCAGAAGGTCTGTACTACATCCGGATGGACCTGCGGTAGAAGGATGTGGTAGTTATTGTTCAGAAGCGGGGGTCGGAGGTGAAGGACAGGGGCTGAGCGGTGCGGGGGTGGGTGAAGGAAAGGGTGGCGGCGTGCAGGCAGAGCCTGCCGGAGCCGCCGCCGTACAGGCGGTCGCCCGCGATGGGCCTGCCAAGGCCGAGCGGGTGCGCCGCGTGTACCCGCAGCTGGTGCGTCCGCCCCGTGAGGGGCGTAAAGCGCACCAGCGCCTCACCGCCGGGCAGTTCCCGCAGCAGTTCCCAGTCCGTAACGGCCTGCTTGCCGTCCTTGAAGTCGACCATCTGCCGCGGCCTGTCGTCGTAGTCCAACATCAGCGGCAGGGAGATGCGTCCAGCAGCAGCCAGAGGCTTCCCGGGACAGAGTTTCGCGACATAGGACTTCTGCACTTCGTGCCTCTCGAACTGCTGCTGCAGGACAGCCAGGTTTCCGGTCCCCATGGCGAAGACTATCAGCCCCGAAGTGTCCATGTCCAGCCTGTGGCAGGCGCGGATGTCCGTGCCGGGGCCAGCCAGGCGCTGAAGGCGCTCCTGAAGGGAGACCTTCAGCGTGCGCCCCGGCACCGCCAGCATGCCCGACGGCTTGTCCGCAACGATGATGTCCCCGTCCTCATACACGATACTGAAATCTTCAGATGAAGAAGGGGAGTCCTCCTCCAGGGGATTGGGTTCCACGTCCAGCCCCTGCAGCATGAAGGCCAGCAGAGGTCCGCATTTCCCGGTGCAGGAGGGGTAGAAACAGCCCTGCCTGCGGACTTCCTTTTCGGGTGATTCGCCATACCAGAACTCACCCATTGCCAAGGGCTTAAGTCCGTGCAGATAGGCGTACTGAAGCAGCTTTGGCGCGGCGCAGTCACCGGTCCCCCCCGGCGGCATCAGATCACGCTCAGCGAATATGTCCAGGATGGTCTTCCGTTCTCCCAGGGCGTTCAGGACCACGTACTGCCGGAAAAGCCATTCCTGCAGGGCCACGGACATTTCCTTCCGACGGGCTTTCATCGCCTCGATCTCAGAAGCGTCGCCGGAATTGCTGATCAGCCGGTTCAGTTCCGAGATCTCCGCCTCTTTCTTCCTGAAATATCCCCCCGGATCGGTTAGGTCGAAAATGGGTGGTACGAAGCCTTCTACGACGCCCTTTCCGCCTGCGATGCCGGAGAATGCGTACATGAAATCCTTGCGCCCTTCAGCGTCCTCCACCATCAGCACACCCATCATCTTGCCTTCCCTGAACAGGTTACGGAGCTCTGGATCGGCGTCGATCCGATGAATCAGACGATCTGCGGCATCGACGATCTCCGGATCGGGAGTGTAACAGAAGGGGTATGTGAATCTGTTCATGAAAAGGGCGTTTTTACTTTCAAATTAAAACATTAAAAGGATTATAATCTTTTTAATTATCTTTAAAAAGGCTTTCTGACGCTATCAACGGCCATCTAAATTTAGCAAAAGGAATGCCTTTTTCGGGTGCTGGTTATTATTTATTTCGCTGTAAATCAGTGTGCTGAATATGATATTAAAAATTTTTCAAAAAATTTTTCAAAAAAATTTGCAGAATAAAAATTTAGTTGTAACTTTGCATTCGAGTTGAGGCTCTTATTAAGCAGTTCTGCTTACTCAACTTATTGGTTATTAGTTTTAGTGTTATTAATTATGTGGTTAGTATGAGTGGTCCACGCGTGAGCGCCGACGACTCTTTTTTTTATATGCAAATATAGGAATTATGGCCGACAATTATCTTGAAAGGCGCGAAGAAGCGCTAAGGAGCGGGCGGACCGTCGTCCGCCGCAACACCCCTTCGCTGGACACCCTTCTCCGAAGGAACCGCAGCCACAGGGCCTACGACACTTCTTACCAAGTCGCCATGCGCCAACTCGAGGCCATAGTTTCCGTCAACACCAAACTCCCCTCAGGACGTAATGCACAGACCCTCCGCTTCAGGCTTCTGGATGCGACGGGAGGGGGAGACACGTTCTGCCGTTTCCTGCACCTGGGAGGCTACCTTCCGGAACTGCACCTTCCCGCGCCGGGTACCGAGCCGCAGGCCTTCATCATAGTCTGCAGCACTGAACCTGAGTCTCCAGTCGTTGACATAGATCTCGGCATCTCCCTCCAAAGCATGGCCCTGAAGGCCGTGGAGATAGGTCTCAACGCGCTTATTGTCAAGGCTTTCAATCGCAAGGAGGTCATGGAGGCCCTGGGCCTGACGCTCGAACCGCTCGCGGTCCTGGCCGTCGGCAAGGGCGCCGAGACCATCGTACTGGACGAGGTTCCCGCCGGCTCCGACCTCCGCTACTACCGCACCTCCGACGGCACCCATCATGTTCCCAAAGTCCGTCTGGAAGACCTCATGATATAAAAAAAGGATAGCCATCCGGCTATCCTTTTTTGGTGAAGCTTAGCAGATTTGAACTGCTGACCTCTTGCCTGTCAAGCAAGCGCTCTAAACCAGCTGAGCTAAAGCTTCGTGTTTCGTGGGTGCAAAGATAAGCAAGATTTGTTAATCTGCAAAAAAAACTTAGAGGAATGAGACCAGCATCTCATAGACCAGGTGCGTCGGGAAGCCGACCACGTTGAAGTAGGAGCCGCGGATGGCGGTTATGCCGGTCAGGCCTATCCATTCCTGTATGCCGTAGGCTCCGGCCTTGTCGTAGGGCTTGCAATTGTCGACATAATAGTCTATCTCGCTGTCGGTCAGTTCCTTGAAGACGACGATGGTGGAGTCGGAAAGGGTCTCCATGCGGTCCCGGCTCCGGAGCGTCACGGCCGTGATCACTTCGTGCTCACGGCCTGACAGCAGCCGGAGCATCCGCACCGCATCCTCCCGGGAATGCGGCTTGCCCAGGATGGGCGAATGATCGGGGTCGCCATGGCACAGCACCATGGTGTCCGATGTGATCAGGATCTCGTCCTCCTCCAGAGGCCTGTGGAAGCCCAGGGACTTGCCCTCGGACATCAGCGCCGGCACGTTTTCGTGAGGCGTAGAAGGGTCGTATGTCTCTTCGAAGGAGTTGCCGGTGTCAACGGTGAACTCCACGTTCATCCCTGTGAGCAGCTCGCGCCGGCGGGGAGAGCCGCTTCCAAGTATTATCTTCTTTCCTTTCAGGTCCATCTCAGAACATCTTCTTGTACTTCTCGTCGTCCAGATGCCATTTGCCCCTGGCCTTGAGCACCATCTCGACGGCGTGGCGGATGCAGCCGTGACCGCCCTTGAAGGGGGACACGAAGTCCGCCGCCCGCCGCACTTCCTTTATGGCATCGGCCGGGGCGACGCCTAAGCCGCAGGCTTTCATTACCGGAATGTCGGGCAGGTCATCGCCGAAGAACATCACTTCTTCAGGGAGCAGCGAGTGCTTGTGGCAGAATGCGTTGAAGTCGTCGAGCTTGATTCTTGAATGAAGATAGATGTCGTCCGGGTCCACGCCGCAGACGCTGAAGCGCTTGAGTATGCTTTCGGAACTGCCGCCCGTGATGACGGCCGTATGGAGGCCGTTCATCTTGGCCATCCTTACGCCGAAGGAGTCCTTGGCGTCGAAGACGCGCAGAAGGTCGCCGTCAGACATGGCGAGGATGCCGCCGTCGGTCATGACGCCGTCGATGTCGAACGCTATCGCCCGTATCCTCGAAAGCTTTTTCTTCCTGGAGAACATGCGCCTAGGACTTGGCTCCGTTGCCGGTCATGAAGTCGCTGAGGTTGATGGTACCCTTCGGCTGGGCCTCCCTCATCGTGATGGGGCCGAATTGCGACTCGTATTTCTGGATGTTGTCCGACAGGGCGTTGAGCAGGCGCTTGGCGTGCTCGGGGTTCATGATGATGCGGTTGGAGATGTCGGGTTTCTGGAGCCCCGGGAGCATCGTCGCGAAATCGATGACGAATTCGCTGGGGGAGTGCGAGATGATGGCGAGGTTGGAATATGAGCCCTTCGCGATCTCGGGCTTCAGCTCGAGGCTGAGCTGTTTCTTGTCGTTGTTTTCCATAACAGGGACTAATGAACGGTGTATTTATTCGGAACCCAGCCGACGAAGACAGGCTTCTCGGTATGGATCCGTCTTTTGGTATCTTCAAGGAGTCCGGTGCGGGTGTTACGGCGGTAGATCTCTATCGCGTCCTCGTCGCGGCATGCCACGAATACGTAACGCCCGTTCGGAGTGATGTTGAAATTGCGGGGATGTTTGCCCGTATTCTGGTAGCCGGCGTCGGTGAGTGTGCCGTCGTCCGCCACCTTGAAGACGGCGATGCCGTCGTTCTGCAGCCTCAGGCTGGCGTAAAGGAATTTCCCGTCAGGTGAGAGGTGGATGTCGGCGGCTCCGCGCGCATCGACGCGGTCGGCCCTTATCGTCTGCTTTTCGGTCAGCCGGCCGTCGTCGTAATCGAAAACTGTGACGTCGCCGGACAGCTCTCCGATGACATAAAGGTGCTTGCCCGAGGCGTCAAAGAGAAGGTGCCTCGGACCGTAGTCGGAGTGAAGCTGGGCCGCGCAGCGGTAGCCGGAAACGTCCTGTCCGTCGATGTCGACGACACCGATTCGGTCGGCGCTGAACTCGCTGAACAGCAGATGCTTGCCGTCAGGGGTAAAAACTGCGCAATGTACGTGCGGCTCTGCCTGACGGGAGAGGTCGGGGCCGCCCGTGCAGGAGTGGATCAAGGAGTCGAGGGGGGCGATGCCGCCGCCCGGCAGCAGGCGGTAGAGCGCCATTGTGCCGCCGCTGTAGTTGGCGACGGCCAGCAGCCCGTCACCGACGGCGACGTAGCAAGGATCCTCGCCGCCCGATGGCATGCCCGTAAGCTGAGAGCCTAGATTTTCGAAAATACGCGTGTAAAGGTGCCAGGCATAAACCGCTGCGGTGGAGTCCGGCATTTCGCTCACGGCATAAACCCTGTCCCCGTCGAGAGCCAGGTAAGAAGGATTGGGCATCGGGGCCTTGGCGAAAGGGTTATCGCCGGCCTTCCCGGTGCGCTGGTTGAGCAGGTAGGCGCCGAAACCGTCGGAGTATGTGCCGACATACATCGTCAGCCAGTCACCGTCCCCTCCACAGGAGGACAGAATCAGCGGCAGAAGTACCGCGAACATCGAAAACATCCTTCTCATGCAAGCAAAGTTAACAAAAAAAGAGTATATTTGTACGATAATGCGATTATAAAACAAAATCTGTAAGAATGGACTTATCGGCAAAATACAACGCCTCCGAAGTGGAGGACAAGTGGTATGCCTACTGGCTTGAAAACAAGTTCTTCCACTCCGAACCCGACGGAAGGGAACCCTATACCATCGTGATACCGCCGCCCAACGTGACCGGTATCCTTCACATGGGACATGTGCTCAACAACACCCTCAACGACGTGCTGATCCGCAAGGCCCGCATGGACGGAAAGAATGCCTGCTGGGTACCCGGCACGGACCACGCCTCCATCGCCACCGAGAGTAAGGTCGTCGCCAAGCTCAAGGGCATGGGCATCAGCAAGGAGGACATCACCCGCGAGGAGTTCCTCAAGTACGCCTGGGAATGGAAGGAGGAGCACGGCGGCATCATCCTCAAGCAGCTCCGCAAGCTCGGCGCCTCCTGCGACTGGGACCGCACCCGCTTCACCATGGAGCCCGCCCTTTCCGAGGCTGTCATCAACACCTTTGTTTATTTCTACAAGAAAGGCTGGATTTACAGGGGAGTGCGCATGGTCAACTGGGACCCCGAGGGACACACCGCCGTCAGTGACGACGAGGTGATCCACAAGGACACCCAGAGCCATTTCTACCACATGCGCTACTTCATCTCCGACGGGCACGGCAACCCGACCGACAAGTACATTGTCATCGCCACCACGCGTCCGGAGACCATCATGGCTGACTCCGCCATCTGCGTCAATCCCAATGACGAACGCCACTTCTGGATGAAGGGCAAGAAAGTGCTCATCCCCCTCATCAATAAGGAGATACCCATCATCGAGGACGACTACGTCGAGATGGATTTCGGTACGGGCTGCCTGAAGGTCACGCCCGCGCACGACGCGCACGACTATGAGATAGGCATGCGCCACAACCTCCCGATCATCGACATCATCGACGACCACGGCCGCCTCAACGAACAGGCCCAGATCCTCGTCGGCGAGGAACGTTTCGAGGCCAGGAAGAAGATCGTGAAGATGCTCGAGGAGGCCGGCAACATCGAGAAGATAGAGGACTATACCTCGCCGGTCGGCTACAGCGAGCGCACCAACGCGGTAATCGAGCCGCGCCTCAGCGCCCAGTGGTTCCTCAAGATGGGAGAGCTGGCGCCGCGCGCCCTTGCCTCCGTCGAGGATGGCATCATAAAGTTCATACCGGACAAATACCGCAACACCTACCGCCACTGGATGGAGAACGCCCGCGACTGGTGCATCAGCCGCCAGCTTTGGTGGGGCCAGCGGATTCCTGCATACTATCTGCCTGACGGTCAGATAGTTGTTGAGAATAGCTTCGAGAAAGCCTTCAAGGCCGCCCAGGCCCTTTGCCCTGATATAAAGCCCGAGGATCTGAAGCAGGACGAGGATGTCCTCGATACCTGGTTCTCCAGCTGGCTGTGGCCCATCTCCGTCTTCGACCCGGACATGCCCGGCAATCCCGGCCACAAGCCCAACGCCGACCTCGCATACTATTATCCGACCAACGACCTCGTCACCGCCCCGGACATCATCTTCTTCTGGGTGGCCAGGATGATCATGGCCGGCAACGAGTTCATGGACGACGTTCCTTTCCACAACGTCTACTTCACCGGCATCGTGCGCGACAAGATAGGCCGCAAGATGAGCAAGACCCTCGGCAACTCGCCGGACCCGCTCGAACTCATCTCCAAGTACGGCGCCGACGCCGTACGCCTCGGCATGCTCCTTTGTTCCTCCGCAGGCAACGACATCCTCTACGACGAGGCCATGATTGAGCAGGGCAGGAACTTCTGCGCCAAGATATGGAACTCCTTCCGCCTCGTCAAGGGCTGGAACGTGGATCCCGACGTTGCCACCCCGGCAGCCTCCGTCGTCGCCGCCAAGTGGTTCGAAAACAAATTAAGTCAGACCATTGAAGTAGTTGAGGATCATTATAGTAAGTTCAGGATTTCCGATGCGTTGATGACCATCTACAAGCTGTTCTGGGACGACTATTGCAGCTGGTATCTGGAGATCGTGAAGCCGGCCTTCGGCGCAGCAGTGGACAAGGCGACGTACGACGCCACCCTGGGCTTCTTCGAGGCCCTGGTCAAGATGATCCACCCCATCATGCCCTTCATCACCGAGGAACTCTGGCAGAACATAGAGGAGCGCCCCGCCGGCGCTACCATCATGTTCGCGCCCACTCCCAAGGCGGGCGCGTACGACGAGGCCTTCATCCGTGAGTTCGAGACAGCGCGCGAGACCGTCGTCAACGTCCGCTCCATCCGCAAGCAGAAGAACATCTCCCCGAAGGAGCCCCTCGCCCTCAAGGTCAAGGGAGGCTTCCCGATGGAGACCGCGCCCGTGGTGGAGAAGCTCGCGAGCATCACATCCGTCGAGCTGACCGACGACTTCGGCGACACCGGAGCCGGCGTGCCATTCATCATCGGCACCGTCGAGCTCTTCCTCCCGCTCACCGGACTGGTCAACGTCGAAGAGGAGATCGCCAAGGTCGAGTCCGACCTCAAATACCAGCGCATTTTCCTCGAAGGAGTGCGCCGCAAGCTCTCAAACGAGTCCTTCGTGGCCCATGCACCTGAGAAAATCGTCGCCGTGGAGCGCAAGAAGGAGGCTGATGCCCTCTCGAGGATTGAAAGTCTCGAGTCTCAGCTCAATTCTCTGAGAAACAATAAGTGAAACACTTTTGTTTAGATTAATAACATTTTTGTTAACCTATAAAATGCTGGAATTATGATAGCTTATCCTTTGTTTCTTGGCAGTCTCGGCTTCTGGGAGATCTTCCTCATCGTCCTTGTGATCGTCCTTCTGTTCGGAGGCAAGAAAATCCCCGAGCTCATGCGTGGCGTAGGTAAGGGAGTGAAGAGTTTCAAGCAGGGAATGAACGAAGTCGAGGACGAACTGAAGGAGGCCACCAAGGAGTTCGACTCCATTACCAAGGAGGAGGAGAAGAAATAGGCCGTGGCTTCCGTCAGCGGGAAAGGCATGAAGGAGATGTCCTTCTGGGACCATCTCGACGAGCTGAGGGGGACTCTGTTCCGCTCGGTCCTGATTATTTTGGCCTTTTTCACTGTCGGTTTCTTCCTCAAGGAGACGCTTTTCGACGGGGTCATCCTCAGGCCGACGAGGCCTGATTTCTGGCTGTACCGGCTGCTGGGGGTGGACCTTTCCATCAATCTCATCAACATCGACATCGCCGCACAGTTCTTCACCCACATCAAGGTGACCTTCGTGTGCGCGCTGGTCGTCAGTTTCCCACTCATCTGCTATGAGCTGTGGAAGTTCATCGCCCCCGGCCTGTATGACAGGGAGAAGAGGGTGATGCGCAAGGCCTTCGGCCTGGGCGCGGGTCTCTTCTACCTGGGCATCGTGGTCGGTTATTTCATCGTGATGCCGGTCCTGCTGGTGTTCTTCAACGGTTACCAGGTGAGCGGAAGCGTCGAGAACACCTTCGCCCTGACTTCCTACATCTCCATTTTCCTGGCGATGGTGTTCGTGATGGGGCTCCTGTTCGAGTTCCCGTCCGTGCTAGCCGTACTCTCGCATTTCGGCATCATAACCCGCGATACCATGAAGAAGTCCCGCCGCTATGCGGTGGTGGCCATACTGATACTGTCGGCAATCCTGACGCCGACGGGGGATCCCTTCACCATGCTGGTGGTGGCGGTCCCGCTTTATCTTCTCTACGAGTTCAGCATCCTTATCTGCAAGCCGGCGCAGCCGGAGGAGGCCAGCGATGATCTCGATCAGTGACCTTACCGTCTCCTACGGCAGCTGGAACCTCCTGGACCACATCAGCTTCCATATCAGCGAAAGCGACAAGATAGGCCTCGTGGGCAAGAACGGGGCGGGGAAGTCCACCGTGATGAAACTCATCTGCGGTGAGATGAACCCCACCTCGGGCACGGTGGACAAGCCCGCCCACATCAACATCGGATACCTGCCCCAGATCATGGAGCATAACCGCGGACGTTCCGTCATGGAGGAAACCATGACGGTCTTCGACGTGTTCCGGGATATGGAGAAGGAGATTGACGATATTACTTTGCAGCTTGCGGAAAGGACTGATTACGAGTCTATTGAATATGCTGAATTGATTTCAAGGTTGAATGACTTGAACGACCATCTGGCCGTCAGTCATAACGAGCCTCCCGAGGTGCAGGCGACCCGCGTCCTGCTCGGCCTGGGCTTCCGCGACGACGAACTCAGCCGCAATACCGAGACCTTCAGCCAGGGCTGGAACATGCGCATCGAGCTTGCCAAGATCCTGCTCGGCGCCCCGGACGTGCTGCTGCTCGACGAGCCCACCAACCACCTCGACATCGAGTCCATCGAGTGGCTCGAGGAGTATCTCAAGTCTTTCCGCGGCTCCCTGCTTCTCGTATCGCACGACCGCAAGTTCCTTGATAACGTCACGAACCGCACCGTCGAGATCATGTTGGGCCACATATATGATTACAAGGTGCCGTACAGCCAGTACGTCGGACTGCGCAAGGAGCGTATGGCCCAGCAGACCGCGGCATACGAGAACCAGCAGAGGATGATAGAGAAGACGGAGGACTTCATCAACCGCTTCCGCTACAAACCGACCAAGTCCAACCAGGTGCAGTCGCGCATCAAGGCGCTGGAGAGGCTTGACCGCATAGAGATAGACGTTGAGGATAAGTCCGCCATGCATCTGCGCTTCCCGCCGGCGGCCCGTTCTGGGGACGTCGTGTACAAGGCCTCCGGCATTACTGTCGGCTATCCCCAGAAGGTGGTGTTCCGCGACGCGGACATCGAGATTAAGCGCGGGGAGAAGGTCGCGCTCGTCGGCCGAAACGGCGAGGGCAAGACCACGCTGATGAGGGTCATTACCGGTGAACTTGAGCCTTTTTCGGGAGAATCCCGTGTCGGACATAACGTGAACATAGGCTATTTCGCCCAGAACCAGGAGGATATCCTTGACAACAGCATAACGGTATTCGACACCCTGGACCGTGTGGCAGTGGGGGAGATACGGACGAAGCTCCGCGACATCCTCGGTGCCTTCCTTTTCAAGGGCGAGGATATCGACAAGAAAGTGTCCGTGCTGAGTGGCGGCGAGCGTGCTAGGCTGGGCATGGCGAAGCTCATGCTGCAGAGCCACAACGTCCTGGCGCTCGACGAACCCACCAACCACATGGACATCAGGTCGAAAGACATACTCAAAAACGCCCTCAAGGCGTTTGACGGCACGTTGATTGTTGTGTCCCATGACAGGGATTTCCTCGACGGGCTCGTGGACAAGCTCTACGAGTTCCGCGACGGCCGCGTGAAGGAGCATCTCGGCAGTGTCTCGGAATTCCTCGAGAGGCGCCGTATCGAGAATCTCACTGAGCTGGAGCGCCGTTTCGGAGGCGGGACCTCCGCGCCCTCCGCCCCTGCGGCTGAGCCGAGGAAGGCGGAGGCGAAGGGGGATTTCGCCGCCCGCAGGTCCGTTTCAAAGGAGGCGAGGAAGGTCCGCAACCGCATCTCCTTCCTAGAAACGGAGATATGCAAGGACGAGAAGCGCATGAAGTCCATCGAGTCGGTCCTCGCGGCGCCGGGACCCTCGGACGACATAATGGAGTTGACCCGCGAGTACCTGGAGTTGAAGCGCGACCTGGATGCAAAGACGGACGAGTGGGCTACATTGATGGAAGATTTGTAAATTATAAGTATATGAAGAAGAGTTTATTAACATTTGTTACTTGCATCTTTGCTTTAGGACTGTCGGCGTCTGTCGCCCCTGCCCAGACCAAGCAGTCGTCGCATGATTTCTCTGCCTTTGACGCGATCGAGGTCAGTTATGACTTCAATGTCCGGGTCGTCGATTCCAGGAACTACTCGATCTCCATGAACATCGAGAGCGTGCTGACGGACTATGTCCAGGCATATGTGAAGAACCACACCCTTTATCTTGTCCTGGACGAAAAGAAGCTCCCTTCGGAAATCAGGAAGCAGTTCAGGGGCCGCAGGTCCTCCGCGCCCGTGCTGGACGCCACGGTCTACATGCCCGAGCCTCTCACTTCCGTGAAGATGACCGGAGCCTCTTCTCTGTCCGTCGACAAGGAACTCGAAGTCAGGGACTTCGTCCTCGAGCTCGGCGAGAATGCACGCGTCTCGAAACTCGTCGTAGATGCCTCCAGCGTCAGCGTCATCATGGCCGGCAAGTCCTCGGCTGACCTCGTGCTATATTCGGACAACGTAAAACTCAATGCGGCGGGGAACGCCAAGCTTGACGTCGAACAGGATTCGGAAGGCCTGGAGGTGGTCGCCGGAGGCTCTGCGGAGATCAACGTGGAAGGCGAGACCCTCGACGCCAGCCTGACGACCTCCGGATCTTCCAAGACCACCCTCCGGGGCAAGACCAACTCTCTGACCGTCAACGGTTCCGGATCATCGTTCGTGGATGCGGTCAATTTCAAGACTGCCGAATGCACCGCAAGGCTGTCCAACAGCAGCAAGCTGTATGAGGCCGCCACCGAGGCCCTTCATATCGACGTGAGCGGCAATTCCACGTTGGTTTTCGACGGCGATCCGGTGATCGACATCATCAACGTCAAATCCTCCACCGTCCAGCGCTATTCCTCAGTCAAGAAATAGGCATGCTCGTTCTCGACTCGCATTGCGACGCGCCTTCCCAGATGATGCGCGCGCGCGATTTCACAAAGGACAATCCATGGGGACACGTCGACTTCCCGAAGCTCAGGGCCGGGGGAGTCGACGCCTCCGTCTTTGCACTGTACTGCCCTCCCGGACTGGCTCCGGACGAGGCGACGCGCTATACTCTGGACATGCTGTCGCACCTGTATGACCAGGTGGACGCCGCAGAAGGGGAGGTGGAGCTGGCTTTCACCGCCTCGGAAGTGCTTGAGAACAAGGCCAGGGGACTGACCTCCATCCTGATCAGCATGGAGAACGGCGCTCCCATCCAGCGTTCGCTGCCCATGCTGCGCATGTTCTTCAGGATGGGCGTCACCTGCATGACGCTCGCGCACAACGGTGACAATGAGATATGCGACTCGTGCGCCGGCCATCGTCGGTGGGGAGGCCTCAGCCCTTTCGGGCGGACCGTGGTGAATGAGATGAACCGCCTGGGTATGGTCGTGGACATCGCCCACTGCTCGGACGATACCGTACGGGACTGCCTTGAGATTTCAAAGGCCCCGATAGTTTCCACACATTCCTGCTGCAAGGCGCTGACGGACCATCGCCGCAACCTTACGGACGAACTCCTGAAGGCCATCGCGGACAAGGGGGGAGTGGTGCAGATTAATTTCTGTCCTTCGTTCCTCTCCGGGGAATACGACGCCCTCATGAACGCCACCGGCATGGGCGACAGGGCTGATGCCGTGGAGGCGGCTTTCATAGCCGATCCGCGGAATCCGGAGAAGGTCGCGGCATGGGTGGAGATGCAGCGCGAACTGGAAGCCATGAAGCGCCCGTCATACAAGGACGTCGCCGACCATGTTGACCATGCCGTCCGCGTCATGGGCATAGATCATGTCGGGGTAGGTACCGATTATGACGGCATACTCGTCGCCCCGGAGGGGCTTGAGAATGTCTCCAAACTGCCTGTCCTGTGGGATGAACTGAGGCGTCGCGGCTACTCTGAGGAAGAAGTCGAAAAAGTGGCGGGAAAGAACTTCCTGAGGGTCATGGAAGAGGTCGAAAAGGTCGCTTCAGGCCTCTAACAAAAATGTTATAACTTTAAACACTTTTGTTATATTCATTTAGGGTCAGACTTTTAGGTCTGACTCTATCATTTTTCGCAGTTCATTGAGCGCAGAGGCGGAAAAACGCTCGATATTGCGCTTGCGGTCATTCTTGTAGTTGAATCTCGCGGTCTTTGTGCCGGCCGGACCGGCTACTCCGACCCATACCGTGCCGGCCGGCTCGCGCTCGTCGCCGTAGGCGTCGGCCCAGCCGGTGGTGGCGACGGCGTACGTGCTGCCGGTCAGGCGGCGGACGCCTTCGGCCATGGCCGCCGCGACCCGGCTGCTGACTATGCCGCAGCCTTCGATTGTGTCAGCCGGCACGCCGAGCACCTTAATCTTGACTTCCGGGGCGTAGGAGGTGACGGAACCGAGGAAGTATTCCGAGGCTCCCGGGACCGTGGTGATCAGGTGGGCTATCTCCCCTCCGGTGCAGGACTCCGCCGCGCTGAGCGTACGGCCGCTGCCGCGCAGCAGGCGGCCTATCGCTCCCTGCAGCGTGTCGTCCCCGTCGGAATAGACCATGTCGCCGAGCAGTTCCTTCAGCTCGGCGAAGCGTTCTTCCATGCGTGCAGCGTTTTCCTTTCCGTCTCCGCCATAGACCGACAGCCGCAGGCGGACGCCGGTCAGCTGGTTGGGCAGGTAGGCGAGATGCATGTCGGAGGGAAGGGCATCCTCCCAAGCCTCGATACGCTTGGCAAGGGCGGATTCTGCCATACCATAAACCATTATGGTACTATGTGTTATACTTTCTAATTTATAGTGTGACTTTATGTCTGCTACAACATCGGCCACGGCCCCCAGGGCCTCGTGAGGCACGCCCGGGAGGGAGTAGAGCGTTGCCGGATGGCCGAAGCGGGAGGCATCGAATCGGAATACCATTATGGGAGCGGTGCCAAGCCGGTTGACGATCACCTCGCAGGTATCGGGGACCATCGCCTGCTGGCGGTTGGTGTCAAGGACCTCGAGCCCGCGGGAGTGTAGTATCCTGAAAACCATCTCCATCTGGCCGGGATGCTCTACGTACCCCTTGCTGCCGGAGAGTTCGGAGAGGGCGGCCTTGGTGATGTCGTCCTTTGTGGGTCCCAGCCCACCGGTAGTAACAACTATATCATTGTGTTCCAGTTCGTTACGAAGAGCCTGGACGATGCGGTCATGGTCGTCCCCTATGGAGAGCATGGTATTGACCCGGATACCGGCGGCCCCCAGTTCGCGGGAGATGTATGAGGAGTTGGTATCAACGATCTGGCCGATGAGGATCTCATCGCCTATAGTGCAGATTGAGGCAGTGGTCATGATGTCTGGTTAGCCAGGTATTTCAGGGTTTTCTTGACGAGTTTCGGGCCTTCGTAGACCAGACCCGTGTGCATCTGGACGAGCGAGGCGCCGGCGTCTAGCATCTGTGCTGCCTGCGTGGGCGTCATGATGCCGCCACAGGCGACGATGGGGAAGCGCCCGAGGGTGTGTTCGGAGATGTGCCTGACTATGGCAAGGCTGCGCTCGAACAGAGGGGCGCCGGAGAGGTATCCCGATGCGGGCTTGTTCCGGGCTTTGAGGAGATCGGTCCTGCGTGTCGTGTCGCCCGCGACTATGCCGTCCACGCCGGACAGCATGCAGAAATCGACCATTTCGTCGAGCTGCTCAAGGGGAGTGTCAGGAGAGAACTTGACCAGGAGCGGCTTGTAAGTGTCGTAGCACAGCCTGAGCTCCAGGAGCGGGTCGATGATGTCCGCGAGCGAGTTGCGGTCCTGGACCTCCAGAAGCCCGTCGGCGTTGGGTCGCGATACATTCACCGTGAACATGTCGACGAAATCATAGAGGAGGGAGAAGGCTTTCTGGTAATCGTTCGCTATCTCGTCGTCCTTGCGGCTGGCGGCATTGTACGTTATATTGGCGCAGAGAACGGCTTCAGGCCTCTTGGCCTGTATACGGTCGATGGCGTAACGTACGCCCTTGTTACGGGCCTCTATGCGGTTTATGAGGGCCTTTTCCTTCTTGTAGCGGAACAGGCGCGGCTTGGGACCCCCATCCTGCGGATCGCTCGAGAGCGAACCGATCTCCAGGAAGCCGAATCCGAAGTCCGAGAGCTCGTTGAAATGGTCTCCGTTGAAGTCAAAACCTGCCGCCAGGCCCACGGGATTGCGGAATTCCAGGCCGAAAACCTCGCGTTTCAGGCCCGGTGCGTCGTATTTGTGGAAGAGCCGGACGGCATACCGCCCGGGAAAATGCGCGGAAAAGCGGACAAGCGCGAGATACAGCCTGTGGGAGGTCTCCGGCTTGAAGCAGAACAGGAAGGGCCTGATAATCTGTTTGTACATATGCTGCGGCAGCTGATGAACAAACAAATATAGTCATTCTATTTCAATTCCTGATAAGTATTGTCATCGTAAAAGACCACAATGCGGGAAATGGAGCGCCTGAAAGGGGAGGCTTCCGGCTGTGGTGCAGGTGCAGGAGGGGGAGTCACGGTCTTTTCCTGGACGGGAGGGAGATCCTCCTCCATGCTCTCCGGGCCGAACAGTTCGTCGCTGAAATCGGATTTCGGAGCATGGGGATGCGGCTCAACTGCGGAATGGAACGCATCCTGCTTGTACATCTTTCCCTTACCGGATATAAGCCATTCCAGGTTCAGCTTGGGATAATGCTCGGAAATGCTGCGTATGAAATCGTACCCCGGCTTGTTCCTGCCGGCGAGAACGTGCGACACGCTGGCCCGAGCGACGTCGATCGAGTCAGCAAACTGTGCCTGGGAGATGTTTTCCGCAGCCAGGAACTGCTGTAATCTTTGATTCATATCTTGAACTGCTGTGTTACAAATGTAGCAAGTATTTTGTAATAAAACAAGTGACAAATGCAATTTACAAAACTAAACAGAGACTGCAGTAGCCAAGATGAAGACATGAAAATACCTTTACCATTAAATAAAATAAAACGTCTTAAAGTTCTGATTAATAGAGTGGTATTCTTATTAAAATTAGATATAATCCAACTTGATGGCAAAAGATATGTCATGCGTCACATCATTTTCTTCAAGCTTAATTTAAGTCAGATAACATAACTCCCTGAATATTAACCATATTTAAGAAGGGCACACCCTATATAATAAAATCTTATTATACAAATGTAATAACGTATGTTGGATTTACAATTTCGAATCCAAAAATGAGGCAATTTCCTTTTGTAATATGCCTGTTCAGTATTTAAAATGGCGTTTTTCATCAACAGAATTGTCTTTGCGTTTTTTTCGATTCTCCCGTGTAATGTGTAACTTTGCGTCAAATTCGAGAATCTCACGATGATACCCGATATCCATATCGAAGATTACAATTATCCTCTCTCTGATGAGCGGATAGCCAAATATCCCCTCCCGGAACGCGACGCATCGAAATTGCTGCGTTACCGCGACGGACGCGTGGACGAATTCATTTTCCGCGATATTCCCGACCTTCTTCCCGAAGGATCGGTCATGGTTTTCAACGATACCAAGGTCGTACCCGCACGCCTGCATTTCCAGCGGGAGTCCGGTGCGCATATCGAGGTTTTCTGCCTTCAGCCCGTGGAGCCGGCGGAGTACAACACCGTCTTCGCTGCCACTTCCCGCTGCGTCTGGCGCTGCGTCATCGGCAATTCCAAGCGCTGGAAGGACGACCTTCTCCGCCTTTACGGCAGTGAAGCCGATCCGACACTTGCCAGGATGGACCTAAGGGCGCATCTGGTCGCCAAGGAAGGGGAGACGGGCATAGTCGAGTTCACCTGGGCGGACGGCGCGCCCTTCTCCGCTGTCCTGGAGGCATGCGGAACCGTGCCGATCCCCCCGTATCTGAACCGTGAAACCGAGGACGTAGACCTCGAAAGGTACCAGACATTGTATGCCCGCTTCCGTGGTTCCGTCGCGGCTCCGACGGCAGGCCTTCACTTCACGGAAGCGGTCCTTCAGCGCATCCGCGAGAAGGGCATTTCCACCGAAACCATATGCCTTCACGTCGGCGCCGGCACTTTCCTGCCGGTCAAGAGTTCCAATGTCGCCGATCATCCGATGCATAGTGAGCCTTTTGTGGTCAAGAAGGCCTTCATTCAGAGTATCAGTGAAAGAAACAATATTGTTAATAATTATAACAAAAATGTTATAGCCGTTGGGACCACTTCTGTGCGCACTTTGGAGTCCTTATACTACGTCGGAGTGAGTTGTATCGAGACCGGAAGGCCCGCTCCTGTCGAGCAGTGGTGTCCGTACACCAGGGAGTATCCGTATTCGCTTGAAGAATCGCTTGGCGCCATTGTGGAATACCTGGACAGGAACGGCCTCGACGAGCTCAAACTCGAAACCCGCATCATCATCGTTCCCGGCTTCCGCTTCCGTGTGGTCGATATGCTGGTCACCAATTTCCACCAGCCCGAAAGCACCCTCATCCTTCTTGTTTCCGCCTTCGTGGGAGGTGACTGGAGGACCATCTACGACTATGCCCTCGCGCACGGTTTCCGTTTCCTGAGCTACGGAGACAGCTCATTGCTGCACCGCGCCAGTTTGTAGATCGGTTTTTTTTGTATAGCTTTGCACTCCGACTTTATTTTTATGGATGATTTATCTCAGTTCGAGGCCATAGGCCCTTACAGTGACGAGGAGGCCGCCAGGGCTCTGGCGGAGGTTTCGCGGCATCCTGCCGTCCCTGTCATCTCCAAGGCCCTGTTCCCTGACGAGAAGGTCTCCTTCCTCGCCGAGTCGCTGCGCAGCATCAGCAGCATCGACGAGTTCCAGTCGATCATCATGAGCAAGGCCGTAGACTGGTGCCTTGACCACACCGTCCACAATTTCTCGTACGACGGCATCTCCAATTTAAAGTCGATCGAGGGCAAGTTCCTGATGATGTCAAACCACCGCGACATCATCCTGGACCCCGCCATCACCCAATATGTGCTGCTCAAGAACGGCATCCCCATGTCCGAGATCTGCGTGGGGGACAACCTCCTCTCCAGCAAGACGGTAGAGAACCTCCTTAGATCCAACCGCATGATCAAGGTCATCCGCGGCATTTCCGCCCGCGAGCTGTACCTGTCTTCCCAGGTGCTGTCGAAGTACATCCGCCAGACCATCACGTCAGGCAAGAGTTCGGTGTGGATCGCGCAGCGTCAGGGCCGTACCAAGGACGGGGTGGACATAACCGAGCAGGGCCTGCTGAAGATGTTCGACATGAGCGGAACTGGGTCTTTCAAGGACAATTTCATGGAGCTGAACATAGTTCCGTTGAGCATCTCGTACGAATATGAGCCCTGCGATTTCCGCAAGGCCCGCGAGATACTCATTTCCCGTACGAAGAAATATGTGAAGGGACCGCGCGAGGACATGCACAGCATCATGACCGGCATACGCCAGCAGAAGGGCAACGTCCATCTCAACATCGGCGTTCCGCTTACTCCTGATGAGATCGAGGCGGCGTCATACTGCGACATCAAGAACGACCGTTACCAGGCCATACGCCACGCCGTGGACATCCGCGTCGTCGAGGGATACAAGCTTTGGAAGACCAACTACATGGCCTACGACCTTGTGAACGGGACGACCAGGTACAGCGACCATTACGGTCCGGAGGACCTCGAAGCCTTCAAGGCCTATACCGAGCACAAGCTCCGCAGGGCGGAGCGCAGGCTCGACCGGGCCGAGCTGCGCGACATCTTCCTGCGCATCTATGCCAACCCGATAGTCACCAAGGAAAAATTCAAGGCGGAGCTTTAGCCCCGCCTTTTTCTATCTGTTAAGGAAACTTTTCTTGCTGAACAGCTTCTTGACGTTCTCGGCGATCTCCTCGGCCGGAAGCTCCGGATCGAGGACGATGTCCGGCTGTTTCTCGATGTATCCACCCTTCTTGGCCTCGATGAGGCCGCCTCCCGTGACGTTGAGCATGACGACGTCGTCCTTGGTAATCTTGCCCTCCTCGAGGGCCTTGGCCACGCTGCAAACGGCCGTGGCTGCGGCGGGGAGGATGTCATAGCCTTCCGCCTTCATGAAGCGTACGATCCACTGGACAATCTCGTCGTTGGTGACGGTGAACATGTCTCCGCCGCTGTCCGTCAGAGCGTCGAAGAGGCCTCCCGCGAGGCTGTACGGCGGTTTGCGGTTGGAAAGGACCTTCGCGAGGATCACCTCGGAGGCACGGCGGGACTGCTCGGCGGTGATGTCCAGGAGGGTCCTGGAGCCGGCTTTCCACGTATCGTGCATCAGAGTGAAGGGGGCGTTCTGGCTGACGAAGAGCTTCATCTTGTTGGTGCCGTAGCGTCCGTCCTCAATGAGGCGGAGATTGTTCTCCCATGCGGCGATGGCGCCGGTGCCGCTGCCGACGGCCTGGAAATAGGCGTCGGGGATGCGGCCGATCTCCTCGACGGCGCTGAGGACCGTAGTGCCCATGCCGTCGCGGCGAGCGACGTTCTTGGCGCCTCCTTCGGCGAAGAACATCGGATCGGTGCAGATCTTCTCACCGAGGGCGATGGCGTCGAAATAGTCCGATCCGCGCGGGGCGGCGACCACCTTGACGCAGTCCTTCAGTTTCTTGGGGAACCACATGTCGTGGATGTTGTCCATGGGGATGCAGATGACCACGGGGATGTTGTTGTCGGAACAGACCCTGGCGAAGGCGCGGGCGGTGTTGCCGGCGGACTGGACGACCATGACCCTCTCTTCACCCTTCGGGATGCGGGCGCAAACCGAGAACGCCTCCGTTTCCTTGAAGGAGCAGGTCGTCATCTTGGCGCCTATCTTCGGGCGGTAGCCCGAGAAGGTGATATAGAGGTTCTTGAGCCCGAGTTCGCGCGCAAGTCCCTTGCTCTTGTACGTGACCGGCGCGCAGGAATTCTTGAGCGTACGCACGATCGGCATCCACTCGGCATAGCGGTAGATCCCGTCGAGGTCCTTCCGGGGTGTGAACTGCTTGTTCCCGTAAACCGCCCTGACCAGGGAGGGGGAGGGGGCCTGAGGGTCGGCGAGCGTCCATCCGCCGTCCTCGAAGATTCTGCCTGTACCAACGTTCATCAGTTGGTATTGTGTCGGTTCAAATTTCATATCACGTGCTTTTAGGGTTATCAAAGCTTAATTATGAGCCAGGTCATGTAGGCGGCTTCGCAGAGCAGCAGCAGGCTGCCGTCGAAGCGGTCCAGGACATCCTTCTTCCCGGTATAAGCGCTGGTGAAGACGAGCAGGGCGCTGAGCATCAGGACTCCCGCGTCTACCAGGTTGATGCCGGAGAAATGCAGCGGATGCACCACGGCGGAGCATCCGATGATGAGGAGGATGTTGAATATGTTGGAGCCGAGGATGTTTCCAAGGGCGAGCTGGCCTTTCTTCTTCGCGGCGGCGACCACGCATGTGGCGAGTTCCGGCAGGGAAGTGCCGCCGGCGAGGATGGTGATGGCGATGAACTTGTCCGACACGCCGTAATACCCGGCCAGCTCAGTGGCCGAGTTGACGAAATAATGGCCTCCGACGATGAGGCCGGCAAGTCCGGCGATGACGAGGCCTATGGCCGCGGCGATGCTCATCCGCTTGATCCCGGCTTCCTCTACTTCATCGGTTCTCCCCGTCTTGAAGCAAAGGTATATATAACCTATGAAAAGTATCAGGAACACAATGCCTTCTATTCTGCTGACACCATCGTATGCTCCGACTCCGAGAAGGGACTTGCTGAGGCCGCAGAGGATGAAGAGCAGGGTGACGCCGATGGTCATCGGTATGTCGCGGCGCTTGTTCTGGCGGGTGATGGCGATGGGGGCGATGACCGCCGTCAGGCCCAGGATGAGGAGGGTGTTGAAGATGTTGGAGCCTATGACGTTGCCCGCGGAAATGTCGGACTTGCCGGCGATGGCGCCCGTGAGGCTGACGACAAGCTCGGGGCAGGAGGTGCCGAAGCCGACGATGGTGAGGCCGATGACGAATTCGCTCAGGCCCGCCCTGCGGGCTATGCCCGAAGCGCCGTCGACGAGCCAGTCCGCGCCGAAGACTATCAGCGCAAGGCCGGCAATCAGTATCAGCCATTGTACGAGCATACGGCAAATTTAATCAAAAGATTCCTTTTTGAGCTTCAATGCGCAGACATTTTCGACGTGCTGGGTGTGCGGGAACATGTCGACGGGCTGTACGGCCGTAATGGTGTATTTCCTGCATAGTATCGCCAGGTCGCGCGCCTGGGAGGCGGGGTTGCAGCTGACATAGACTATCCTGTCGGGTGAGGCATTGAGTATGACCTCCGCGACGTCCGGGTGGATGCCCGCCCTGGGAGGATCCAGGATGATGACGTCCGGCCGGCCGTGCTCCTCCACGAAAGCGTCGGTGAGTATGTCCTTCATGTCGCCTGCGAAGAACTCGCAGTTGGTGATGCCGTTGGCCGACGCGTTCGTCCTGGCGTCTTCGATGGCCTCGGGCACGTATTCAATGCCGATGACCTTGGAGGCCCGGGAGGAGACGAACTGAGCGATGGTGCCGATGCCGGTGTAGAGGTCGTACACGACCTCGCCGCCGGTGAGTCCCGCCAGGGAGCGGGCGACGGAATATAGCTTGTAAGCCTGGGGACTGTTGGTCTGGTAGAACGACTTGGGGCCGATCTTGAAAGTCAGGTCCTCCATCTTCTCGTAGATGGCGTCATCCCCTTTGTAGAGGATGCATTCCTGGTCTCCGATGGAGTCGTTCAACTTCTTGTTTATTACGTAATAAAGCGATTTTATCTGAGGGAACACTTTAAGCACTGCATCGAAGAGGTCTTCACGCTTTTCGACATCATCGTAATAGAAACAGACGATAAGCATTACGTCCCCGGCTTCTGTGGTACGGACGAACATGTTGCGGATGAAGCCGGTATTCTCCCGGAGGTTGAAGAACTCGAAGCCGTGCTCAAGGGCGTATGTCCTGATGAAGTTGCGGATGTCGTTCGAGGGGTCGCGCTGGAGCCAGCAGTGCCGGATGTCGAGGACCTTGTCGAAGAACTTCCCGACGTGGAAGCCCAGGCCGCAGCGCTCCTCCGGCGAAAGCTGCTCGGGATCCTCGTCCTTTGTGAACCAGCGGCGGGACGAGAAGGTGAACTCCAGCTTGTTGCGGTAATAGCGGGTGTTGTCCGAGCCGATGATGGGGGAGATCTCCGGGATGTCGAGATGCCCGAGGCGGACCAGCTGGTCCCAGACCTGCTGCTGCTTGGCCTGCAGCTGCATCGGGTAGGGGAGAGGCTGCCACTTGCAGCCGCCGCAGAAGCCGAAATGCTCGCAGAACGGCTTGAGGCGGTGCTCCGAGGGCTTCTTCATCTTTATGACGAATCCCTCCATGTAGTTGGGCTTTTTCTTCGTGATGCGGATGTCGACGACATCTCCCGGAACGGCGGACTCCACGAAGACCACCGCGCCTTCGTAATGCGTAAGGGCCTTGCCTTCGGCTGCGACGGTTTCTATGGTGATGTCTTCAAGAACGAGATCGAGTTTCTTCCTTCCCATAATCAACACAAAAATACTATTTTGCCGACAATTATCAAAACAATGAGGAAGAATGGCTATATTAGCATGTTTTTTAATCCAGAATAGGAAGATATGAAAGATTTCCTGATTGCCGGCATCCAGCAGGTAGGAGTAGGCACTGAAGATTTCCGCAAGTCTTGGGACTGGCTCATCGAAATGTTCGGCGCGGACGTCCGCATCCTCGAGGACGACACCGTGGCCGAGCGCATGCTCCCTTATACCGGAGGCGTCCCGCAGAAGCGCCATGCGTGCATCACCGTCAACCTCCAGGGGGGCGGGGGATTCGAGGTGTGGCAGTTTTCGGAGCGCAAGCCCGAGCCTTGCCCTTTCGAGGTCGCCGTCGGGGACCTGGGAGTGCTTGCGGCCAAGGTGAAGTGCCGCAACGTCGAGGCTTTCCACCTTGTGATGTCCGCCAAATGGAAAGGGACAGGTCCGCTCGAGACGATGCCGGACGGCACCCCTTGTTTCTATATGAAGGACCTTTACGGCAACTGGTATCAGGTGCTCGAGCGCGAGGACATATTCATCGAGGAGAACAAACCCACCGGAGGCGTAATCGGCGCCGTGATAGGGGTGAGCGACATGGAAGCCTCGATGCGTTTCTACGGTACCATCCTGGGTTATGACAAGGTCCATTCCGACACTACCGGACCCTTCTCCGATTCGGGATTCCTGAACGGGGGAGAGAGGGTGTGCCGCAGGGTGGTCCTGGGGAGGAGCGTCCCCTTCTCCGGGGCCGATTCCGGCCTGATAGGGGACAGCACGATAGAGCTGGTCCAGGCCTTCGGCGTGACGCCGCGCAAGGTTTACGAGGGCCGGTACTGGGGTGACCCGGGCTTCATCCAGGTCTGCTTCGATATAAGCAACATGCAGGCTTTCAAGGCTTTCTGCGCCGAGAACGGGCATCCTTTCACGGTGGACAGCTGTCCGGACGGGGAGATATTCGACATGGGTGACGCCTCCGGGCGCTTCACGTACAACGAGGATCCGGACGGGACCCTTATCGAGTATGTGGAGACCTACAAGATCCCCGTGGTCAAGAAGTTAGGCTGGTTCATAGACATGAAGAAGCGCAATCCCGCCAAGCCTCTGCCCAAGTTCCTGTTCCGCATGATGGGGCTTGTCTCGCGTGAGAAAATAGGAGGTAAATAATATGCTAACTGTCTGGATTACAGGCGCTTCGTCAGGGATAGGGGAGGCCTGCGCCCGCCGTTGGGCGGCCATGGGGGCGGGTCTCGTGCTGACGGCTTCGTCATCGGCGCGCCTGGAGCCCGTGGCGGCTGCCTGCAGCGCCCTGGGCTCGCCGCGCGTCGTCGTCCTGCCGTACGATTTTCGCGATCCGGACGGGATTCCCGAGCTCGCTGAGAAGGCTTGGAACGCGCTGGACGGCCTGGATGTGGTTTACTGCAATGCGGGCATCAGCCAGCGGACCGGCGTTGAGGACACGTCCATGGAAATGGTCCGCGAGATAATGGAAATCAATTACTTCGCACCCGTTGCCATCGCTAAGGCCATACTCGGGCCGATGGTTGCGAGGGGCGGCGGACACATAGCCGTTACGACGTCGATCGCCGGACGTTTCGGTTTTCCGTTGCGCTGCGGATACAGCTCGTCGAAATTCGCCCTGTACGGCTTTTTCGAGACGCTGCAGGCGGAATACCATGACAAGGGCATCAAGGTTACGATAGTCTGTCCCGGACGCGTCAGGACGAACATTTCGCTGCGTGCGCTGGACAAGGGCGGAAAGCAGCACGGGCAGATGGATCCCGGCCAGGCCGGCGGGCTGCCGGTGGATGACGCCGCGCGCAAGATAGTGCGCGCCGTCAGCCGCGGCCGCCGCGAAGTCCTCATCGGCCGCAAGGAACTTCTTATGGTGCACGTCAAGAGTTTTTTCCCGGGCCTGTGCGCAAGGCTCGCCAGACGCATCAAGCCCGTCTGACCCTTTTGTTACACAATTTATATTATGTTAAGTAATGCATGCCGCACTGTCCCCTGTCGGTGACAGCGGATATGCGGTGCTTAGAAATTGAGTGCGACGCTTAACATGACTGCGCCGTATATTACGTCGCTGCGCCTGACGTTTTCCTCCGGTATGTAGCCCGGTTTTGTATTGTCATAGATGGGAGGATGGTCGGCCGCGAAGCGAAGCGACGCCGAGAAGTCGATGCTGCTCCTTTTATTGAGGACCGACCTGTAGCCGTAACCCAGCCTTCCGTACGGCGAAATCGCCTTGCGCGTCTCGTGGAAACCTGCGCCTCCTTCGGCGAACAGGAACTGGCCGTCCGTCCGGAATGAATCCATGTAGTATGTACCTCTCACCGCCAATGGAAAGAAACGCGTGCGCTGCTTGATGCCGGCATAGCCGGCGTGCAGCCCCAGCGCCCAGCGCCTTGCGAATCCCAATGTGAGATTGGCCATGACGTGTCCGTTGGAATAATACATGCCCTTGACGGCCTTGTCGTCTATCCTGAAGCCGTCCGTAGGATCGGTGTAATTGTAGTGATATACGTCCAGTACCGTAGCGTCGTATCCCCATTCTATGCCGTATGAGAGGCGTGCACTCCCCTCCCGTCCGGGCGGATTATCTGCCCGGAGCGGGATTGTGCCCGCCAGTAGCGCCAGAGTCGCTGCGATTATGGGTATAAAACGTCTCATTTCAGTCTGTAAAGGATGCGCACTTGCGGATAAAAGACATGGTAAATGCCTGCTTTATAGAGACTTAAGTCTATGTTACGGTATCTGTTGTTGCGGTTGAGCTCCAGGGCGAGGTCCAAGCCTGCCTCCATGCAGATGACCAGTTTTTTGTTGTAGAAATCAAGCCTGCCGCCGATGACTCCGGACATGCCGGCGACGGCGCTGAACGGCTCATGTATGTCCCTGACATACCCGGCCGTCACGCCCGGGCCGGCGTAGAAATCCGCGTCGCATCCGTCGCCGCGGTGATGCTTCAGGACGATGCCGCGGTAATAAGTGGCCTTGATGCCTGGCGTGGAATAGTCGCCCCGGAGTACGCCGAACATGTCGATTATTATGTCGAAGGAATCGAAGGAATCTTCCTCCTGCTGTGATTCTATGCAGAATCCCAGCCCCTTGGGGGAATGGAACGTTCCGAGGCTAAGGGAATTGAAGTCCTGCGCCGGCGCATGCAGTGCGAGCGCCGGCAGGATCAGGAGCGTGACCCACAACTTCAATGCCTCTTTTCTGCCTGCCATATCATGACGAAGTTAGGAATTTTCTTTGAATAAAAGCGCAAAATGTCCTATCTTAGCGCAGAAAACCATAAACCTGACAGCAATAATGTCCGTTACTATTTCGCGTGTACAGAACAGGAAGGCATTCAAGGAATTCCTCACTTTCCCGCTGAAGCTTTACAAGGATATGCCTGCATTCGTTCCCCCGCTCATCTTTGACGACAGGGACACGCTCGATCCCAGGAAGAATCCCGCCTATGAGTTCTGCGACGCCGCCATGTACCTAGCTTACAAGGACGGCAGGCTCGCCGGCCGCGTAGCAGCCATCGTCAACCGCAAGGCCAACGAAGCCTGGAACCACGCTGAGGTGCGTTTCGGATGGTTCGACTTCATAGACGACCGCGAAGTGTCGGCCGCCCTTCTCAACGCCGTCGGGGAGTTCGGTAAGGAGCGCGGCATGACCGCCATTGTTGGTCCCCTCGGCTTCACAGACTTCGACCCAGAGGGCATGCTCGTGGAAGGTTACGATTGCCTCAGCTCCATGGCCCTGCACCATAACTGGCCCTATTACAAGGAGCACATGGAGGCGTTCGGCTATGAAAAGGACGTCGACTGGCTCGAGTATAAGATCTACCTTTCGGACAAGATTCCTGAAAAGTACGTCCGGGTGGCGAAGATCGTCGAGGACCGTTACGGACTCCGCTTGCGCAAGGTCACTAAGCGCGAGGTGCGCAAGACCGACATAGGATACAGGATATTCGACCTCATCAACGAGACGTATGCCGGCCTCTATGATTTTACGGTGCTGTCCAAGAAACTGATAGACAAGTACGTAGGCTTTTATCTCGGCGTCATAGACCTCCAGTTTGTCTCGCTCGTCGAAGACAAGGACCACAATATCGTCGCATTCGGCATAGTGATGCCTTCCATCACGCGCGCGCTGAAGAAGTGCAACGGCAGGCTCTTCCCCTTCGGCTGGTACTATATCCTCCGTTCCATGTACTGGAAATACGAGGAGAACTTCGAGATGCTGCTCATAGGAGTCAAGCCGGAGTACCAGAAGAAGGGCGTGAACTCCATCATATTCGTGGATCTCATGCAGCGCCTCATCAAGGGCGGCTTCAAGTACGGCGAGTCCAACGGCGAACTGGAGACCAACATGGACATACGCTCCCAGTGGGGCGAGGCCGAGGTCGAGCAGTGCAAGCGCCGCAGGGTTTACAAGAAGGCTATTGATTGATGGAAAAGGATGGCCAGATAGGGCTCAGCGCCATGCTCCCTCCCCTTCCGGAGCGCATGAGGCCGCATTCGCTGGACGATTACGTAGGCCAGCGGCACCTCGTCGGGCCCGGCTGTATCCTCCGCAACATGATAGAGAGCGGCGCCTTGTCCTCGTTCATCCTGTGGGGCCCTCCCGGCGTCGGCAAGACCACGCTCGCGCACATCATCGCCGAGACACTCGACAGGGAGTTCTTTACGCTTTCCGCGGTTAGCGCCGGCGTGAAGGACGTGCGTGACGTCATTGACCGCGCCAGGAGCCGTTCGCTGTTCTCTCACGCCCTCGCGCCCATCCTCTTCATCGACGAGATCCACCGTTTCAACAAGGCCCAGCAGGACGCGCTCCTCGGGGCTGTCGAGGACGGCACCATCGTCCTTATAGGCGCCACGACGGAGAACCCCTCGTTCGAGGTCATCACTCCCCTCCTTTCGCGCTGCCAGGTCTATGTGCTCAAGTCCCTTGAGCCCGAGGACCTGCAGGTGCTCCTGGACCGCGCCCTCCGCACGGACACCATCCTGAAGGAGCGCGACATCCGGGTCACGGAGACGGGCGCGCTCTTCCGCCATAGCGGCGGAGACGCGCGCAAGCTCCTCGGCATCCTCGAGATAGTGGTGGATTCCTTTGCCGGAAAGCCTGAGGTAGTGATTGACAATCAGACGGTTACCTCCTGCCTTCAGGAGAATGTCGCCATATACGACAAGGACGGGGAGATGCATTACGACATCATCTCCGCCTTCATCAAGAGCGTGCGCGGCTCGGATCCCAACGCTGCGGTGTATTACCTCGCCCGCATGCTGAACGGTGGCGAGGACCCCCTCTTCATCGCGCGCAGGCTCTGCATCCTCGCCGCCGAGGACATCGGCCTCGCCAACCCCAACGCCCTGCTGCTCGCCAATTCCTGCTTCCAGGTCGTGAACAGCATAGGCATGCCGGAGGCCCGTATCCCCCTTGCCGAAACTACGGTATATCTCGCTTCATCACCCAAGAGCAACGCCGCCTACATGGCCATTGCAAAGGCCATGGACGCGGCCTCGAAAGACCTGACGGCATCCGTCCCCCTGCATCTGAGGAATGCCCCGACCAAGCTTATGGAAGAGCTGGGTTATTCGGACGGTTACAAGTACGCCCACGATTACCCGGGGAACTTCGTGGACCAGGAATTCCTTCCCAAGGGACTCGAGGGGACCGTCTTCTACGAGCCGCAGCACAACAAGCACGAGGACGCGCTCAAGGCTTATCTCGAGCGCTGCTGGCCAAAGTATTACACGAAGGATAAGGATCAGAAAGGATAGCCGACGCCGAAGTGGACCGCCCCTGATCCCTTCTTTGTCCAGTCCTTGGGCCCCAGCCATTTACCGGCCGCGGGGTCATGGAGCTTCTTGGCGGCGTCGATGCGCAGTACAAGGAAGCTGAGGTTGACGCGTAGTCCGAGGCCCCAGTCCATAGCGATGCTTTCGCCAAGCTTGGAGATGTCGAACCTGCCTTCCGGGTCGTCCCTGTTGAAATTCCAGACATTGCCCGCATCCGTGAACAACGCCCCTTCCAGCTTCCAGACCAGCGGGAAGCGGTATTCGATGTTCGCCTCCAGTCTCATGTCGCCCGTCTGGCTGGGAATGATGAAGCTCTGGTTCAGGGGCGAGGTGCCGGGACCGAGCGAGCGGGCCTGCCAGCCGCGCATGCTGTTGGCGCCGCCGACGTAGAACTGCTTTTCGAAGGGCAGTACCGAGGAATTGCCGTAGGAGTGGCCGGCGCCGGCGAGCAGGCGCGTCGCAATGGCCTGCCTGCCTCCCCTGCCGATGCGCCATGTGCTGCCGAGGGTCAGCTCGGCGCGGACATACTGGGAGAAGGGTATGCCGAACAGCAGTCCCCTTCCGTCGTCGTCCTTCCTCATCATGGGCTTGAAGAGGCTGATGACATTGCCGGACAAGTCGGATGACAGGCGGAGATAACGGTACGACACCGTAGGGATGGGATCGTTGCTGGACGAGATGTAGAGCATGCCTCCGACGCCCGCGTCGAAGTGGTTCGAATACGCGTAGCGCATGAAGGGATTGCGCGAAAGGGCCTCGTAGAACGCTTCATCCATGTGGCTGAGCTGCACGATGTTGAGCTGCAGCGGATAAAGCTGGTAATTAAGTTTGCGGAGCACTCCGGAATAGCCGAACGAAGTCGAGAAGATGTTGCGGGTGTACTCCGGCCGGTCCTGGAAATTGTACGAGGCGTTGACCTCCGTACGCGGGATGTTGGGCCCGGTGAATATCGAATAAGGGAGTCCGAGGAACCTGGGGAAACTGATACCGGCCGACACGCCGAACTCGTTGGAGCGGATGGGGTCGTTGAGCATGAACTGGAAGTTGCCCATGAAACTCAGGTTCAGCCATTCCCCTCCGTGGAAGATGTTCTTGTGGAAGAAGCTCAGCTGGGGCGACACGCCCATCAGCCCCGAGGAGTTTGTGGAGGCCTCGAGATTGGCCTTGAAGCCCTGCAGCTTGGACTGTGAAAGGTTGATGGCGCAGTTGACCAGGTTGGAGTCCGTCTGCGTCATCTCGATGCCCACGCTGCTGAACAGCTTGAGCGCTGAGAGGCGGGTATATGTCGTGCGGACGTCGCCTTCGCTGTACATCGCGCCCGGCCGGATGGTGTTCAGGTCCCGGAGGATGCTTTCCCTGAACCGGAGGTCGCCGGAGTGTGAGATGGTGACGCTGTCGATAAGGAACTTGTTGAGTGTCTGGGCGTTGTCCTCGTTCTCGTTGCGCGAGTGCTCGTTGACCCTCATGTCGAGGAACAGCTTCCCGGGCACGGAGATGGTGTCTGCCTCGAATATGTAGTTATTCTTGGAGAAGGTGAAATAACCGAGGTTGCGGAAGTGCGCGGTGCCGCGGACCGTCTCGTCCTCCAGATTCGCCTCGGACAGGATGTCCCCGACCTTGACGCTGACGTTCGGGAGGTCTTCCATGAAGTCCTCCGCGAACGTGCCCCTTTCCGGAAGGGTGTAGCTGAGGCTGTCGATCGGATACTGCTTTCCGAGATGGACCAGGTAGTTCACCGCCACCTTCCGGCCGTTTACGCGTATGTCGCTGCTGACCTTGGAGTGATAGTACCCGATATACTCGAGGTGGGACTCGATGTTGGCTATGGTGGACTCGACGGCGCCGGGGCTGTACACGACCGGCGGCGTGCCGACCTTGCGGCACAGCCGGGCGGCGAAGCTTTCGTTTTCCGGGGAGGCCCAGTTGTAGATGCTGAGGAGGGGGTTCCAGCCCAGGAGCGTGGCGTTGGGCTGCTGCTTGATGTACTGGCTGAGTTCTCCGGAGTCGAACTTCTTCGAATTGGTGACCTCGATCCTGTTCTTGGCGAGCCTGTACTCCCCTTCCGACAGGACGCGCGTGGTGCTGCAGGATACTGCGAGCACCAGGACGGCCAGGAGGGCCGTGAACAGTCTGTGGGGCCGGTTTCTCATCATTTCGCCAATCATGCGAATTTAGCAATTATCTTATAATATTTGAATAATCGTGGCTATCTTTGTGAACTTAGAAAATCTTTTTGCGGCATGGCTCAGCTTTCAAACAAGGATATCAAGTCCGTCAAGGCCCTGGCCTCGAAGAAATTCCGGGACGAGACCGGGCTTTTCGTCGTGGAGGGCGAGAAGATGGTGGCAGAGGCCCTGGCATCGCGTTTCGAGGTCGTTTCAGTTTACAGGAGGGATGATATCGGCGAGGAGGCCATGGCGCGGATCAGCCAGCTGGCGAGCCCGTCGCCGGCGCTGGCCGTGGTCCGCAAGCCTGCGGACCTGGAGGCCAGCCCCGCGGCTCCGTCTCCGGGCCTGTACCTGGCCCTTGACTCCATACGCGATCCGGGCAATCTCGGGACCATCCTGCGCATTGCCGACTGGTTCGGGATACGGTCGGTTTTAGCCAGCCGTGACACTGTCGAGATCTTTAATCCCAAGGTGGTTCAGGCCACGATGGGAGCCATCTTCAGAGTCGATTTCCATTACGTTGATTTGCAGGAATTTGCTATGGACGTCTTGAAGTGTGGCGGTAAGGTGTACGGGACGTTCCTGGACGGCTCCGACATGTATTCCCGTGAACTTGATCCGGGCCTCGAAAGGCCTTCCGTCATCGTCATCGGCAATGAGGCCAACGGCATCTCGGCCGGGATGGAGGCGCTGGTCTCCGACCGCCTCTTCATCCCGCCCTACCCCGCCGGTGACCCCGGCTCCGAGTCCCTCAACGCCGCCGTCGCCACCGCTGTCACCGTCGCCGAATTCCGCCGCCGCCTCCCTCGTTGACATCTGCGTCTCCCGGAGGAACTGACCTCTGGAAAATGTCCGCATCCTTCGACCTGCGGTAGAAGGATAACGCCCTTTTTGCTGAAAACGCCCGCATCCTTCGACCTGCGGTAGAAGGATAACGGCCTTTTATTGAATCAGTTTGTATGCGATGTGGGCGCAGGCTTCGGCGTCGGCGAGGGCGTGATGGTGGCGGGTGAGGTCGAAGCCGCAGGCGGCCGCGACCGTGTCAAGCCTGTGGTTCGGCAGACTCCTGCCGAACCACCGCCTGGACGCGGCCAGCGTGTCGTAGAATATATAGTCAGGATAATCCATCTGATAGACTCGGAAGACGGCCTTGAGGCAGCCTTCGTCGAAGCGGCTGTTGTGGGCGACGAGCGGCAGGCCTTCGATGAGCGGCTCGATCTTTTCCCAGACATAAGGAAAGACTGGGGCGTCGTCAGTGTCCTCCGGGCCGAGCCCGTGCACCTGGCGGCAGAACCATTGGTAGTACTCCGGCTCCGGGTGGATCAGGCTGTAGAAAGTGTCCACGATCCGGCCTCCCCGCACGACCACGACACCGACGCTGCACACGCTGGAAGGGCATTCGTTCGCCGTTTCGAAGTCTATCGCCGCAAAATCAGTCATCTCTCTTCCAAGTCATTCTGATGTGCGGGATGCCGTCTAGGATAAAAGGATCGGAAGACTGCTTGAAACCGACCTGCTCGTAGAAGCCCCGGGCATATTCCTGAGCCTCTATATCAATGGATTGCGCATCAAAAGATGCCTTCGCGGCTTCGATGCCGGCAAGCATGATTAGCTTGCCGTATCCCTTGCCGCGTACTGTCGTGATGACACGGCCTATGGAGACCTCGTCCATATGCGTCCCCGCGGGGCAGACGCGGCAGAGGGCGACAACCTTGTCGCCTTCCGTGAGCCAGAGGTGGAGGGAAGGCTGGTCGTCTCCGTCGAGGTCCTGATATACGCAGTCCTGCTCAACGACGAAAACCTCGCTGCGTATCCTCAGGAGCTCGTAGAGTTCATCCGTCGTCAGCTCGTCGAAGCGTTTCTTATGCAGAACTGCGGTCATGCCCATTCGAAGTTCTCCTTTCCGGCACCGACCTCGAAATGATATTTGACGATTCCGAGATCGATCTTCGTATATCCGATCATTGAAAATGAAGGCTTTGCGGACACCTTGGGCAATGAACCGTCACCTTCGGGACCGAGATAGTCCAGGCGGAACTTCTGCTGGTTGACGGCGGTGGGTGCCAGGAGGGCGGCGTCCACTCCCCTTCCGAACCATTCAGGAGTGCCTTCGCCGGCGTTACTGACTTCCTCCCGGGCCTTGACCTTATGGCCGGAGCCCTGCGTCAATCCATAGCCGAGGGCGATGTAGCATGCGATCTTCTCATCGTCTCCGAGTTCGTATGTGCCTGGTATCTTGCTGTAGGTGAGCCCTGCCCAGCAGGTGTTCAGACCAAGGGTCTGGGCAAGCAGGACGAGCTGCTCGCCGTAATAGCCGATACTTTCGTCCAGGTCGTCGGACTTCCTGCCGGCCATGACGAAATAGTTCCTCACGCCGGAGAAGGAGCCGTAAGCCATGAGGCCGCTGAATGCCTTGGGCTCGTCCGTCACCAGCTGGACATGCAGGCCGCCGAGCCTGTTGACCTCCGCGACCTTGTCCCTAATAACGGAAAGGACGTCCGAGGGAACGGGCTCATCCTTGTATTTCCTGACCGAGTGTCGTGCTGAGATAGCTTCAAATAGTGTCATAATCGTTTAACATTCAGGTTGATTTCTATAGGTATCAGCCTCTAATATACGACAAATCACTGACAAAACCAATCTCACGTGTCCATGTTCCATAAAACCCTTTCTTCCGTGCCGGCAAATCGTCGTGAACAGGATTTTTCTGGACTCTACCCATAATACCGATGGCACTTAAATGGCTGAATATTAAGAAGATGATTCTTCGCCTATATCTCTATTTGGATATAGACGAGGATGTAAATTATTGAGCCTCAATGATTTAAGTGTCACACGACTTTTCCGTCTAAAGTGTGACGGAGGCGTAGCCGAAGGGTGCGACGGTCAGTCGGAGGCCGTCGGGGCAGGGATCGGCGCCAAGGCCGAGATACTCCACGGCGTGCGGGGGGATGCGGAGCGTCAGGCGGGCTTCGGAGGCGGAGAAGTTGCAGCAGAAGAGCATGGTTTCGCCCTCGTACGACCTCAGGAAAGCGAAATGCCGGTCGGGGTCGAAGCCGTCTGCGGTGGACTGGCAGTAGCAGAGGTCGTAGGTAAGGCCTTCGCCGACGCAGGGGCCGGATGCGAGCCGCAGCGCGATGCGGTACTGCTCGAGGACGGACAGTTCTTCCGGTGAGAGACCAGTGGCGGAAGAGATTCCTTCGCTTTGCTCGGAATGACAAACAGAGGTAGCGGCGGAGGAAGAGTGGACGAAGTCGAAGAGGCGCCGGAGGGAGGCGGGACGGGCGAAGTTGAAGATGCTTGTTCGACCTTCATGCCCTTCAGAGGCGTCCACGCCTGTTTCCTGTCCGAAATAGAGCATGAAAGGGGCGGTATTGAGCATCAGCGAGGCGCAGAGAGCGGCGTAGAAGTCCGGCCTTCCGGCGAACCAGGGCGAAGCGAGACGCTGCTCGTCATGGTTTTCCAGGAAGTTTAGCATGTGCGGCTGCAGGTCCTGTAGGAACTGCCAGTTCCAGGTGACGGCCCTGGCGCTCCCCTGTCCGGCCGCGACGGCGCGCAGTGCGTCGTAGAGCCCGGACTTGTCGTAAAGGTAATCGAAACGTACGTCGTCGATGTACTGGCGGTATCTTTCCTTCTGGTAAACCTCGGCGATGAAAATGACCTCGGGAAACTCCCCTTTAATCCTGGCGATCAGCCATTTGAGGAACTCCGGAGGAACGAGCTCGACCATGTCGCAGCGGAATCCGTCCACGCCCCTGGAGGCCCAGAAACGCACGATCCTGTACATAGCCTCCCAAGTCCCGGGAGCGTTATAGTCTATCTTGACGGTGTCCGTCCAGTCGTAGTCATGCCAGCCGCAGAGCGGGATGCCGCCGTGGGCGTCGGAGTAGTCGCATCCTACATGGTTGGGCACGAAGTCTATGATAAACCTGAGCCCGTGGGAATGTACACGGCTGACCAGCGCGTCGAACTCCGTCATCCTGAGCAAAGGGTCGGAAGCTAGGTAAGGGTTGACGTCGTAATAGTCCGATATGGCATACGGCGACCCGGCGTCGCCCTTCACGAAGGGCTTGCCGGTCGAGTGCCGTATGATGCCCGTGCACCAGATATGCGTCATCCCCAGCCCGAGGAGGTAGTCGAGGGTGGCGTCGTCAACGGACGACATCCTCCCTTCGCCCCAAAGGCGCGGAAGCATCTGATAGATAAGCGTTTTGCCCATGAAAGAAAAGATTAAGGCAGGAGCTTGGAGATGATTTCCGTCAGCTGCGCGGTCTCAAGCAGGAAGCCGTCGTGACCGAAGTTGGAAGTGATTTCCAGGTAGTGCACTCCGGGGATCAACGCGGCCCACTTCTCGATATGGTGCGGCGGGAACAGCCCGTCGGTGTCGATGGACACGACAGTCGTGTCGGCCTTGATGCGCGCGAGGGCTTTGGCAAGCCCGCCGCGCCCGCGGCCGGCATTGTTTGATATGACCGAGGTGCTGACGCTGTTGTACGAGTAAGCGTCGAAACCCCTTCGGATGATCTTCTGTCCCTGGTAGCGCTGGTAGGAGGCGGCCCTGTCGGCGAAGAGCGTGTCGTCGTCCTGCTCGGCCTGGGTGAGGCCGTAGCCCTGGAAGCAGCGGTATGAGATCATGGCTTGCGCGCGTGCGCACTCGAGCCCCTTCTCGCCGCCATGGATGTCCTCGCAGGCTTCGAAGCTCGGGTCGGCGCGCAGCGCCATCCGCTGCGTCTCGATGCTGGCGGTAAGCCAGGGCGTGACGCGCGGCTCGGTGGCGATGAAAAGGGCCTTCCTGAACACGTCCGGTTCCATAATCGCCCACTCGATGGACTGGAAACCTCCGATGGAGCTGCCTATGAGAAGGTCTATCTTCTCCACTCCCAGATGCTTGCGGACGAGGATGGATGCGTTGATCATGTCCCTGACGGTCACCTTGGGGAAGGAAAGCAGGTAGGGCTTGCCGGTCTCGGGGTTGATGGACCTCGGGCCGCTGGAACCGTAAGCAGATCCGAGCATGTTGACACAGGCCACAAAGTACTTGTCCGTGTCTATGAGCTTGCCGCTGCCGACCATTTCCGGCCACCAGTCCTCGCAGTCGCTGTTGGCCGTGAGGGCGTGGCAGATCCACACCACTCCCCTCTTGCCGTCGTAGGACGGCATCGAGGTGTGGTAAACGATGTCGATGTATTCCAGGCTGTCGCCGCCTTCGAACGCGAAGGGGCCGGTAGAGAGTTTGTGTCCTATCATTCTATTTCAGAGCGGTTTCAATGGCCTGCGTAAGGTCCGCGATGATGTCTTCAGGGTCCTCCAGGCCTATGCTGAGGCGCATGAGGTCGGGGGCGATGCCGGCCTCGCGCAGCTGCTCGTCGCTGAGCTGCCTGTGGGTGTGCGATGCGGGATGCAGGATGCAGGTGTAGCAGTCCGCGACGTGGGTCTCGATGGTGACGAACTTCAGGGAGTCCATGAACTTGTTGTCCACGGCCCTGCCGCCCTTCAGGGCGAACGCCATGACGCCGCATGAACCCTCGGGAAGGTACTTGAGGGCGCGCTCGTGCTCCTTGTCGTCCGGGAGGTCGGGATAGTGGATCCAGGCCACCGCCGGGTGGTTCTTCAGGAAAGTAGCGACCTTCAGCGCGCTCTCCGTGTGGCGTTTCATGCGCACGTGGAGGGTCTGGAGGCCAAGGTTGAGGTAGAATGCGTTCTGCGGGGCCTGGATGGCGCCGAAGTCGCGCATCAGGTGCGTCGTGCACTTCGTGATGTAAGCGGCGCGGCCGAACTTCTGCGTATAGACAATGCCGTGGTAGGAGGCGTCGGGAGTGCAGAGGCCGGGGAACTTCTCGGCGTGTGCGTCCCAGTCGAAGGTGCCGCCGTCCACGATGACGCCTCCGACGGTGGTACCGTGGCCGTCCATATACTTGGTCGTGGAATGAGTCACTATGTCGGCGCCGAACTCTATGGGCCGGCAGTGCACCGGCGTGGCGAAGGTGTTGTCTATGATCATCGGCACGCCATGGGCGTGGGCGCGGGCCGCGAAACGCTCTATGTCAAGTACTTGTACGCCGGGGTTGGCTATGGTCTCGGTGAAGAGGAGCTTGGTGTTGGGCTTGAAGGCCGCGTCGATCTGCTCGTCGGAAGCGTCGCAGTCGATGAAGGTCACGTCGATGCCCATCTTGCGGAAGGTCACCCCGAAGAGATTGAAGGTGCCGCCGTAGATGTTGTTGGTGGCGATCATGTGGTCGCCGGCCTCGCAGATGTTGAAGCAGGCGAAGAAATTGGCCGCCTGGCCGGAAGAGGTGAGCAGTGCGCCCACTCCCCCTTCGAGGGCGGCGATCTTCGCGGCCACCTTGTCGTTGGTGGGGTTCTGGAGCCTGGTATAGAAATAGCCCTCTTCCTCCAGGTCGAAGAGGCGGCCCATCTGGTCGCTGGTCTCGTACTTGAAAGTCGTGCTCTGGATGAGCGGAATCTGCCTGGGTTCGCCCTTTCCGGGGTTGTATCCGGCCTGGACGCAGAGGGTGCCGATATTGGGTTTCTTGCTCATTTCTCGTGGAAAATTGTAATTCATACAAAGTTAGTCCATATTCGCTGAATTTTTATAAAAATTTTTAATAAATTTGCGTTCCCGTTAGGAATGTAATTTAAGTACAACATTTTATACAACAAGCTATGCCAGTCAAATCCAATCTTCAGATCGCCCGCGCCGCCTATCAGCCGAAACTTCCCGTCGCCCTCCAGGGCCCCGTCAAGGCTGTCGAAGGCGCAGCGACCCAGTCCGTCGGCGACCAGGCCGAGATCAAGGCCCTCTTCCCCAACACCTACGGCATGCCCGTAGTGGAATTTGCCAAGGGCGAGGCGGTCGAGTATCCTCAGTTCAACGTCGGCATCATCCTTTCCGGCGGCCAGGCCCCCGGCGGCCACAACGTCATCTCCGGCCTCTTCGACGGTGTCAAGTCCCTCAACCCCGCCAACAAGCTCTACGGTTTCCTGATGGGCCCCGGCGGCCTCGTGGACCACAAATACATGGAGATCACCTCTGAGATCATGGACGAGTACCGCAATACCGGCGGCTTCGACATCATCGGCTCCGGCCGCACCAAGCTCGAGACCGTCGAGCAGTTCGAGAGCGGCATCAAGATCCTCCGCGAGCTCGGCATCAAGGCCCTCGTGATCATCGGCGGAGACGACTCCAACACCAACGCCTGCGTCCTGGCCGAGTACTATGCCGCCAAGAATTACGGCGTGCAGGTCATCGGCTGCCCCAAGACCATCGACGGCGACCTCAAGAACAGCCAGATCGAGACTTCCTTCGGCTTCGACACCGCCTGCAAGACCTACAGCGAGCTCATCGGCAACATCGAGCGCGACTGCAACTCCGCCCGCAAGTACTGGCATTTCATCAAGGTGATGGGCCGCAGCGCCTCCCACATCGCCCTTGAATGCGCCCTGCAGACCCAGCCCAACATCTGCCTCGTTTCCGAGGAGGTTGAAGCAAAGGAGCAGAGCCTCGACGAGATCGTGGAGTACATCGCCGGCGTCGTGGCCGCCCGCGCCGCGAACGGCAACAATTTCGGCACCGTCGTCATCCCCGAGGGTCTCATCGAGTTCATCCCCGCCATCAAGAAGCTCATCGCCGAGCTCAACGACGCCCTCGCCACCGACGAGGCCAAGACCGTTGCCCGCGAGGACCAGATCGAATACGTGAAGGCCCACCTGAGCCCCGCGAACCTCGCCACCTTCAATTCCCTGCCCGCCGGCGTTGCCCGCCAGCTGGCCCTCGACCGCGACCCTCACGGCAACGTCCAGGTGTCCCTGATCGAGACCGAAAAGCTCCTCTCCGAGATGGTAGGAAAGAAACTCGCCCAGATGAAGAAGGAAGGCAAATTCGTAGGCAAGTTCTCCGCCCAGCATCATTTCTTCGGATATGAGGGCCGCTGCGCAGCTCCGTCCAACTTCGATGCAGACTATTGCTACTCACTCGGTTACAATGCTTCCCGCCTCATCGCCTGCGGCAAGACCGGCTACATGTCCGTCGTCAAGAACACCACCGCCCCCGCGGCCGAATGGATCGCCGGCGGCGTGCCGATCACGATGATGATGAACCTCGAGAAGCGCGCCGGCAAGATGAAGCCCGTCATCCGCAAGGCCCTCGTCGAGCTCGACGGCGCCCCGTTCAGGTACTTCGCCGCCAACCGCGACGACTGGGCCCTGAACACCAGGTACGTGTATCCCGGCTCCATCCAGTACTGGGGACCCACCGAGGTCTGCGACCAACCCACGATGACCCTCAAGCTCGAGCACGAGTAGGTTCCCGAAGGGAAAAATCATAGAAAAGACGCCGATTCCGGTTCGGAACGGCGTCTTTTTCATTTTAAAGCCGTATATTTGAAATTTAATTGAACGTATGGACAGAGAAGAAGCGAAAATACGGATCGAAGAGCTCCGCGAGGCCATCAGGGACAACAGCCGCAGGTATTATGTGGACAATGCCCCCGTCATAAGCGATTATGACTTCGACCACCTCATGTACGAGCTCGAGGACCTCGAGAAGGCGTTCCCGGACCTGGTGACGCCGGACTCCCCCACGCAGCGGGTCGGCAGCGACCTCGAGACGCAGGGCGCCGGCGTGAACGCCGAGACCGGCGTGCGCCGCGAGTTCGCGCACTATCCGCACCGCTTCCCCATGCTGTCCCTCGGCAACACTTACAGCATCGAGGAGGTCGAAGCCTTCGCGCAGCGCGCCGACAAGGCCCTGGAGACCTCCTTCACCTATTGCTGCGAGCTGAAGTTCGACGGTACGGCCATCTGCCTCGAGTACCGTGGCGGCAGGCTTTACCGTGCGCTTACCCGCGGTGACGGTGTGGTCGGCGACGATGTCACAGACAATGTCCGCCGCATCTCCAACATCCCCCAGCAGCTTCACGGGGACTATCCCGCCGAGTTCGAGATCAGGGGCGAGATCCTCATGCCTTACGAGGCCTTCGACCGCCTGAACCGCGAGCGCGCCGCTCAGGAGGAAGCTCCTTTCGCGAACCCGCGCAACGCCGCGTCGGGTTCGCTCAAGCTTCTCGACCCGGAGGAGGTCGCGCACCGGGGCCTCTGGTGCACCCTGTACCACATCCCGGCCGAGAGCCTCTCCTTCGAGACCCACGACCAGGCCCTCAGGGCGGCGGAAAGCTGGGGCCTGCCCGTATCGGACAAGCGCCGCATCTGCCGCGACATCGATGAGATAGAGGCGTACATCAAGGAGTGGGACACCGCCCGCAAGGCCCTCCCCTACGCCACCGACGGCATAGTCATCAAGATCAACGAATCGGCCTTCCAGCGCACCCTGGGCTTCACCGCCAAGTCTCCGCGCTGGGCCGTAGCGTACAAGTTCAAGGCCGAGCAGGCCCTCACCCGCGTGCTCTCGATCGACTATCAGGTGGGCCGTACCGGTGCGGTCACGCCTGTGGCTAACCTCGAGCCGGTGCTGCTCTCCGGCACAGTCGTCAAGCGCGCCACGCTGAACAACGCTGACCAGATGGCCCTGCTGGACATCCGCGTCGGCGACAGCGTCTATGTGGAGAAGGGCGGGGAGATCATCCCGAAGATCACTTCGGTGGAGCTCTCCAGGCGTCCGGAAGGGGCCGCCAGGCCGGAATTCCCGGCGCTCTGCCCGGACTGCGGCACCCCCCTCGTCCGCGAGGAGGACGAGGCCAAGTGGTTCTGTCCCAACACCGACGGCTGCCCCACCCAGATCCAGGGGCGCATCCTGCATTTCGTGAGCCGCAAGGCCATGAACATACTGGCCGGCGAGGCCACTGTTGAACAGCTTTACAATCTCGGCCTCGTCCGCACTCCCGCTGACCTGTACGACCTCACCAAGGGCCGGTTGCTGATGCTCGAAGGCTGGAAGGACCGCTCTGCAGAGCGCTTCCTGGAGAGTCTTCACGCTTCACGTTCCGTTCCGTTCGAGCGCGTGCTCTTCGCCCTCGGCATCCGCTACGTCGGCGAGTCGACCGCCCGCGAGATAGCCCGCCATTTCGGCGGCATCGACGCGGTGGCGGCCGCTTCCAAGGAGGAACTCCTGGCGGTTCAGGATGTCGGCGAAGTCATCGCGCAGAGCGTGAAGGACTTCTTCGCCGACCAGCGGCATGTCATCGAGATAGAGCGGCTGAAGGCCGCCGGCCTGAAGATGTCCCTGGAGGAGAAGGAGGAAGGGAAAGGTTCGGACGTCCTCGCCGGCATGACCATAGTGGTCTCCGGCAATTTCTCCATCTCTCGCGACGAGATGAAGGCGTTGATAGAACGCCACGGAGGCCGCAACAGCGGCTCCGTCAGCGGAAAGACCTCGTTCCTCCTCGCAGGAGAGAAACCCGGCCCGGAAAAGGTCCGCAAATGCGCTGTATTGGGCGTGAAGGTGATGGGTGAGGCGGAATTCCTCTCCATGCTCCCGGATGCGGACACGGCAGCGGAAAAGGCCCCCTGGGCCGATGGTGAACTGACTTTATTCGGATAGGCGATGGATATCAAGAGAATCAGGAACGTATCGGGCAAGCTGTTCGGCGACCAGTTGTGGGAACTGAACATGGAAAGCCTGTCCGGAGCCCGACGCCGGCTCGTCCGCTTCATCAAGCTCATCCGCATCACCTTCAACGAGTTCGCCGAGCACAGGATGGGCTTCCAGTGCGTGGCGCTGAGTTATTTCTCCGCCCTGGCCATCGTTCCGTTCGCGGCATTCATCTTCGCCGTCGGCGGAGGCCTCGGCGTGGACGACAAGCTCTCCGAGCTGGCCCACCGCATACTTCCGACGAACCCCGAGTTCATCGACACCGTACTGGACAAGGCCGACAACATCGTCCACATCGCGCGTTCGGGCATCGTGGGTGTGATCGGCGCCCTCGCATTCCTGTGGACCATCATATGGCTCTTCTTCCAGATCGAGCGCGTCTTCAACAACGTCTGGGGCATCAGGAAGATCCCCCGCAAGATCTACAAGCGCTTCTCGTTCTATTTCCTGGCCATGTTCCTGGCCCCGTTCGTCGTGCTGATGTTCGGTGCCGGGATTGCGATCTATTCCAACATCACCGGGCTCATAGGCATCCGCGTGCACATGGCGGAGGTCTCCGGTATAATAACCTTCCTGGGATGGTTGGTATTCTACATCCTGGCCGTCTTCACCTTCTCGGCCATGTACAAGTTCATCCCGGCCCCGAAGGTCCGTTACCGGGACGCGTTCATAGCCGCGCTCGTGTCGGCGCTGGTCTTCGTGCTGTTCCAGTACATCTACCTGAAGACCCAGATCTTCATGACCAGGCTCAACGCCGTGTACGGCGTCCTCGCGGCCATCCCGCTCTTCCTTATGTGGCTCAATTACAGCTGGCAGATAATCATTTACGGAGCCCAGCTCTGTTACGGAATACAGAATGTTGACAGTTACCATATACCTGAGGGCAGCCTCAAGGACTTCACGCCCATGTGGGACAGGCTCAGGGAGGAAATGAAAGACGACGGGGAGGATACCGAATGAGTTTTTCAAAGTTTACGCAGAAGGATTACGACCTCATCAACAAGGAGTACGGTGAGCTGAAGGTCCTGGCGGCCGGACGCTGCCGGACGGAGGCCGAGATGGCCCTCGTCCAGAAGGCCTTCGAGTTCGCCAACGAGGCGCACAAGAACGTGCGCAGGCGCTCGGGCGAGCCTTACATGCTCCATCCGATAGCGGTGGCGCGCATAGTCGTCGAGAAGATAGGCCTCGGCTGCAAGTCCATATGCGCAGCGATCCTCCACGACGTCGTGGAGGATACCGATTACACGATTGACGACATACGCAACCTCTTCGGGGACAAGATAGCCTCGCTGGTGGACGGCCTCACCAAGATCAAGACCGTGCTCGACAACGAGAACCAGAAGGACCACAGATACGCCGCCACGGACACCCTCCAGGCCGAGAACTTCAAGCGCATCCTCCTTACCCTCAACGACGACGTGCGCGTAGTCCTGATCAAGCTCGCCGACCGCCTGCACAACTGCCGCACCATCGAGTTCATGCCCGAGCACAAGCGCGACAAGGTCCTCAGCGAGACGATGTTCATTTTCATCCCCCTGGCCCACCGCCTGGGACTCTATGAGGTCAAGTCCGAGATGGAGAACATCTGGCTGAAGTACAAGGAGCCCGAAGCCTTCGCTGAGATCACCCGCCGCATCGACGAGAGCGTGGTGGACAAGGACAAGGGCATAGACGAGTTCATCGCGCCCATCTCCGCCGCTCTGACCGAGGCTGGCTTCAATTTCTATGTCAAGAAGCGCATCAAGACGCCGTATTCCATCTGGAACAAGATGCGCACGAAGAACGTGGAGTTCGAGCAGGTATATGACCTGTACGCCGTCCGCATCATCTTCACCCCCGACGCGGACTCCAACGAGACCGAACGCTCCCAGTGCTTCCGCATCTTCTCCATCATCACGGGTATCTACAAGTTCCAGCCAAACCGCATCCGCGACTGGGTCAAGCATCCCAAGAGCAACGGCTACGAGGCACTCCACTGCACCCTGATGAGCCAGATGGGCATCTGGATCGAGGTCCAGATCCGTTCGAAGCGCATGGACGACATCGCCGAGAAGGGCATCGCCGCCCACTGGGCGTACAAGAACGAGGGCTACGTCGGCGAGAACGACAGCGAGATGGACAAGTGGCTGGCCAAGGTGAAGGAGATACTCGTCAGCTCGGACGTAGGTGCCCTGGAGCTCCTCGACATCATCCACAACGACCTTGTCAGCAGCGACATCATAGTGTTCACTCCCAAGGGCGAACAGCGTTCCATCCAGAAGGGCGCCACCGCCCTGGACTTCGCCTATCTCATCCACACGCACATCGGCAACAAGGCCATCGCCGCCAAGGTGAACATGAAGCTCGTGCCATTGTCGTATGTCCTGCACACTGGCGACCAGGTGGAGATCATCACCGCCCAGAACGCCAGCCCCAAGATGGAGTGGCTGCAGTTCCTGGTCACCCGCCATGCGAGGAACATCGTCATTGAGAATTTCAAGCCCCTCAGGGACGAGCTGTCCGCGAAGGGCCGCAGGATGTATGAGAACGAGCTGTCCAACTACGGCCTTGTCCCGAACAAGAGGAATGACCAGAAGGTACTCGAGTCCGTGCAGCTCCGCGACATGGACGAGTTCTGCTTCCGGCTGGGCCTCGGCATCATCAAGCCCGGCACCATCCAGAAGGCCATCTTCCCTGCCGTGACCCCCGTCGAGGCCATCAAGCACGACAACTTCAAGGTCAAGGCGGACGATCCCACCGGCAGGAAATTTGTACTGGCATCCTGCTGCAATCCCATCCCGGGCGATCCCATCCTTGGCTTCCGCACCCCTGACGGCGTGGTGACCATCCACAAGAAGTCCTGCCCCGTCGCCGGCAGCCTCGCCTCCAAGTTCGGAGACATGGTCATCGTGCCCGAATGGGACCTGTCGGGAGGAGACCAGGCCTTCCCCGTCCGCATCTCCCTCCGCGGCATTGACAAGGTGGGACTGCTGAACTCCATTTCGCATTACATCTCTGAAGTGCTCGGCGTGAACATGAGGAAGGTGTACATGGGCTCCGAAGACGGCATTTTCGAGGGCTACATCGAGCTGCTGGTCCACAACAAGGACGTGCTCGACTCCATCATCCAGAACCTCGGCCGCATTGACGGCATACAGAAGATCGTGAGGACCGACATATGACAGACTGGAAAAGAACATTGACACGGCTGGTTCCGGCCGTCCCCGTCGCGCTCGTGCTGGGCTCGATGCTGTTCTCGCATTCCTGCGCGAACACCTCCCAGGCCCCGACGGGCGGTGTCAAGGACACCATACCCCCGAGGATAGTCTCCCTGTCCCCTGAACAAATGTCCGTCGGCGTCCCCGCCCAGGGGACCAAGCTGGTCTTCACCTTCGACGAGTACGTGACGATAAAGACCGCGTCCAACATCGTCCTCTCCCCTCCCCAGGCCCGTCCGCCCAAGAGCCGCATCCGCGGCAAGTCGGTCGAGGTCACCTTCGACGAGGACCTGCTGCCGGACATGACATATACCCTTGACTTCATCGACGCCATAGCCGACAACAACGAGGGCAACATCTTCCCCGGTTTCACGTATGTGTTCTCCACCGGAGACCACATCGACTCCCTGATGATAACGGGAGTCGTCCAGGACTGCAACTCCCTCGACCCCGTCAAGGGCGTCACCGTGATGTTGTACAAGGACCATGCGGACTCCGCCGTGATGCTCAGGAGGCCCTTTGCGGTCACCAAGACGGACGACTGGGGTTTCTTCTGCATCCGCAACATCAAGGATACGGCCTACCGCCTGTACGCCGTCAAGGACGACAATAACAACTATATGTACGACCCTTCCGACAAGGAGCTCATAGCCTTCGCGGACTCGGTCATACGCCCTGTTACGGTGGTCAACGATACGCTTCCCGAAGTGCAGAAGCTGGACATGAAGGATACCCTCGCCTGCCTTGCCAGGAAGAACGAGTTCGAGCTCGTCCTGTTCCGGGAGAGGCCTTCCCGCCAGATGATCGTGAAGCAGGTGCGCGTTTCCGACCGTGCCTCATACCTGACGTTCAACGCGCCCGACGCCCACATCGACTCCATGTGGGTGCGCGGCATCCCGGCGAACAAGCTGATCACCCAGTTCAACGCGGAGCGGGACAGCCTGGAGGTATGGGTCAACGAGAAATCGCGCCTGCCCGATACCCTGCACATGTTCGTGAACTACCGGAAGACCGACTCCCTGGGCCGTCTCTCCCCTTATCTCGAGCACCTGAAGGTCTATTACCAGAGCGAGTCCGGCTCCAAGGCACCGTCCAAGAGCTCTTCGCGCGACATCAAGCACACGGACACCATTTGCGTGTTCAAGCTGGAGGTGGATCCCAAGACGGTCGAGCAGTACGGTTACCAGATGGAATTCGACTATCCCATCGTAAACGAGGCTTTCGACTCCCTGAGGCTGAAGTCCATCAACCCGCGCCAGCAGGAGGAGCCCGTGGGATTCAAGGTCATACCCGACAGCACCAACATCCGCAAGTTCACGGTGATGCCCGGAAGCAAGCTCCTTCCCGGCTACGACTACATACTGAAGGTCCCCCACAGGCAGTTCCGGGACATCAACGGCTACTACAACGACAGCACCGAGGTGAAGGTCACCCTGCCCGTCGACGAGAAGCTCAGCACCCTGAACCTCGTCCTGACCGGGGTGGAGCAGAAGTATATAGTGGACCTGCTTAACGAGAAACGCGACAAGGTACTGCGCCAGTACATCATCGACTCCGACCGCACGCTCGCCTTCCCCTATCTCGATGCGGGCCTTTACTGCATCCGCATCACAGAGGACCTGAACCGCAACTCCATCGTGGATTCCGGTTCCCTGCTGGAGCACCGCCAGCCCGAGAAGGTCAAGTTCTTCAAGATGGACGGCGAGATACTCTTCAAGGTCATGGAATCGGCCGAGATAGACCAGGCCATCAACCTTGCCGAACTGTTCATGAAATAGATGATGAGAAAGACTGTCACATATCTCCTTCTGGCCGCGTTCCTGCTTCCCGTCTGCCGTTTCACGGCCGACGCCGGGAACGACAGGAAGCAGCGGCGTGTCCAGAGGGATACCACCATGTACTCCGACACCTTCCTTGACACGGTCGACGTGAACCGCGTCTTCATGGTCAACGACTATACGATGATAGGCTTCGAGGGCGGAGTCACCCTCAGCAGGATGCAGTTCAACCCTTCGTACACCCAGGGCTGGAGGTTCACTCCGGAGTACTACGAGCTTACCCTGACACGGTACGGCAAGCTCTTCGGCTACATGCCTTATTTCGGTCTGAAGGTCGGGGTGGCGTACGGCCACGAGGGATTCAGGATGGAGATGAACGAGGAGACAGGATACATAGGGAGGATCTCCGGAGCGACGGAATGCGTGTATGACGTCGCCGAGTTCCAGACCCTAGCGCATTTCCACTACGATGTCGGCCATCTCAAGCTGATGTTGGATGCCGGCCCTTATGGCGGCAAGAGGCTGAGGGTGGAGCGCATAGGTGAATATGTCGACGAGGATATTAGGTACAGCTTCCTGGACTCCGACAAGCGCTTCGACTACGGTCTCAAGGGAGGGGTGGGCTTCGCCCTGGTCTTCGACCCGGTCGAACTGCATGTAAACGCCAAGGTGAGGTACAGCTGGAGCAACCTCTATGCACCGAATTATCGCAGCGAATATTACTTCTCCTTTGCCTATCCCCTCGACGCCATGGTCACCGCCGGCCTGCATTTCCAGATAACCAAGAAGAACGGCAAGACGAACGCCATGCTCAGGAAGGAGGCGAAAAACATAGTCTTCGGGGAGGTATCGGAATGAAAACGCTTGAAGTGGACTGCGGCGGTGTCATCATCGGCGGCGGACGTCCCGTCGTCGTCCAGACGATGTGCAACACCCATACTTACGATGTGGACGCCACCGTAGCACAGTGCATGCGCATGGCGCAGGCCGGCGCGGAGATCATACGCATCACGGTGCCGGGACCGCGCGAGGTCGCGGACATAGCCGCCGTCAGGCGGCGGCTGCGCGACGCCGGCGTGGGCACCCCCCTCGTGGCCGACATCCATTTCTCCTCCGAGACAGCCATCGCCGTCGCCCCCGTGGTGGAGAAGGTCCGCATCAATCCCGGCAATTTCCACAGGGACCATGAACAGGCCAGGCTTCAGTTCGCCCGCCTGATCGAGGTTTGCAAGGCCCATGGCACGGCCATACGCATAGGGCTGAACCACGGCTCACTCGGCGACTATATCACCAACCTCTACGGCAATACGTCCTACGCCATGGCCAAGGCGGCCATGGAATGGGTCGGGATGTGCGTCGACGCGGATTTCCGCCAGGTCGTCGTCTCCCTGAAATCCAGCAACACCCTCGTCATGGTGGATGCGTACCGCCAGCTAGCCTCCATGATGCAGGAGAATGGCGTGGTCTTCCCCATGCACGTGGGCGTCACCGAGGCCGGCAACGGCGACTCCGGCCGCATCAAGTCGTGCGTGGGCATCTCCGCCCTCCTTTCCGAGGGCATCGGGGACACCGTCCGCGTATCCCTGACGGAAGACCCCGTCAACGAGATTCCCGTCGGACGCTACCTCTCCGACCGCTATGCCGGCCTTACGGCCTCCACGATGGTCAGGCTGCGCCTGGAAGGGCGCACGGCCTTGGCGGAGTACAGCTCCCCTTCCAGGGAAAGGCTTCTGCTCGACGCCTCGTGCGATTTTGGCAAACGCCTGCTGGACAAGGAACTGGACGAGGTGCGGTTCACCGGCACTTATATGGAGGACGGGCATGAGGTCTCAGTGGAGGAGTCAGGCTTCGGGACCTACCTCTCCGACGAGCTCATGCAGGCCGCCAGGCGGCGCTTCTACAAGCCGGAGTACATCGCCTGTCCCGGCTGCGGCAGAACTATGTACGACCTGCAGGGGGCCTTTGAGGAAGTCAAGCGCCGCACCGCCCACCTCAGCGACGTCGTCATCGCCGTGATGGGCTGCATCGTCAACGGCCCCGGCGAGATGGCCGACGCCGACTGGGGCTATGTAGGTGAAGGGAACCACAAGGTGTCCATCTACCATGGCAAGGACCCCGTCCTCCGCCATGTCCCGGACACCGAAGCCGTGGACCGGCTTCTCGAACTCATAGAAGGGCGATGACGCTTTCGCAGGCGCGTACCTTGTCGCCTATCTCCACTTTAATATCCGTTTCCGGGGGGAAGAACATGTCTATGCGGCTGCCGAACTTGATGATGCCGCACTGCTCCCCCGCCGCCGTCCTGAGGCCCGGCTTGGAATAACAGACTATCCTCCGGGCGAAAGTGCCCGCCAGCTGCTTGAACATGATCTCCTTTCCCGCGTCCGCAAGGATGGCGGTGGAGGCGTGCTCGTTCTCTTCCGAGGCCTTGGGCTTGAAGGCCAGGAAGTATCTGCCGGGATGGTACTTGTAATAAGTGACCGTTCCGTCCACCGGCCAGAAGTTGGCGTGGACGTCGAAGAAATCCATGTAGATGGAGACCTGGATGCATTCCTTTCCCAGGTACTCCGACTCGAACACCTTCTCCTTGATGACTATCCTCCCGTCGGCCACGGCGGTGACGACGCTACCGGAGCCGGCAGGCTCGCGCACGGGCACCCTGAAGAAGAAAGTCTGCCACAGGATGAGGATGAGGATGACTGCCATGACCGGCCAGAACACCCACGGATTCCTGACCAGGAGGCGGAGAAGGATGATGGCAATGCCGCCTGCCAGCCAAGCCCCGGCCACCGTTCCGTATGAGTTATGGTCGATGCGCATGTCTTACAGGAGATTGAACAGTGAGAGGTATATCGCCCCTGCCGGGACGGCGAATATGGCGCTGTCGAAACGGTCGAGCATGCCTCCGTGCCCGGGGATGATGCGGCCGGAGTCCTTGACCTCGCAGGCGCGTTTCCACTGCGACTCGAAGAGATCGCCGTAAACGCCCGAGACGTGCATGAGCGCGGCCATTATGATGCCGTGGACGACGGGAAGCACCAGCAGCCCGGTGAGCCTCAGCAGCAGCACCGCGAGCACCGCGAACGCCAGGCCTCCCCAGAATCCCGCCCAGGACTTCTTGGGAGAAATCTCCGGACAGAGTTTTTTCCCGTATTTCTGCCCAAGGGTGGATCCGACTGCGAAGGCTCCGATGTCCGAGCACCAGATGATGACGAAGAAGCACAGGAGCATGAGGGCGTTGAACTCCCCGTCCTTGAAGGCGATCAGGTTCACGAGCGACAGCGGGGCCGCGATGTACAGAAGGCCGGTATAGATGTGCGAGAGACGCTTGAACTCCTTCCTGTCCTTGGCGTACAGCGAGCTGATCATCAGGATGATGACGGGCACCATGGTCAGGCTGAGGAACTTGCCCGGGAACTGGAATGCGCGGTTGAGGAAGACCAGGACGAACATGATGACAGCGGCGGCGATAGCGAGCGCCTGCTGGGTGCGGTAGCCCTCCCCTATGGTCATGCGGTAGAACTCCAGCATCATGACCGTCATGATGAACAGGACGAGTGCGGCGAACAGGAATTTGTCCACCAGCAGTCCGACGAGCATCACCACCACGAAGCCTGCGCCGGAGAGTGTCCTGAGCAGAAGGTTATTCATCGGCAGCGGGCGTTTCCTCGGTTGCAGGGGTCTCGGCGAGCCTTTCCTCGCCGTGCTTTCCGGCCTTGGGGCCGAAGATCTCCTCTATGTCGGAAGCCATGATGACCTCCTTGGTGATGAGCTGCTGGGCGAGCCTGTCAAGGCCGTCCCAGTGCTCCAGGAGGAGCTTGCGGGTACGCTCGGTGACCTGGTCCACGAGGGCCTTGGCCTCGGCGTCTATCAGCTCGGCGGTCTTCTCGCTGTAGGGCTTGGTGAGGTCGTAGCCGTCGCTCATGTTGTAGAACGAGAGGTTGCCCACCTTGTCGCTCATGCCGTAGTACGTGACCATGGCGTAGGCCATCTTGGTCATCCTCTCGAAGTCGTTGAGGGCCCCGGTGCAGGGGACGCCGTCGTTGACTATCTCCTCGGCGACGCGTCCGCCGACCAGGCAGCACATCTCGTCCACGAGGTCCGAACGGGACATCATCACCTTCTCGTCCGGCAGGCTCCAGGTGAGGCCCAGGGCCTGTCCGCGCGGGATGATGCTGACCTTCAGCACGGGGTCGCAGCCCGGCAGCAGCCAGCCCGCGACCGCGTGGCCGGCCTCATGGTAGGCCGTCAGACGCTTCTCCTCCGGGCTCATGATGGTCTTCTTGCGCTCGATGCCGCCGACCACGCGGTCCACGGCGTCGGAGAAGTCCTGGTTGTCTATGTCGGACTTGCCGCGGCGGGCGGCTGTCAGGGCCGCCTCGTTGCAGACGTTGGCGATGTCGGCGCCGGAGAATCCCGGGGTGTTCTTGGCTATCAGGTCGAGGTCGAAGTCCTTGGAGAGCTTGAGGTTCTTGATGTGGACCTGGAAGATCTCCTTGCGCTCGTTGAGGTCGGGAAGGGTGACGTGGATCTGGCGGTCGAAACGTCCGGCGCGCATCAGGGCCTTGTCGAGGATGTCGGCGCGGTTGGTGGCTGCGAGGACGATGACTCCGCTGTTGGTGCCGAAGCCGTCCATCTCCGTGAGGAGCTGGTTCAGGGTGTTCTCACGCTCGTCGTTGGACGAGAAGCCGACATTCTTGCCTCGGGCGCGTCC
>JAFZQO010000021.1 GCA_017620335.1 Bacteroidales bacterium
AAGTGGCACGGAATGAGCCAGAATGTCCATCTTTGTGACAAATAGTCCGGGTATCGTTCAGCAGGATGCAATAACCGCGTCCAGCGAGCCAGATTACAGGGCGTAGTCCAGCCGCATGACCTTGACCGGACGCTCGTCTCCTCGGTAGAGATGGCTGCACCAGTTGATGGCCCCGGTGTCACGGAAGCCGCATTTCTCCATGACCCGGCCGGAAGCCGGATTGTCCACGAAGAAGTCGCTCCAAAGAGTCAGAAACCCTCTCTTGTTGAAGCAGTAGTCGATCATGGCCCGCAGGGCTTCGGTGCACAGTCCCTGGTTCCAGTAAGGTTTCGCAATCCAGTAGCCCAGCTCCGCGTCATTCTCGCCGATGCTGATGTTGCTTTCTCCACAAGGGTAGTAGCACATGCATCCGACGGGCTCGCCGGTCTCCTTCAGTTCCAGTGCCCATGTGTGGTCGTTGGCGAAGAACGTCCGGATGACGGACAGGCTGTCTTCAACAGACGTGTGTGGCGGCCAGCCAGCGCGGGGACCGACATCGGGATCGGAGGCGTATTTGAAGAGCGCCTCCGCATCGGCCTCCGTCCACGGACGGAACAGGAGCCTCTTGGTCTCGATGATTAACCCGGACATGAGTCTGTCTACAGTTTCTTCCTGAGGCTCCAGCTGCCCATCGTCTTCCCCTTGTATTCGAATGCGCGCTCGTCGAAAACTTCGTAGCCTCTCTTGAGGTAGAAGTCCAGGTTCTTCCGCGAGTTGGTGAAGAACACCAGCTGCCTGCCTCCCCGTTCACGTATGTACTGCTCCCAGTATTCAAGGAATCTCGTGCCTACTCCCGTGCCTTGGGCTTCCGGATCGACGGTGAGCGAGCTCGCGTACCAGATGTCCGGTCCGGTCTTCTGGTAGTCGTGGCATGGCTTACCCGCAGCCGCATCCATTTTGAGCCAGTCGTCGATGGCCTTCCGGTCGCCCGCCTTGTATACCCTCAGCCATCCGTGTAGCACGTATCGGAAGTCGGAGGGCTTCCTGTATGTGGGCGGATTGAGCTGCGCGACGGCGACCAACTTCCCGTCCTGCCTGGCGACGAGATACTTCGCCGGACCGAAGTTCGTCTTGTACTCGTGCCAGATGATGGCGAACTGAACCGCATTCCTCTCCATCTTGGCAGGGAACCAGTTCGTGAAATACTCGTAGTCGTCGAACGCACGGGTCGCGAGTTCCGCCGCCTGACGGATCTCACTATGTCTCAGTCTGTCGAATTCAAGAGCCATATCACGCCCATTCGAAATTCTCCTTCCCGGCGCCGATCTCGAAATGGCATTTGACGATGCCCAGGTCGACGTGTGCATATCCCGCCATGGTGAAGAGCGTCTTCGCTTCCACGACGTTTCCGGGATGGAGGATGAACTTGAACTTCTGCTGGTTGACCGCCGTCGGAGCCAGGAGAGCCGCCCTGAGCCCTTCACGGAACCATTCGGGCGGAAGGCCTTCCGACTCATAGAAGTTGGCGGCCGGTTTCTGGGGGTGCTGGACGCCTGGAATGGTGCCGTATCCCAGGGAGATGACGCAGTGGACGATGTCGCCCTCCCTCAGCGAGTACGTGCCGGGAATCTTCTTGTAGGTGAGCCCCACCCAGCAGGTGTTCAGTCCCAGCGTCTGCGCCAGGAGGACCAGACGCTCGCCTTGGTATCCGACCGTCTCCTCGGCCTCGTTTCCCTTGGGCCCGGCCATGACGAAATAGTTCCTGACTCCGGCGAACTGCCCGTATTTCCACATGCCGGAGGAGAAGGCCTTCGGTTCGTCCAGGACCAGCTGGATGTTCAGGCCGCTCTCCCGGTTGATGTCCTCGACCGCGGCCCTCAGCGTGGCGATCTTGTCCTTCCCGATGGGCTTGTCGGTGTATTTGCGCACGGAGTGCCGTGCCTCGATTGCTTCAAGCAGTGTCATATCCGGATGCTATTTCTCGTTCTTCTTGGTTCGTTTGATCGGTCCCTGGTGGCGGCCACGGTTGAGCTGGACCCCGTTCCTGTTCAGGACGCGGAACACGCTCGTGCGGCTTTTATATCCGCTGACCTTCCAGATGTCGTCGATGGAGTGACCGGAGTTGTACATGTTGACGACGGTCTTCTCCTTCTTCAGCCGGACCGACTCCTTCTCCGTCTTCGGCTTCATGTCCCTCCGACGCTGGAGGATGCGGGCCTCGGACCGTCGGATGGCGGTGGTCTCCGCGGAGATGCGGGCTATAACGTCGAGAACGTCGCCCGACGTCGTGTCGGGGAACAGCGTCCCCTTCGTGTCGATCTCGTCGTGGATACTGATGAGGCGAATCCCGCACTCCTTGCACAGCCCCAGGAGGACGCCCAGTTCGCGGATGCCGCGAAGGGCGTTGCTGAGCCTGCTGACGACGATCACGTCGCCGGACTGGAGCTGCGAGAGCATCTTCCGCCATTCGGGACGGAACCTCTCCTGGATGCCTTCCTCCTCGATGATGGTCCCGCACCCGAACTTCGTCATCCAGGCGCGGTCCTCGTCGCGGGTGACGAGGTTTCTCGAAAGGAACAGGTAGCCGATATTTGCCATATTCTCTGCGTTTTCTGCCACTAATATACGAACAATTATTCACACTTCAAATGGTACTGTGAAAGAATCTGGCCGGTGTACCGACCTGCTGGTCGGTACCGCCCTACAATCGGACCGTATGAGGGAACTCTCTTGTGTCCATCCCTTGGAAAGAATGCCATCCCGTCCTTTGACTTTAGACAGATAATGAGTATCTTGTATATGGAGCAAATGACTAAGAATCAATGTATTCCGTCATTAAACTTGTTTAAACCGGATTAAACTGGATGAAAGTGCGTGAAAGGCATTGTTGTATGCGACGGGAGGCCGGAAGTGCCTGTCTGTCGGGAAGGATGGAGAAGTCGGAGAGACGTTCTCCGAGTCTCCTCGTCCAGTGTACGGGAGTGGCCCGATTTGAAATCAGAGTACCATTTTTTCAAATAAAAGTATACTCACTCGAAAAAACTATGAATCACCAACAGATCGACATGTTTCGGACCCTTGGCCCGACGATCCTTCCCCGGCTGATCGATGCGGGCTGCCTGGACTGCATCGACGATTACGGCGACTACGCCATCCTGACCTACAACCTGGCAAAACCGCTCCCGATCAAGGAGGCGCTCGACGACATGGAGGACAACATGGACCTGAACGTACTCTACCATGTCGAGACCTTCAGTGCCACCAAGCGCGGCGAGCACTGCTGCGCCTACTCGGTGCCGACGTCCGGACGGATGTACAAGCTCAATGCGCAGGCCGGCTCCGACAAGATGCTGGACACGGTCTACGTCTATATCTTCGATTCCCTCGAAGTCATGCTGGAATCGCTGAAGTCGGACCTCGCGCAGCACCTGCGCCGGGGAATCGTCATCAGCAAGATGGACATGTCCCGGCTTGTCGCCGATTTCATGTAGTGCCGGGCCATGGACGAGAAGTTATACAGGCAGATGGTGGACGTGATCCGGAAGTACTCCTTCCAGATCGTGGTGGCGGATGCCGACTGCTACCGGGAGTTCACGAGCGTGAGTGGGGAGGCGGGGGATACCCTGCTGGTGCGTTGTCTGGCACTCCAGGCGAGCTATCCCTATGGCAACTATCCCCGGGGGCACAGGTGGTTCATCCCCATCTGCGACCTGCACCGGGCGATCCGGGAACGCTCCGAATCCGATATCGATTTCATGTGGCGGGCCAAAAGGTGCGGGCTCAACCGCTACGATGTCGAGAGGGTCGTCGCGGCAGCCTCCCACGATATCATCCACCTCCATATGTATTAACCGTCGTCTGCCACGGCCGACAACAACAAACCGAAGCCATGACCATACTCTTCAGAACCATCCAACTGGCCGTCCCGGCCGTCCTGCTTGCCGCTCCGTTCCTTTTCTACAGGCGGAAGGGTACGCGGATGCTTGCCTTCTATATCTCGATGGCAATCGAGCCGAAGAGCCGGAAGACCTACATGCTGGTGCTTGCCATCAGCGTGCTCGTATACAACTACACCTTCTTCTCGCTCGACGGGGCCAGCCTGTGGCTGGTTCCGGGCGTGCTGCTCGGATTCGTGCTGCTCCGGTACCGGTTCACGGATGCCATGCTGCACTGGCTCGGCGAGGACCGGGTGATCCAGGGCATCGCCTTCGGAGGCGTGCTCCTGTCGCTTGTCGTCCCTCAGCTCCAATCGCTGAGCGTGTCGATGGCGATGGTCCTCACCGCGGCCATGTTCTATCCTTCCCGGGAGATCATCCGTCATGCGGAGTTCCCCAGGTCATACCTTGAAATCCATCTGTCCAACGACGATATCGTCAACCTTTACTATTCAACCCGCCGTGCCGGATCCAGGCGGCATCGCCCGACCGATGAAGGCCGGGATCAGCGCGGTCAAACCAACAACCAAATCGACAAGCAAGATGAAAAGAACCAAGCAGACCAGACCGGCGCCTGAGTGCCCGGACTATACCCACGTCCTGCCGAAGAAACTGGCAGACACCCTTCACCAGAAGGCCGACGAACGGTACAGCAAGTTCGAGGCCTTCCGGTACCTGATGCAGAAGCAGGCCGTACAGGATCCGGACGGGTCCGGAAACCACACCGCCCCGTTCGAGGTGACCATCACAGAGCTCTCCGTCGACTGGGGCTGGCACCGTCATACGGTGACGGCCTTCCTGCAGAAGCTCGCACGCATGGGATACCTCTCCGTGGAGAAGACCACCACGAGCTTCCGTCTCCGTCTCCCGGAGCTCTTCGTGAAAGGCCGCGAGAACGCGTAGGACCTTCCCAGCTTGCCGGTGGTCCAGCCGGGGCGTTTAAGTCCGGATACGGGCCGGAAACGGCCCTTTCCGGGCGACTCCGGAATCTCTCCCGGAGATTCGGAAAACGATAGGCTTTTTGGCAGCGGGCTTGCCCGTTCTGCCACGAACAAAGGGAGGGGGTAACTCAATACCCACTTGACCCGAGGTCAAATGGTGGAGTGCCGACAACGCAGCAAGCTGGGCACGGGAAGAAAAGGGAAGGGAAATACCCTAGAGCGAAGCGATATGGGAGCACAGAAACAGGTGGTGCACTTCCAGGCGAAGAAAGGCTTCTCGAAGGCGCAGAGCAACGAGCAGCAGCGGAAGTGGACCGAGAAGGCCTGGAAGAAGGCCAACGAGAACGGACGTATAGACCGGACCCGGACCAGACTGAATTTCGAGGTCGTCCGGGGAGGGAGGGTGCAGGCCGTCGACCAGAGCAAGTCCATCCCCGAGCTGTTCCAGGAGAACATCCTTGCGCGGGGTATCAAGGATCCGAACGCGAAGAGTCCGCACGACCCGAAATACCGGACCGTCGCGGACTTCATCATCAGCGGTTCGCACGACACCCTCTGCCGGATGGCCTTTGGCAGCCAGGAGGTCGACTACGGGAAAGATGCCGACAACGGGGGAGTCGAGAGACACCCCGAGATCGAGCAGTGGGCGAAGGATATGTACGACGTCCTTGCCGACAGGTTCGGGGAGGAGAACATCCTGTCCTTCATCGTCCATCTGGACGAGCGGAGCCCGCACATCCATGCCGACGTCATCCCGGTCAAGGATGGCAGGATCTCGTTCAAGGAGGTCTTCTGCGGGAGCGACAAGTACGAATACGCCGAGCGGACGCGGGCACTCCACGACGCTTTCGCGGAGGTCAACGGCAAATGGGGGCTCGAGCGCGGGGACAGCGTCAACGAGACCCACCGGAAGCACCAGAGCACCGAGGACTACCGCCGGGAACTGTCCAGCGAATGCAGTACGCTCGAGAGGGAGCTGGAGAGCAAGGCTGCCAGGCTGGCGAACCTGAAGAGCCAGATCCACATCGCCGAGATCCGGAAGAAGTCCCTGACCACGATGGTCTCCAACCTGGAGTCAGCAAGGGAGCGGATTGAGGAGGAGATCGACGGCATCAGGACATCCCTGTCCGACGACGGAATGGCAACCGCCCAGCGGCGGGCCCTCCAGAAAAAGGAGGTCTCACTCCAGAAGAAGCTGGAAGAAATCCTCTGGAAACTCGCCGACAAGCGCGGCAAGCTGGATGCGGCCGAGAAGAAACTCACCGACCTGAAGGAAGAGCTTTCGCACTCGGAAGAGCGGCGTGAGGAACTGGAGCAGGAGATCAGATCTGCCAGCACCAAGGTGTCTGAACTCACCATGAACAAGGTGGGGACAGAGGCGCTTTGGACCGTGCTCAGCGACTTCCAGCAGCTTAAACTTTCGCTGCCTCCGGATACCTTCGACGGCTTCGACGACACGCTCCTGCAGGACATGAGCAAGCGTGGCATGAAGATTATCACCTGCGCGGCACTCCTTTCCATGGGGATGGTCGACCAGGCGACGAACTTTGCCGAGAACTGCGGCGGAGGCGGCGGGCACAGCTCCGGGGAGTGGGGCAGGGATCCGCAGGAGGATGACCGGCACTGGCTGCGCCGCTGCCTGGAGCTCTCCCGTCAGATGCTTGCCCCGGCTGGCCGGAAGATCAGGCGGTAACTTGCCACAATCATTATCAGCAAACCGTAACAATTATGACAACGATGAAACGAATAGCAATTCTTATCAGCATCCTCTGCCTCGGGACGGTTCCGCTCCGGGCGCAGGATACGACCCGGGTCCAGACTACGGACGCGGATATCCGTCAGTGCATCAAAGGCGATTGCGGATGCCACAACGGTCCGGTCAACAACTACAGCGGACTGAACTCTCTTCGGGCCCGGCTTGCCAATCCTTCCTGGAACGGTAAGTTCGGACCGATCAACACCGGTCTGAAGTTCGAGGATGGCAGGATTAAGCCCCTCGTCAGCCGGGAAAAGAAAACGGAATCTGAGGAATCCGAGACCGTCTCTGCCATCCCTACAGTGGCCGATACGAGCGACGATTCCCCTTATCTGACAGAAATCGCTAGGGGAGAAATGCCAGTAGGTGCACCTGTCTATGTCTTCTTTTCATTGGCTGGGACGAGGTTCACCGACCCGTCTCAGACGGTCAATGTGAATGCCGCGGCTGAACTGGCCCTAGCCCAGAATCTTCGGGTTAAGATCATCGGGGCGGCCGACTCGGCCACGGGCTCGGTTGTAAAGAACGCCGAGCTGTCGATTGCACGGGCGGAGTATGTCATGAACCTGTTCAAGGAGAGGGGAGTGGATGAAGGATTGATTGAGATCCGGTCCGAGGGAGGAACGGACAGGCTCAGTCCGTCATCTGCGAACCGGAACTGCCGGATAGAGCTCTACGTAAGATAAATCTTGAACCATTTATATCATATCATTATGGCATCTACAAAAGAACAACAGAAGGATTCTTACAAGGCTCTGATGGATTACATGAAGAGCCCGGAACACCGTACAGGCAACATCATCCGGGAGGATTCGGAGCTTGGTGCTAAACAAATCAAGAGGCTCGTGGAAACCCAGGCTCTTACTCCGATTATCGACGGCTGGTATTACGTCACCTCCTCGGTCAAACAACCGGACCCGAAGGAATGGTATCTGAACTACTGGCAGTTCATTGTTGCGTATCTGGACGACAAGTATGGGGAGGACTGGTGTCTGAGCTCGGATATGTCCCTGCTCTTTCTCGGAAAGAATGGAATACTGCCCAAACAACTGGTAATCAGGAGTTCCGGCGCCTCCAACACGAGGCTCTCCCTCCCGCTCGGATACGAACTGCTCGAAGTCGAGGCAGAATGCCCTGATGAGGTAGTGCGCGAGCCTCGCTTCGGATTGAGGATCTATCCGCTTCACCTTGCGCTCCTGGCGGCTTCACCCGGTTTCTACCGCATGTACCCTATGGAGGCACGCACTTGCCTCGCCAATCTCAGAGACTATGACGAACTCGCCAGGTTGGCTGTCGAAAGTGACCGCCGGACTGGAGCCTGCAAGGTGGCTGGCGGCATCCATTCCATCGGATATCCATCATTCGCTGACGAGATCATCCTTGCGCTTCGCAGGGCCGGATATGAGGCGGAGAAGGATAATCCTTTTCCTGAAAACATCATGGTCCATGGGGATCAACCGGCCATCAAGGCACGGATTTATCTCATGTGGATGAAGATGCGTCCTTACGTCCTCACATGGAAGGACTTCTGTGATACCTGCCCCAAGGATAGGAAAGTAGGAGAGATTATGGCTATGATGAATGATGTCCGCATCCGGGACGGAGTCAATTCCCTCAATCTCCATGGCCTGCATGTCACCGAACAACTGATCGAGGAGTCGGATACCCCCAACTGCGATTACCTGCTGGCCGATCTGGAGCTGGAAACGGATGACGTCCTGGCGGCTCAGGGATACAATAGAGCTTTCAGGCAGGTCAAGTCTGATATCCTTGATTCCATGAGCGGGGGGCAGGAACCGTCGAAACTGATCGACAGGCTGGAAGCCTGGCATAGCTGCATGGTATCGCCGTTCGTAGAGACGGGATGGGGGACATGGTACAGGGCTGAAGGATTCCGTAAGGGAGAATGCCCTATCGCGCAGTCCGTCCATGTCCCAGTTGAACCAGGGGCGCTGGAGGATGCAATGAGCGAACTGAGATATCTGCTTTCTTTGGAACCCGACGCCTTCGTTCGTGCCGTCCTCGGACACTTCTTCATCGTTTACATCCATCCGTTCATGGATGACAATGCGATTCTGGCGAGACTGTACATGAACAGCCAGCTGGTGACCGGAGGTTATCCGTGGACCGTAATACCGGAAGGGGAGAAAGGGGAGTATGACGATGTGCTGGAGAAAACCTGCGAGAACCAGGATACCCTACTTTTCACGACCCTGATAACCAAAGCAATTGACAGAAGTGCCTGGAAGGCGGGCAAGCAAGGATAATCCGTTGATGGAAATGGCAAATGAGAGTCTGATTGCTCGAAGAGAAATCAATGAACGGTTGCCCTGGGAATGTCATCCCAGAGAGTCGTGTAATGCGGACTCTGATGTTCGCGCGACATCTTGATTTCGCCGTTTCCTTGGGAGCCCAGCAGGACCGCACCGCGGCCGAATAGCTGATGGATGGAGTCGATGCTCGTCGAGAGCTTCGACTCCTTTTCCAATGCATCGACATCTGCGAAGAGTGATTGCGCATACCCTTCCTCCTGCACGAGCTTCGTGATGACCACACCTGCTTTCTTGTAGCCGAAGCCAGGCCGCCAGATGTCCCGGCATCCTTCCAGCGCATGACGGATGAAAGTGCGGTGGTCGCAGGTCCCGTCCGGAATGACCACGAGACGGCTGGCGTAGGTCTGTGGGGCGTTCTCCTTGAAGCGGTTCGTGATGGCGAAGACGACCATCTCCAGGGCGACGGAATGCTGGCCCCGGAGCTTGGTGACGGCCGATTCCGCGAAATTCGCGACCTGCTCGCAGAGTTCGTTCCTGTCGCTGATCTCCTTGCTGAAACTCCGCGATACGCAGATGGTCCTGCGCGGCTCGATCATGTCCTCCATCTCGATGCAAGGTATACCCTTGAGCTCCTTCCACGTCCTGTAGCCTGGCAGGTGGAAGAGCATCCGCACCGTAGTCTCCGGAAGAGAAACGTAATCCCAGGCGGTCTGCACGCCCATGGCCTCGAGCTTTTTCATCATCCTCCTTCCGATACCCCAGACATCCTCGGCCGGGAAGTTCCTCAGGACCTTCTCGATGTCCTCCGGCCGGTGCATGTAGCAGCCGCCCCGGAGCTTGGGGTAGCGCTTGCAGAGCTTCGAGGCGATCTTCGCGAGGGTCTTCGTCGGGGCGATGCCCACGGACACGGGAATGGAGGTCTGCTTCCAGCACTCCCGCGATATCTCCTTGGCGTAGGCGTCGAAATCCACGTCGATGCCGTCCAGGTCCAAGAACGCCTCGTCGATCGAGTAGACCTCGATGCAGGGGGAGTAGTTCCTCAGGACCTCCTGGACCCTTCTTGACATGTCGCCGTACAGCGCGAAATTCCCGGAGAAGACGGCCACGTCGTTCTTCTCCACGATGTCCCTTATCTTGAACAGCGGATCGCCCATCCTGATGCCGAGCGCCTTGGCCTCGTTGGATCTCGCCACCGCACAGCCGTCGTTGTTGGAGAGAACGATGACCGGCCTCCCGTTCAGCTCCGGACGGAAGACCCTCTCGCACGAGGCGAAAAAGTTGTTGCAGTCGGCAAGGGCGTACATTGTCCTCAGAAATCCAGCAGTTCCGAGACCATCCGGTCCCTGTGGTTGATCATCAGTTCCGTGATCCGGTAACTCTCCGTCTCCTCGTAGTCCAGGTAGCGGATCCCCGTGTCGTCAAAGCCAATGATGTCCGCGTCCGGCATAGCCAGCAGGATGGGCGAGTGGGTGACGATGATGTACTGGGACCCGTCACCGGCCATCTCCGCGATCCGGGAGAAAAGGGACAGCTGGCGCTGCGGGGAGAGCGCAGCCTCGGGTTCGTCCATGATGAAGAGGCCTGTCCGGGTGAAGGTCTTGATGAAGCTGAGGAAACTCTCGCCGTGGGACTGTTCGTGAAGGGTCCTCTCCCCGTACATCGGACGACCCAGTTCCTTCTCGTACTCGATGGCCTTGGTGGAGACGTTGTAGAAGCTCTCGGCCCGCAGGAAGAAACCGCCGCGTCTTCCCTTTGCGGCGCCCTGGGCGATCGTCAGCGCATCGCACAGCTCGGAGTAGTCGTCGTGCGTGGAAAAGTTGTAATTCAACGTCCCGCCCTCGGGGTTGAACCCGTACGCGATTGCGATGGCCTCGAGCAGGGTGGACTTCCCGCTGCCGTTCTCGCCCACGAAGAACGTGACCGGCTTGCGGAACGCAAGCTCATGCAGCAGGCAGATGGCGGGAATCCGTGTCAGGTACGAATCCTCGCTCACCTTGTCCCAGTCTATGCGGATACGGTCGATGTACATGCGGTCAGCGGTCTATGAGCGGCTTCAACTCCTTCTCGAAGATATCCCTCGCAATGATCCGGTAATGAGGATGGTAAGCTTCACTGAAAGCGTCGCTGTGGTGCATGATGAGATCGCCCCGGGCTATGAGGGAATCGAGCGTCTCCAGGTCCCTCCCCGCATCCGGGATATCCGGGAAATCCTTCCTTATGACCTTCCCGACAACCTTCCACTTGGCGATCCACTCCTCCTCCGGGACGCGCCTTCCTTCGTTGGCGCTGCGGATGAACGCATCGAGGTAGGCTTCCGCGCTCACGAGGGAGTCCAGCACGACCGACAGGTCCACGCGGACATAGTTCCCTTCGTCGCCGACCGGGTAGTAGAGGACGGAGGGAGCGTCGTAACGGGCGCTGTCCAGGTCCTCGCGGAAGGTCCCGAGCTCACGCTCCAGATAGCGGCGGGCCGACTCCGGATCGGGGATCAGGTGTTCCGGACCCAGGTTATCCTGGCAGAAGCTCTTGTAGATGTCCTGAACGCGGGTCTCCGGGTAATCCCGGAGCTGGCGTTCAATCGCGGCCTTCTCCGGAGAGGCCTTGCAGCCGGAGATGAGGAAGAGAGGGATGAGAAGGGTGAATGGAAGGAGTCTCATGGGTTCTTCGTCATTTCAGGTCCGTCACGAGACGGAAGCCCCAGTGCATGGTCCCCAGCTGGCCGAAGAGCGGTACCCAGAACGCACCGAGCATCTCCGTGTAGCGGGACATGGAGATGTCCCCCATGTCGAAGGTATCCGTCCAGCCGAACGCGTTCAGGATCCCTTTGACGGCCTCTTTCGCCCCGGCGTCGTTGCCGCAGTAGAAAGCGGTGGGTGCTTCGGCGAGTTCACCGGGGTTGGTCATCATCACGCTGCCAATGAAATTCAGCGTCTTCACGACCTTCGTTTCCGGGAGGAAACGCTGCACCTCCTCACCCAGGCAGGTATCGCCGCTGTATGCGGGGTCAAGGGAGATATGTCCGTCCCTGTAGACATAGGGGTTGGACTGGTCGACCAGGATCTTCCCGCGGAGGTTGTCCGCCCCGGCCAGCCCGAGGGCCTCCAGCGCATGGACGCCCTTGACGCAGTTGAACACGACCTCACCGAAGGCGGCCGCGTCGGCGAAGGTGCCGTTGCTGGCCCTTTCCCCGTTCTCACGGGCCCATGCGGTAGCCTTCTCGTTGGCGGCAGACCGCGAGCCCATCATGACTTCGTTTCCCAGCTCCACGAGCTTGCTGGCGATGACCCGGGCGACATCCCCGGTTCCAAGTACTCCGTACTTCTTCATATCAGTGAATCAACCTGTTTAATCCTGTGCGTTTGCCATCCTGGCGCCAGCCTCGCGCGCCTTGGCGAGGTCTTCTTCCCAATGGGCCTCCTTGTATACCTGCTTGTTCTCGGAAGTGCCTTCGGCGAACTCATAGCGGGAGTAGTCGTGCACCTGGACGGTATTGCAGGCCAGGATGGCCTCGGGCTCGTGGCCCAACGCCCCGGCAAGCACCCCCTCGAACTGGGCGAGGTTCGTGCTGCGTATCTGGGCAGCGTACGCTTCGGAGGCGTTCATCGTGTAGATGAAGGCGACGGGCATCTTCTTCGCGGCCTTCACCTCGCCCTTGGCGTAGGAGAGCCAGGGGAAGACCAGCCGCTCCCAGAAAGCACGCAGTTGGGCCGTTATGTCCCCGAAATAGATGGGGGAGGCGAGCACCAGGCCGTCGGCCGCGGCGCATTCCGCGAGGAGGTCCGTGATGCCGTCCTTGAAACGGCAGGTATCCACCGGCTTTCCCTTGAGCTGGCAGGCCATGCAGGAGCGGCAGCCTTTGTAGTCGATGTCGTAGAGACGGACGTGCTTCACCTCGGCATCGGCGCTGCGGGCACCCTCGGCGAAGGCCTCGACCATGGCGCCCGTGTTCATGTTGCGGCGGGGTCCGCCGTCGATGATCATAATCTTCTTCATATCCTTTGATTGTTGTTTGTGTTCTTTTCCTGAAAGGCCCACGGCCGGTGCCGCAGCCAGCGCGGCGGCAGCAAGCAGCGATGTCCGGATGAATTCCCTCCTGTCCGTCATGGCTATACTTTCTTGATGACCCAGGTCACGACGCCCCAGATGAGGAAGTCGTTGTCGGGACCGACCGGGATGGGTTTGTATTTCGTGTTCTTCTCGTTGCAGGGCAGAAGGACCGCCCCGTCCCCGTGGATCTCCACCCGCTTGACCGTGTACTCGCCGTCGATGAAGCAGACGGCCTTGCAGTTGTTGTACGGATCGACCGCACGGTCCACGATGATGATGTCTCCTTCGTCCATGTCGGCGTCCACCATCGAGATGCCGTCGATGCGGAAGAAGAAGGTCGAGGCGCTGTGCTGTACCAGCAGCTTCACGAGGTCCAGCTTTTCCCTCACCTCCTCAGCCGGAGAGGGGAAGCCGGCCTTGATGGCGCCGGCGAATGCAAGCTCCAGGGAGTCGCTGTCAGTTATGGGATGGGGATTCATCAGTCTTCTTTCATGATCAGTCGTTCGTATTCCTCGCAGAGCCGCTGCTTGGCGGCCTTGCTCACCTTCTTCCCGGGCTGGAGCATGTCGAAGGCGTGGACGTTTCCCGGATAGACATCTACCTTAGCATCCACGCCCGCCTTCCGGAGGTTCTCGACATAGGTCAGGGTCTCCTCGTAGAACGGCTCGCCGTCAGCCACGAAGGTGTAGCAGGGAGGGAGCCCCGAGTAGTCAGTCTCGCGGGCAGGGGAGGCGTACTTGCTGACATCCGACGTGCCGTGGAGTTCTCCGAGGTAGTGCTTCCAGCCCCAGTGGTTCCGCTTCGTGTTCCAGATTCTGCCGTGGTTGTCGGCGGAGGATTCCGTATCCTCGCAGTCCAGCATGGGGTACAGCGGGATCTGCATGGCAACGGGGACCGTTCCCCTGTCACGGTTGTAGAGACAGAGCGCCGCCGTCAGGCCTCCACCGGCGCTCTCCCCGCCGACGACGATCCTGCTGCGGTCGATGCCCAGGCTGTCGGCGTTCTCGTACATCCACTCCAAAGCGGCGTAGCAGTCGTTCAGCGCCGCAGGATAGGGAGCCTTCCCGGCCAACCGGTAGTCCGGGCTGACCACGACGGCTCCGTAGCGCTCGGCGAGCATCTTACCGGCCGACATGTACACCATGTATGACCCGCCCAGCATGTATCCGCCTCCGTGGATCCACAGGATGCCGGGCAGGGGCCCTTCGCTCTCCCTGGGACGCAGGACTATAGCTTTCAGGCTGCCGTCCCCAGTATCGATGCGCACGGTGCGCGAGCGGAAGTTCCTCCCTGAATAGGCGAACAGGGGGATGGAGAGGACCGACAGCGCCAGGGTGAGCACGATGAGGGTTATTGTGAGGATGAGCATGCGTTTCATTTTTCCTGCCTTCACTGCAAAATACCTGCCCGACGGCGGACGGACACGCCGGTCGTCTCCAGTGCATTTCCAGGGGTGACCGTGCGCAAAGGTAATATGGAATTGTGCCAACCAGTGACACAGCGGAAGAATTATTCCTCCTCGTCCTCGATCTCGGTATCGTCCAAGTCGAAGTCCTCGATCTGGAAGACCATCACGTCGCCCTCGATCGAGTCGATGTTCAGGGCACGCTTATTCACGAAGGTCTTTCCGGGAAGGAGGCGGGTGCGGACGAAGACCGTCGGGATGTCCCAGTCGTTGTCCTCGTCGGGCTCGACGGAGAGCACCTCCAGCGTGTCGGCGTACTCCTCGGCGAAGAACTTACGGACCTTGTCCTCAAGGGGATCGTCGACCTCAGGGAGGAAATGCCTTATGGCAAGGCTGAGGGGCATCCAGCAGAGGACGCATCCCTCACCGAATCCGTCAACGTGCAGCCCAGGGACTATGATGCCCTCCTCGGGAATCTCGTCCTCGTCACCGGTCCAAAAGATACCGCTCTCCGGGTTGTCGACGCAGAAGGTGAAGGTCTCGTCCTGCAGCTCCATGCTGTCGATGGACCAGCCGTATTGATTCTCGAGCGCAGCCTTGAGGCTGTCGCAAAGGTCTTGTTTCTTCATATTCAATGAGTTATGAGACTATATGTATAGTATATCTATAGTATAACGTTCAGGAAGATCATAGTCACAAGGTCGTTATCCCGTTCTTAGTCAAGATGGCCTTAACAATGGCCAGATCGGCGTCGTGATTCCGTAGAAGCTTCTTTGAAGCGCCGAAGTCACTGTAGCTGATGATGACCACCTTTATCCCGTGCTTGGGCAGTTCCGTCCTTCTCCGCTCATCATATATCTTCCGCTGCTCTCCACGGCCGACTCCGCTTACGGTCATCCTACGGTTGAAGAACTCGACTTCCTCCGTATGCTGCCTCTCGTAGTATTCAACTACAAGATTCAGATCCGGGTAATACGCGTCAACAGGTAATCCGCGTCCTGTATCTCCGAGGAGGAAAGGGAACTTGTGCTGTTGGGAGGCCCTTCTGCCCAATGCTTCATTGCACAATCCGATGACGTAGTATTCATCGGAAGCAGAGCGGCCGCCTCCTTCCTTCCTGGATTTACGGGTAATCTCTGGGATACCGAGCTCGTTGATGATGTCGTCAAGCTTTCCCACCTGGAACCTCCTTCTTGAAATAGGCGGCTATCTTCTCGAACGATCCTTTAGTCTCTCCTCCGCCATATCCGAATGTCGTATCAACCTCACCCTCGATCTTGAGGCCGACAGGTGTAACGCTCACAAGCTCCCAGCCATCCTTACCGAGATCGTTGAACTCTTTCTCCATTTTTGCGCCTGGCTTGAATTCCAGGATCTTGTACTTATAAGTCGCCATGATTTCAAATGTATTAGTCACCAAAGGAGCAAAGGAGTAAAGTTTCATTTTATCGCAGTTCTATCCTATCGGCGTTTCATCCCAAACTCCAGGGGGCGAAGTGCGCTCTCTATCCCAATACTCTATTTCGTCAAGTGCTTCTTCCAATTGCTCTCTCGTCATCGGCTTTGCGCCCTCAATGGTTGCAATCCCGACAGTGTCCATTGCTTCCCAACTTACTGGGTCCAAAACAATACGCTCTAAAGACCTCTCAGGCCACATTTCTGATTCCTCTTCCATCCCCGCTTGTTTCATAATCATTTTGAGTACATCTGTTGTCAAAGACATTCCAAAGGAGGCAGGACTCTGCTTATACTCCTCCTCTGTGAGCACGAGCTTTAGACACGGATACTCTTCTGCCTCCCTACTATACTTCAGTACAACTTTTTTTGTTGTTGCCTCCAGCAGATAGTCTTCCCAAACATTCCTTTCTCCCCTTATCAAACTGGATACCGTGCGGAAGACACCGGATTCATAATTCTCAAAAGGATTAATTCCAGAATTAGATGCAGGATAAATCTCCAGGGAAAACCCGTCCTCATACTCTTCACAGTGTATTTCATTGATGCCATTCCTAAAAGTCCAATCGTCCTCTCCTTGAGAATACTCATCAAATAAGTCGGACTCGGAAAGATAGCCGTATAAGAGGCCGAAATTCGACTTCTTCATACTGGCAGCATTCTTGAAATCGACATTTAGAACAATACGGACGAGACTGTCGAGATCATCATACTCAAAGCGGACGATTCCGTTTTCAATCCCTTTATCATCTAAATCCAGATTTGCATACAAATGATAATTGGCGTCCATCAAAGTTCTTCCGTCCTTGCCGAATCGATTCAAGGCATCTTCTTTGCGAGAATCGCCCAGAAAACCATCACAGATAGAGATGGCGCCAAAGTAGGGGCAGATTAAGTCGAGCAGTTTCATAATCTATAGGTAGTAATTCAGGCGGTTTCCAAATGTTTGGTTGATTACCTTGAATTGAACTGATTGATGCAAATATAACACAATGCGGCCGGATTATGAAAGAATCATTCCATTTTGTCCCTGTTGATCAAATCACAATCCTCCGGACGCTCATCCATCATCCAATACTTGTATTTGCCCAGATAGCAATAGTTGTAGGTGCGGCCATAGAACTGTCTAGGCACGCTGTGCTCCTGGATGTACCTGGCGAACCAGAGAAATTCCTCTTTGTCTTTACACTCCTTGAGAAGGCAATACCAATGAGGGATCTGGGGCATTGTCTTGGCAAAATGCCACTCGACCCTCTGAATGAATAGTTGGGCCCGCTCATAATCCATCCCTTCCTGCCTTTTCTTGAAGTACGCCTCCTTTGAGAGAAACTCCAGATGATAGGTCCAGCCATCGAATTGTCCTTCACATTCACCTCCAGCGAGGAATTGCGGATCTGGGACGACATCTATCATCTCTCCGGTACGCTGGGAGCGCTCCAGCGCCCTGCACATCTTTTTCTCTGAGATGGGATGATCGTACCCATAATGCCGGACAGAACCACCTAAACTCCGGAAATAGGCATCATACTCCTGCGGGACAGAGCCACCCCACTCCATCCAATTCTGAATCCAGTCCAGATACTCCCGGCCGGATTCAAAACGTGGCACGATGCCCTCCCATGATGGATGCTGCTTCATCATTTAATCGGTTCCCAATGAAAGTTGCAGTATTTCTCATCCCAGCGGGCCATTTCGGGGGTTCCGTAATGGTTGTATTCACTGATGAGGCTGCCTGTGTAAAGGTCATTTGCCATCTCCTCGATGATGTCCAGCAGTTCTAACTTGTCGGTAAAGTGTGCCGGGATGGCGCTGCGGCTCAGCAGGCAACCCATGATGTTTCCGCAGATGGCGCCAGTCGAGTCGCTGTCTCCAGAATGGTTGACGCAGCTGATGACGGCGTCCTCGAAGGAGTCCTGATGTTTGATGGCGCTGTAGATGGCGATGGCCAATGCTTCATGCCCGGTCCAGCCACCGCCGATGGATTCGATGGCGACCTGGTCCGGGATGTCGGAGCCCGCCAGCTCCAGCGCCCGGGCGATGAGCCGTTTCTGCTTCCGGATGTATTCCGGCCACAGCTCGCCGTATGTCTTACCGCCGTCCTCTCCCGATACGATGTCCGGCATTTCGAATGGTATTCACCAGCCAGATGTATTGTTGAAAGAGTGCGTAGGATTTCATGTGTTATTAATTAGCAAGGGTTTGTGTAAGGTCCCGGCTTATTGTTCCCCCTTCTTCTGTTTAGCAATGCACTTCTTAATGAAATCAGGCTTGCAGTCTTCCTTCCGATGACACCCAGTACAACGGTCTTTGTCCCAAATCCACTCAAAACGCTTCACCGCATCTCGAACAAGTTCCGGATCATCCGTCAATATTCCAGTTTCAAAGTTTCCCGCCGTGTATGTGCCTTGACCTAGTCCAGCCCCAGTGATATTCGCCGAACCGATGTATGCAATCTTTTTGTCGATTATTACCAGTTTAGAATGATTCCTCTCGCAAAACCGTGATTTGAACCTCCTAGGATAATCATTTGCTTTGAGATAAAGCAGCCAATCATCCAATAAGTTATCTGAAGGCAAAGAGCAAATCACATCAACCTTTACGCCCTTATTAGCTTTTACAGCAAGTGTCTTGACGAACGGTGTCCCATCGGTGTATTTCTTTGAGCGCTTGGGTAGCATGCGGAACTTTCTGAAATTGGCTGTTGCTATCTGAATGGAAGATTTCGCGTCAGCGACACGTTCAATCACCTCGGCATAATGCTCGCCGTCAGAGATCAGTTTTGTTCCTATCTTTAGTGCACCAGCCTTCTGGGATAATCCGCTTTTTTTCTTTGCCAGCTGTTCCTTGGGAACGACCTTCTTTCCTTTATCGTCTAATGAAATCCCGAAATATGACGCGACACTATCCGCATCTATCATCCAACCACTTCCCGGAGCTTTATAAGCCTGAAGAATACCCTTATTAATTAGCGCGTAGACCGCTTTTGTCGTAATACCCGTCAGTTTTACGACATCCTTTGTGTTTATGTATTTCGGTTTTCCCATTATACGCTATCGTTTATTCCCCATTGGAGTGGAAATAATGAAATGTCGATTCCCACGTCCTTTTTCCTCATAGATTTTACGTGCGCACGAGTTGCAGAAATAGATATCACGCAAATCGACGCGCCATCCAGCATGGCCCGGGAAGGATTTTCCACAACAACTGCAGGTAAATGGCCTACCACTTTTGTGCCTTCCAAGTCCTTGAACTGAACTAAAACCCCTTACAACCGGGGGAACAGATGAGTCTGAATAGGTCACCGTGGGCTTCCTTTCCACTTCGCTTACTTTGCTTGGTTCCGATAGTACCAGATACTTCGTGGTTATAGTTGCGATGGGCTTCTTCCCGAATCCAATAACCGTACATCTTACTTTAACGCCACATTCATAGCGAGTTGCGGTTCCGGTTAACAAAGGACGTCTGCCTGTCTCGTCTTTCATTATCTGGCAACCGTGCGCATCGCGTTCATCTGTAGCGATAAAGATGTAGCGCTCTCCTTTTTTGAATCGATTCTTCAGAGCCATTATTAAGTCCCACTTATGTATGATGCATAATCATCCAGCTGCTCCCGGATGGTCGCGAAGTTGCAGTTAAGATTCAGCGTCCGGACCATGATCCGGTTCTTGCCGAAGATGGCGTCGAGATCCGGAGCAATCTCTTCCTGGGTACGGGCGTAAAGGAGCATGCCGGAGACATTCCCGGTGTTATCCTTGTCCAGATTCTTGACGTATGTAAAAATCTGGTACAGGTTGCCGGAGTGGATGGTCTGCTTGTCGAACTGCTCCTGCATCATCTTCCCATAATACTTGGTGTCGATGATGAGGGTACGGTCGCTCTTGTGCAGGGTGATGTCCGTCCTCATCTCCGGCAGGAAATTAATCGCAGCAGTCTCACGGTCGGCGATGTCCCATTCGATATGGTCCGGATAGGCCGACAGTTCCCGATGATGGACCCGATAATACTCCAGTACAAACTTCTCGAAGAGCCGGTTCATGTGGTCATCCGAGAAGGTGGCCATCTTATAGGCTCCAGACTCCGTGGTCATCAGCATACCGTCCAGGATGAAATAGCAGATGTTCATCAGCATCCTATAGGTCTGGTTGTTGCGCTGGAAACGCAGCATATTCCAGTGGATGTTGAACGGGTCAATGGTCGCGACGCCATCGAAGAAGGGGAGTATTGACTTCAGCTGATTCTTGCGCTTGGAAGAAACCGTTCGCTCCCGGATAAGAATCCCCACCGTCGTCTTGAGAATCTGGTTGAAGGTGTTGTTCTCTGACAGTTCATCAAACTCGCAGGAGAGCACCTGCTTGTGACGGACACGGTTCTTGATGGTCTCGACCATGTCAAGCTTCCCGCGAAGGACGGAAAGCGTGTCATGGCGCTCAATGTATTCACGATATAACCCCTGCTTCAACTGATATGAGATGCCCTTGTAGAGAATCTCGGCAAACAGATCCTGGATATACTCAAAGTCTTCCTTCGAGATTTCATCATAGTTGTTCTTCCTAAGCTCTTGGAAAGCATAGGAGAGCATGTAATAGATGTTCCGGATCAGTATGCCCTTGTCGTTAATCATTGAAGATGGAATTGAGCTCGGTTTCCCACTTCTTCACTTCAGAACGATTGTCGAACCAGTATTCCTGGAGCATCGGAATGATGTCATAGTTGATGACCTGGTGCAACCAGGCGTCATCCACGCTCTTCTGGCCGCAGAAATAGCTGTGACCAAGCTCGAAGCCGGTTCCAAGTGATTCGTCCTTGGCGATGGCGCGGTTGAGATCCTCGATCTTCTCGATGAGACGGTCAAAACGAGGATTGGCCATAGCTGCCTGGTACTTCTGGAAGCCCTCGGACTTGAATCCCGGATGCATCTCATAGAAACTGAACCGACGGCGAAGCGCATAGTCAATCATGGCCAGCGACCTGTCGGCGGTATTCATCATTCCGATGATATACACATTCTTCGGGACAAAGAACTTCTCATCCTTGTATGCGAGGGTCAGTTTCTCACCCCGGTAATCCTTCTCGATAAGCATCAGGAGCTCGCCGAAGATCTTGGACAGGTTACCTCGGTTGATCTCGTCGATAATGAAGAAATGCGGCTTATCCGGATTGTTGGCGGCGTTTATGCAGAACTTGTAGAAGATGCCTCTCTGGAGCTCGAAATCACTTCCAGACGGCTTGTAGCCAAGGATGAAGTCCTCGTATGAATAGTTCTGATGGAATTGGATGAGGCTCACACGGGACTCGTCCTTCTCACCCATCAGTTCGTAGGCTAGACGACGTGCGCAGAAAGTCTTTCCGACACCTGGGGCTCCCTGAAGGATGATGTTCTTCTTGTTCTTCAGCAGGTTCTCAAGATTCGTTAGGTCATCCTTGGACATATAGACCTCCTCAAGGAAATCCTCCCGGGAATACTTCTCGTAGGAAGATACATGGCTCGCACTCTTGTTGGATTCACGAATAAGATCCATCAAGACTCCATATTCGTCCTTGGTCAACTTGAAGAAACTGCCGTTGGGATTCTGGAGGAACTCCATCTTCTGCAGGTCGGCATTCTCCTTGACGCTTGCGTAGGGGATAGGGGTCATCAAGGACTCCACCTTCTCGAACCAGATCTGTTGCCCATCATTCTCTTTTGACACGATGGCGAGAGCCGTGATCTGCTTCGTAGGATTCGCCTCATAGCAGATGACCTTGTCACCAGCCTTGGCATCGGTGAAATTGTGGAAGATCCTGCGCTTGTTGCCGTTATCATTGTAGAGCGTGTAGTCCTGCTCATCGCCCACGGGCCAGTCCGTCATACTCCAAACAGAAGGATTGGCGCAGAGCCACCAGTACCGGCAGTCCTCTTCAGGGACCACGCCACCGGTCACGAGGATGGTGAGGCGCTTGACGTAATCTTCGTATTGGGTGATTTCCGTGAGCGTCTTCATGGCCTGGAACTGCTGAGTCTCCCAGTTGCCTATCTCCGTCCAGCGGACCTTCCGGAGGCTGCGGTACTCGTCCCTCTTGTCGTCATAGTAATACTCGGACTCGACGACGCCACGGCCGACGATCGTCGTGCGGCCACGCTTGGCGAATACGATGTCACCGACCTGTATATCGTTGGCAAACTCCCAAGTAGCAAGGCTGGCATTCATATAGGAACCGTCCAAGCCATATTCCTGACGCATCTGGTCCCTCATCGTCTCCCGGCTTTCATATTCCTGGAGATTCCCAAGTTCATCCCATCCCAGGCACATCACACCTTCCGAGGTGCAGTCATTCCATTTGCGGGCATTCTCGCCGGGGGAGTACATCCAGTACTTGACATCCTTCTGGGCGACAGGCTTCACGGGTGTAGTCTCTTCCCAGAAACGGCTGACATAGAAGTCCAGGTCAACGACAACACAGTTCAGGTTCTCATCCTTATAGCAGTCGGAGGTAAGGACAGAATTGAGCATCGGACGGATACCTGGATCTTCCTGAACGGCGGCACGAAGGATATTGAAGAACTCGACAGCCTGCACATATCCAGGGGCATCGGCTCCTTTCCTAACCACGTAACTGGATTCCAGAACCTTCGTTGTCGCCTTGACCTCGGAATACTTGTAGATATAGTACTTGTCCGGGAACCGGGACCACAGGTAGGTGCTAATCGCATTGATGTCCTGATAATGCATCTTCTCCGGCCAGTGGTCCTGACGGATACGGTCGGACTCAGCCCGAAAGCGATTGATGCGCCCTTCAAGCGGAGTCGATTCGTCAAACAGATCCCGGAACATATTCCGCACCGTCTCCGGCTCGGCATCCCACATTTCCTTGAGCATCGAGCGGACGAAATGATTCCTGGATGTCAAAAGGTTGTCATGAAGAGACGTAGCCTCCAGGAACATGGCTCCGAATTCGGGAGCATCGATATCCCAGACGTCCTGGAACTTCTTGACAGCTTTCCACTTGTATATCTCGTCTGCAATATGGGTGGGGAAATACTGCTTATAGCCGGCGATTACTTCCTGAAGCTTGTTGCGGTTGATCGTTATCATATCGTGATAATGCTACTTGTTTATTACACTGAGAAGGTGATCGTATGATGTGATAAGATCATACTTAACCGTGTTTCCTGAAATAGAAGCGAAGTGACGTCTTGCACATTCGATCTTGGCCTCTTCTACACCTCGGTTTTCTCCGGTAAGAAGGGCGGCCTTAGTTTCTGCCACAAAGTATATGTGCTTCACCTCACCCTCCTTAAATACAATGGCCCAGTCAGGATTATAGTGGCCCATAGGTGTATTGATATAGAATCCCCTCGGCAACTTCGAATAGACGACTATCTCATCCTTCATCTCTAATTGTTCCGCAAATTGGACTTCATTCTGACTATCCATCACCACTAAGTCATACAATGATTTTGTGGATTCAATAGCATTGTGTCCAAGTTGACCACGTATAGGATCAGCAGAGAAGATATCCGACTCATATGTTGCGTTCATCCTGTGATAAGCAATATGCTGAATGACGGAAAGAGCCTTCTGACTGTTAATGATAGCGGCAGCTTTGATGATGAACTCCTCGGGATTCGCCTTAAACAAATTGAATGTTTTCGGGGATATCTGCTTCAAAACACTAATGATGGTCTTTCGAGTCAGCTGTGTGGCTTCAACAAGTTGGCCGACCAAATCATATTTGACGGAAGATCCAACCACTTCTCGAAGGGTGCTATCGTGACTCTCCTTTACCTTCATTGCTTCCCCCTTGAGTAAAGCCTCTTTGCTCTCAATCTGAGCCATCGAACCAGTTGTAATGACCACGCGGATCTGAGTAACAGATAGTTTCGCGTTCAATTCATTGACAGAGCGTTCTATCAGATCCTTAGTTTCAAAATCAACGGTATAGTATGTTTTGACATTGATTCGTTTCCACAATTCCTGGAACTCCGCTTTCTTAAACTTCTCTTCATCAAAACGCGCCTCACGTGCCTTATTACGGTTTTCTGGCTTGATGGAGGAAGGATTGAAGACAGAATCGAGTATTTTTATAATAGCGGGGATGGACTCAATGTATTCCTCACCAAAGTCAAGTTTGCCTGCACGCTTATCGTCGAAGTATTTCTGGGTTAATTGACCACGTCGAACATAGCCATATGAGATAAGATTCTCATGCAAGCCTGCAGCATCCTCTTCGGTCAGTTTCCTTTCATAACCATCCACGAACAAGTTCGCTCCAACAAACAGCTCCGCAGTTATGACTTTCGGACGATCAGTAACCTCATTTGCAATCTCAGTCTGTAGTCCAGATGCGAAGTCATCATAACTCTGGCTGGCAATAACTGTTAGGACATTGATGTCAAACACGGCCGCTCCGAGTACGTCTTCATCTTGACGGTCTCCTTCTTGATTGACGCAGAGACGCATGCCACGACCGACCTCCTGACGCTTTTTAACCGTGTTATCAGAATCCTTCAGCGTACAAATCTGGAATACGTTAGGATTATCCCAACCCTCTTTCAACGCAGAATGTGAGAAAATGAAACGTACCGGTTCAGTCAAACTTAGCAGCTGCTCTTTATTCCTCATAATGAGGTCATAAGCATCAGAATCCGAACTGTCAGTGGAACCTCTCTCCAACTTAGGGTTGACCATATGGCCCTTTTTGTCAATAGAGAAATAGCCTTGGTGAACCTGAGAAGGTGTAAACTTCCCAAGATAGTTCAAATAGTCGGTGTCGCCGAATTCGGTCACAAAGCTCTCTATCGCATTCTGGTATTCTTCTTCAAACATTGTGGCGAATTTACCGGGCTCGGCACCATTGTCTCCATATTTGCGGTAATTGTCCACATGGTCAATGAAGAATAAGGACAGAACTTTAATCCCTTTACCATACAGAATTCTTTCCTTCTCCAAATGAGCCTTGATAGTCTCATGAATCTGCTGCCGACGGACATAGTTCTCATTCACTGCACCGACAGACTGTCCCTCATACAAAACAAGATTATTCGCAAACCTAATACAGCGCTGAAGACCATCTATCGATTCTACAATCAGATGATTCTCATACTCTGATAATTCGCCACTCTTTTCGTATACATTATATCGTTCAGAGACTGATGCAATGATTTGTTTGACACCTGTTGCCGTTTTCTTATCATGGCCAAGACGAGCTACCGGATTACCCTGTGAAATGATTATCTTCTCCAAATAAAGGTAACCGTTTGTGGCTGTCGTGCCAATTTGCTGAGTACCAATTACGTCTATCTTCTTCACAAGATGCTTGTTGTAAGCATCCATTGCATCCAGCCGATAAACCATATTGTACACATCTCCCGCACGATGCGTCGCAGAATACAGGAGGGTGAAAAGTGGTTTGAACTCTTGCAAGCCCGCCCTTGTTGCATTGTCCCTATTCGTTCCCAAAACGCTTTGAGGCTCATCAATGATAAGAATAGGGTTAGTAGCAGCTAAAATATCGATAGGACGACGGGAGCGGAAAGAGTCTAACTTCATCCGGATTCTTCGAGCATCTTTCCCTCGAGCATTGAAAGCTTGGGTATTGATGATCATCGCATACATATTACTATCGCTAGCAAATGTATCGATCTTCGTGGGTTGAGTCGAGTCATATACGAAGAACTGGATACGCTTTCCATATTCATCCGCAAAATGGTCTTGCATGATTTGGAAGCTCTTGCAGACGCCCTCACGTATTGCAATGGATGGCACCACAATAATGAACTTGCTCCAGCCATAGCGCTTGTTGAGCTCGAACATGGTCTTAATGTACGTGTAGGTTTTACCCGTACCGGTTTCCATCTCAATGGAAATGTTTAGACCATCACCAACTAAACTATCGATGGGTTTGATACCCTGGGCAAGTTGAATGCGACGAATGTTGTCAGCTAAAGCGGCTCTATCCAATTCCAGAGGGTTGTTCCTGATGCCCAAATCGAAGAGAGCTCCTGTGAAACCCTCACCTTGGTCTATCCTATAAGAGAATCCTTCGGAGAACTTCTGTCCGACAAACACATCGCACACAGCCTTGGCCGCATCCGTCTGGAATCTCTGATGTTTGAATCTCAGTTTCATAGCCGACTAGATTACACGAATACGCTTTATGGCGTCTTCTTCCGACCATCCACAGCGCTGCTTGAACTGCTCAATCAGATTCATCTTCTGGGCGTCATCCTGGAAGCAACTGTCGCGGAAGACTACTCGGAGGGGGTGATAATCAGCAATGGTGTCCACCACCTCATTCCCCATATTGTCCGCAAAACAAGCCACGAGATCTCCGTCATTCACATTGTAAACGGTGCAGCCAGCCACTTCTTTTGATATCAAAGGGAGCGAAAGCTCAACGCCCCATTGAAGCATACAACCAAACAATAAATCCAAGTCGGTCGCGTCACTCTTGATATTATTGAGGAACAGATCCAGATTGTCCTGTGAATACTCTGAAGGCGCTTTCTTAACGTCCTCAAATAAAGTATCTGATATCTTAAAGACCCTGAAGCCAATGTCAAGTTTGGGCTCATCTATTTGGCCAAACAAACCACCATTATTACTAGTGGAAGAATCATATTGTTTACCGATTCTACGACATCTCTCCTTGGCAATCTCACATATATTAACAGGTAAATTATGAGATTCCAGAAAATCAATCGCTGTTTGAGTGATTTTCTTCTCTTTATTAGACTGTGTGGAAGTGACTTCAAGCTTTTCAGGGAGTTGAATCAGGATGCATTTGCGGTGTCCTTCGTCTGCATTGTTTTGTAAGAGAGTTGCATGGAAGGTCGTGCCGCTACCGGAGAAGAAATCCATAATAACCATCTCTTTATCATTACAATTCTCAATAAAACTACGGATTAGTTCTACTGGCTTTGGATTAGAGAATGGGGTATAAGGCGTTCCAAATAAACGCTTTAATGCATCCGTATCTTTTCTTGTCTGCATCTTGAAATATGCACGCATCACATCAAGACGGTCCTCGGTTATATACGTTTTCTTTGCAGGAAGTTTATCATCAGTATCCGGGAACCAAATAAGATTGTCACGAATCCAACTGTCCCAAGTCGCCCGTGTGCAACGCCATCCCGAGGATGGAGTTGCACACGGGCGACCGGTTTTTGGATTTAGCCGCTCGTCCTTAGGACCAGAACTCTGTGGATCATCGATGGGACCAATACGAAAAACACCACTTTCGTCTGCAAAATGATAATTCGCAATATTATCCCCATTTAAATCATGTTCGTCATAATACTTTTTGAGATTCTCTTCAATTAAAGCGTAATTATCTCCACCTTGCTTATATATTTCAAGCAAATCTTTGAATGCGGGATTGGAGACTCCGTAATTGGCTAGTTTTATACTCTCAAGGTTCTTACAAAAGACCAAACAATATTCGTGAGCTGTAGAGACAACATAAGGGTCATTCTTTGGAGTACCGTCAACAATGATTTCTGCGATGAAGTTAGCTTCTCCAAATACCTCATTCCCGATTTTCCTAAGATTGTCAACCTCGTTATCATCAATACTAATGAAAATTACACCATCATCAGTAAGGAATGACCTTGCAACGAGTAAGCGTGCATAAATCATCGAACACCAATCCGAATGGAAACGACCATTTGTCGCAAGATTCTTCCGATAACGATTACCTTCTTCATCAATGACTCCGGATTCTTCCTCATAATCCTCTCGAGAGATGTGGAAACTATCGTGATATACGAAGTCTTTTCCTGTATTATATGGCGGGTCAATGTATATCATCTTCACTTTGCCCATATAGGAAGTCTGCAATAACTTCAGAACTTCCAAATTATCGCCCTCAATATACAAGTTCTTAGTTGTATCCCAATTAACACTTTCTTCGGGATAAGGGCGGAGAGTCTTGTTGATAGGCGCGGCGGCATCTGAACGAGCGGATCTCTTGCCAACCCATGTAAAATCGTACACTTCATCCCCATCGTCAGCGATATTGTCCTCACCTAAAAAGGACCGAAGTTTCTCAAAATCAACAACGTGTTCGACATGATGAATGCCGTCAGGATCCGTCACATCCTTCTCGGTAAAACACGCCGGGAGTAATTTGTACAATGCCTCAAGGTTGAAGCTGCTTCCGTCTGGGGTAGCACAATTAATTCTCTGAAAATCCATATTAAAGTAATTCTTTTAATTCTTTCTCAAGCATTTCCAAATCTTTACGCTCAATCTTCAGATCTGCGTTTATAATCATCTGCTCGCTGAATTGTCGTTCAGCGCGAATCTTATTCTCTAAAGATGAGACAACCTTCCTCTTGGCTGAAAGCGCCTTACGCAGTTCTACGACCCTTTGAAGGTCAGCATTATCTGCCGGTTGAATCCCCGATACATAGGAAACAATACTATTGTAAATCAGGTCCAATGAAATCCCACTAAGTGGCAAGCGAAGTTGGGCCCTACTCATCCAGCGAGAGCGATATGATTCGGTGATTCTGAAAAGCCCTTTTGCTTCATCAGTCCACTGCTTATAGTTAATCAGCAGGCGGCACTTTGCATCGTTCTCAAGGATGAATACCGTATGCCTTGGAAGGCCCTTATCTATAAAAGTGAATACATCGTCGGGGCAGTCCTGTGATTTGACAAGAACATGGAAGACCGTTATCTCATGTACTGTTTCTCCATCCTCAACCCCAAGCGTATCAGCTGTAAGCTTATATAGCCACGTGATTTGATCGACATCTTCAACAAATCGCTGGCGAATCCGGTTGTTAACGGGCATATTGTCGTAGAACGCCTTCTTAGGGACATTCTTACCAACGAGTACCGTAGAGGGATAAGACAATATGTTTTCAGTTTCCGCCATTATCTAACCACGAGGAAAGAAATCAATTCAAAGTCATCGAGTCCCTTGATGTCACCACGTAACGCTGACGTTTCGCCAACGGAGAAAAGGCTAGCGATATCATTCTCTTCTTTTACATTGATGATACTACCAATTGCATCACCCAGAAGTTTGGAATAAGTTGTCATTTTAAGGCCATCACGGGTTTCTCTGTTGAAGACACGACAAAGAGAAGCCTGTGGTACATTCTTTCCCTTGCACAAACTACGGAACTTATCAAGCAGTTCCTTAGGCGACAGATGATTGATGACGACAGACCCATCGTTTCGGACATAGATAAGGTAGAACGGATGCAGGCGGTTCTTCTTATCGATATTGATGCCCTTGTTACGATTCTTCAAGACATATATGACACCAGGCTCAGTAAACTCGTTGTGGCTCACAACAGCGTGGAGGCCAAAGGGAGTATGTTCCACGTTCTCGTGCGTCTTCATGTACTCCAGCAAGTCCAGACGGAATTCATTGAGGCCAAGATCCATAATGGACACGCCACTATTCATCTCCTCAATGTCGACGACCTCTTCCTGTAATTTCTTCAGCTGAGCCTTCCGGTATTCCAAGTCGCCTTTCTCCTCTGGAGAGATAGGATTATCATCACCGGTGGAGGTTAGGACGGAAACCTTCATTCGTGCCTCAACACGGCCCTTGAGGTCGATATACTCGTCTAGGGTCATGTCTGGCCAGTAGTTGACCAACTGGATAACATCGTTCTTGGATCCAATACGGTCGATACGTCCGAAACGCTGGATGATGCGGACGGGATTCCAATGGATGTCGTAGTTGATGAGGTAGTCGCAGTCCTGAAGGTTCTGCCCCTCGGAGATGCAGTCGGTCGCGATTAGGACTTCGATCTCCTCATCGATATTCGGATAGACGGAAGCCTTTTCCTTGGAGATAGGGGAGAAGAGCGTCAGGACCTTGTTAAAATCCAGCTTCTCTTTGAGCTTAATAGTGCTCCTCGCCTCGACATCACCGGTGACAAGGGCAGTGTCCATGTCATACTTCTCCTTGATGGGCTTCGCTAGGTTCTCATAGAGATAGACGGCCGTGTCAGAGAATGCAGTGAAGATGATGACCTTCTTGTTTTCGCCATTGATGGGGTTGGCGAACTTGTTCCGGAGATCGTCAATGAGTTGCTGAAGTTTGCTGTCATGCTCGGGCGTGATGTCGTCTAGCATCAGCTTGGTAAGGGCTAGTTCTTCCTGGTCTCGGACAAGATACTGCCGCCAAGCTGTATAGTCCATGTCCTCTAACGCAATCTTGTTCTTCTTGGTGCCGATGAAAGCGTCGTTTTCGGCATCGTCTATGTCGAAGTCGTAGCCCTGAGCTTCCTCCACGTCAATGAAGGTATCGTGGTTGTCAATCTTCTCGATGGTGGAGGTAATAAGATTCAGAACACGCTCCAAGGTAAGGCGGAAGGAGTTTACAGAACTCTCCAGTCGCTTGAGCATGAGGATGCACATAATGCGCCGGATTCCCATTTCGCGGCCGACCAGGGAAAGACCGGCACCGTGTGTCTCCGGGTCGAGCTTATATTTCTCCGCTTTGCTAGCCAAGATGAACTCTGATGGAGTATAAATAGCCAGATTAAGCTTCTGTAGCTGAGCGAAAATCTCGTTGTAGTTGATTGCTGTCGGTAAATCCGTAAGGGATGGACGACGGGAAAGCGGAGCGAGGCGTGTCGGGAACTTGCCGACCGCCGCAGTATCGTAATAAGCCTCGATATGCTTTCGACTGCGGGCAATGGTGACAGAGTCCAAGACCTCGAAAAAGTCGAAGCTGAGCATCCCAAGGAGCTTGTCTGTGCTACGCTCTTCGCTGGGCAGCTTAGCCCACTGGTTGTAGGCCTTCTGGGCTTGCCGGAAGATGTCGTCGATGGAAGATTCCGTGTTAAGGATGGAATCCATCCGCTGGACATCTCCCTCGTAAGCAAGCTGGAGCTGGTTCTTAAGATCGTTGAAACGGTTATTGACCGGGGTTGCAGACAACATCAGCACCTTGGTCTTAACTCCGGCCTTGATAACCTTGTTCATCAAACGCAGGTAGCGGTTCTCGCGGGGATCTTCATCTTCATCCCCCCATGTGAGCTTGCCACCATTGCGGAAGTTGTGAGATTCGTCAATGACCACCAAATCGAAGTTGCCCCAGTTGATTTTGTCCAGTGCTATACCGTTGGACTGGCCACCGGCACGAGATAGGTCGGAATGGAAGAGAACGGTGTATCCGAGACGGTCAGCCGCAATAGGATTGGTAACGTAGTTGTTTCGGTAAGTCATCCAGTTGTCGCAGAGTTTCTTAGGGCAAAGGACCAGAACGGATTTGTTGCGAGTCTCGTAGTACTTTATTACGGCGAGGGCCGTAAAGGTCTTACCCAAACCGACGCTGTCTGCCAGGATGCAGCCGTTGTATTTCTCCAGCTTGTTGATGATGGCCAGGGCGGCATCCTTCTGGAAGTCATAGAGCTTGTTCCAGATCTTGCTATCCTTGAATCCCGTCGCCTCGTTGGGTAGGACGTCTTCGGAAATATCCTCCAGGAATTCGTTGAAGATGTTGTATAGGGTGACGAAATAAATAAATTCCGGAGAATTCTCTTTGTAGATGTTCGAGATGTGATCTATGATTTCCTCGGTAACGTCGGCAAAGTCCTTGTCGTTGTTCCAAAGTTCGTTGAACACACGAAGGTATTGTCTGGCATTCTCTCCATCAATGCGCTGGACATAGTTCATCAAATTATTCCCCCTCTCGCAGCCTAACCCCGTTGTGGTAAATTCATTGACCGGAAGATACGTGAAATTCTCATTGGTACCAGCTACGGAAACAAATCCCATCATCTGCTGGGGCGTGGTGTTAGACTTGAACTTGACCTTCTCCTTGATCCACTTGGCGCACTCGATGGCGATGGCTTTCTGAGTGAGTTGGTTCCTCAAACGGACCTCGAACTCGGAGCCGTACAACGTGCGCTCGCGGTTGATACGGGGGATAAAAAACTCCCTGCGCTGTTTGGATTCACGTTCCTGGACAAATGAAGGGGCAGTGAAAATGAAACGCAGTTCATCAATGTCCTGCAATTGTTCCTTCAGCTCATTGAAGGCGTAGATGGAGAAACACGCGGCTGCGATGCTTACCTTGGTGCCTTCGCCGATAGTGACGCGCAGGTTGTCTACGACCTTGTTGTTGATGTTGTCAAAGAAAGAGAGGGAAGTGTCAGGGAAAACGCTGTCCGGAGCAGGAGGTGCCGGTGCCTCGTTCTTCCGGTGGACCTCGATGACATTGCCCAGATGGAACTCTTCAACCCAGAATGCAAAGCGGGGGACACCTTGTGCGTCTTCCCGAATGCCTTCAGGATGGAAGGTGTAATCTACTACTTCAACGATGGCCCTGTCGCGCTGCTTGGCATAGCCGACAGCCAGAGCGAGGTACTTATACTGACGGGGGAGGAAGGGGAAGCCGCCTTCCACGATGTCATCGACATAGTATTCCTTCGAGAAATCCTTGACGACCTCGGGATTCAGCTTGTACTTGGTTGCCGGATCCTTGATCAGGTACTTGTTGGCCGTAGTGCCTTCCTTGACTTCTCGGTACTCAATCTTTTTCGTACCAGCGACTATCTGGTCGAAAAAGACCTGCTTTATGGGCAGATAAAGAGTATTCTCTTTATTGGGGGCTTCCATTGTGGTTCTTTCTTGTGAATTGCTTAACCTACAAATTTAACATTTTTTCATCTCGTATCTACCTTCTGTAATGATTTTCTGACTATTAGCTATACGACCAGCGTGTTTACCATCGTGTCCCTGTGGTTGATGAAGGCCTCCGTAATCTTGTAACTCTCAGTTTGTTCATACTCAAGATAATGCATCCCTGTACCATCGAAACCGATGATGTCCGCATCAGGAATTGCCAACAAAATAGGGGCAATGGGTGACGATGATGTACTGTGAACCCTCCCTGGCCATCTCGACAATCCGGGAGAAAAGTGACAGCTGACGGTTGGGAGAAAGGGCGGCTTCAGGCTCATCCATGAGGAAGATACCGGTCCTTGTAAAGGTCTTGATGAAGTTCAGGAAGCTCTCGCCGTGTGACTGCTCGTGAAGGGTCTTTTCTCCGTACATCGGACCCCAGCCTTTCTCGTACTCGATGGCCTGCGTCGAGACGTTGTAGAAGCTCTCGGCCCGCAGGAAGAATCCCCGGTTCTTGTCATGGACACCCTTGCCGATGGTAATGGCGTCGCAAAGATCGGAATAGTCGTCGTGGGTGGAGAAACGGTAGTTCAGGGAACCGCCCTCCGGATTGAATCCATAGGCAATCGCGATGGCCTCCAGAAGGGTTGACTTCCCGGAGCCGTTCTCGCCGACGAAGAAGGTCACTGGCTTACAGAACTGTAACTTCTGCAACAGGGAGATCGCCGGAATCCGTGTCAGGTAGGATTCTTCCTGGATTTTGTTCCAGTCGATAGAAATGTAATCGATATACATGGCGGCCACTCTATTGTTTGCAGTAATCTTTCCTAACCGCATTCACAACGAGAGCAATCCATATCATCGTTCCGTAAAGGAGTATCACTCCAATCGAACCGTGTAGGACTCCTTCTGTGAACCGAAACCACGGATCCTCCGTAATTATAAACCGGAAGATATCCAACACGATGACAGCATAAAACATGAATAGAATTAAACCCAGAAGACATCTTAGGGCTTTGTCTGAATGGCATAATAGCCACGCTGAGACCAGGTATATCGAGACACCCAGCGTCCATAAGATACAATGACCCATCCCAGGCATATGGTTTAACGTTTGGGGGTATTATTACTTGCTTTCGCGGGCAAATATAAAGGGCGGTTGTGCCAAATCGTGATACAATACCTGAAAAATCGTGTATCTTTTCAGACCACCCCCAAGAAGGAGGTGGCCACGTAGCCGAACTGTTTGAATTACCGACGGAGCCAGTCAAGGAACTCCTCAATCGGGGAGGCCTTGAAACTGTGATGCAGGAGCTTTGCCTTCAGGAGACGGGGGGTGTCGCTCGATAGCTGATCACGCAGGGCAATTGCCCGAACACGCCATCCGGAGACCATTTCATATCCCTTCTTTCCACATTCGCATTCATACTCTAGGTCCACGCGACCGCTGAGCGGAGAACCAACGTAGCGGTAAGGGAACAGTGTCTTCCTGCATTTGGGGCATGTTACCTGGAAGAGTTCCGGGTGCTCGATGTTGCAGCGGATGAAGGACCCCAGCCATACAGGGTCGGGAGCGATTTCCGCCACCCAACCCATGCTGTAGGTCATCTCCATGTAGAGTGGGATGAAATAGAACCTGTCATCGTCCTTCCAGTCATCGAAACGGGCGTAGATCTCGTTCGCGTTGATGTAGAACAGTTTGGTGAGGAGACGCTGCTCCTCGGTAGGGCGCAATCCGGCCTTACGAAAGAAATTGTACTTGTCCATGATACAGACTTTTTTTGATTGAACATCCGCATCGTTTTGCCACCGTGGCGTCTGGCAAGCTCGGTTGGCGCTCCTCTTGGGAGACTCTTGATGCACAGGACAAAGTTATGGAGTTCTTTCCAGTTCTCCAAAAGAAAAAGTATATTTGCAAGAGCGCATAACCAATTGCTTGACTGACAGGATATGAAACAAGAAGCCACTCTCACTTCGAAAGACCGTCTCTCAATGGATGACTTTTATGAAATATCCTTGGAGTCGCTTGTCCTGCCGAAAATGGACCGGGAACTTTTCCGGCGTTTTGTCGAAGAGAATAAGAAACCGATAGAGGCACTTTGGTTAAGATTCCTTGCGGAAGAGGCATCCAGGCCCAAGGATGACTGGACACCCGTGATGTTTACGAAGATAGAGGATACGCCACTTCCGAACCTGGCCAAGAATGTGTTGAAAACCCATGATATAACGATGGTCGGGCATTTGGTACAGCATACCCCGAAGGATTTGCTGGGGTTCTGGTCACTCGGCCGCTGCACATTGCATGAGATCATGAAGTATCTGGAAACGATTGGTTTGGAACTGGCTTCAGATTAGTTGGATAATATCGGACCCATGAAATACAGAAACTACTACTGCACTCCGAAGTTCTCCGATGGGGAGAAGATGTACTACGGCGATGTCGAAGGCGTTCCGGAGATCGCCATGATCGAGGCGGAGAACCTGGACGATTTCGAACGCCTGTTCAAGGAGGCGGTCGATGATTACCTGAGCGAGAGAAGGGGAGCGAAGCCCCGGAAGAACCTAGGCTGGATCATCGCCGCTGTTGCCGTCGTCGCCCTTCTCGGGATTGCCGTGGTGACATGCCCGGACAAACAGGACCACAAGGACGCTATCCTGGCGGTCATCAACGAGAAGCTCAACGAGAACATCCAGAAGAACTCCAAGGATGGTGACGATGGGCTGGCGGTCTTGGGCGCTTCCCTTGGGACGTCCATCTCGGGATGGATTCTGGACAGCGGACTGACCGTGGACAACCGATTCATCTACAGCGTCGGGAGGTTCAATACCGGTAAGGACATCAAGAAGGTGTCGATGGGCGTGTTCGGTCATGTTTTCACCTTCAGCAAGGATGATTTGGACAAGATCCTAAAGGAGCTCACTTAATACGTCGAATTAGCAAAGTATGGCAATGAGAAAGATTATCCTGTTTCTTGCGGCAGTCTTGACATTCGCGTCCTGCCAACAGGCTTCGGACATCCCTTTTGAGGAGGTCAGCAACTACTTCTTCCGGAATGATGCCGAGATTCCCGAGAATCCCGTCATTGACAGCGCCGAGCAGTTCGATGCCCTTTTCGGTGCGGCTGCCTTCATGGGTAAGGGCGGGCAAGTCACCCCTGTGGATTTCGACAAGGAGTTCGTCATCGCGGTCGTGAATCCCGTGACGGACTGCAGTACCGAACTCGCTCCGGAATCACTCCGCAAGGTGGACGGCGAGCTCGTCTTCTCGTATAACGAGACGATAGGGGAGCAACAGTCGTGGACCATGCAGCCGATCCTTCTGGTCAAGGTGGACCGGAAATACAAAATGGATAACGTCCGGCTTGAAAGACGGCTCCAGGTGCTTTGACTAGGGGTTGATTGCTCATGAAGTACAGACATAACAAGAAACCCAACGCCTACAAGGCTGCCAACGAGGCCTTCCTGCAGGTGAAGGCGCAGGAGGAGGGGATGCATGTCCTGGACAACGGCGTGATGTACCGTGTCCTGGAGGAAGGTCGGGGGACCAAATGCCCCAAACCGTCCGGCATCGTCTACGTGAACTACACCGGCCGCCTCATCGACGGTACGGTCTTCGACACGACCGAGGGCCAGCCGCTTCCGGCCCTGTTCGTCGTCCGCGACCTTATCATGGGCTGGCAGATCGTCCTCACTAGGATGCACGAAGGCGACAAGTGGGAGGTGTACATCCCTGCGAAGTGGGGCTACGGCGCCATGAATATGGACGACATTCCTGCCCACAGCACGCTCATCTTCGAGCTGGAGTTGGTCAAGATAGAGAGATAGCCATGCAGAAGAAACTCATAGAACTCTCGAACACCTATCTGGCGGCGGGCAACGCCATCCACGACGCCATCCGGGACATCATCAAGAATGCAGGGGGATTCGTCAACGCGTCGAACAACGACCAGGAGAAGCCGGACATCAAGGCCCTCGTCTACGATAGCAAGACGGGGTATTCCACCGCCTATCCCATCCGGGGCCTCCGGGTCAACGACAAGGATGAGGTGGAAGTCTTCGTCGGCAACTTCGGGACCCTCTATACTGACCGGTACCTTCGGGGAAAGGGTTCCGAGGAGCGCTGGCAGCCGCTCAAGAGCTCCAACATCCTCTTCTACCAGACGATCCTCTCCATCGCCGACACCATCGACGTATACCTGCCCCGATGAGAAGGAGTGACGTCATCGGTCTTCTGCTGCTGGCATTCGTCCTGGGATGCCGGTTCTCCGCGCCCGTGGCGGACTTCTATGCGGAGCGCTGCTATCCGGTCATCTCCGCCGGGCTGTCCCTGGTCCCTTCCGTCGTCCCTTTCTCCCTGGAGGAGATCGTCGTGGTCGGCTTCGCCCTGGCCTTCATCGCGGTTCTCGTACGCGCCATACGGAAGAAGGAAGGATTCCTGAAGTGGTTGGGAAAGACCGCCCGCATCGCAATGTGGCTGGTCGTGTGGTTCTATCTTGGGTGGGGGAACAACTACTTCCGGGCGCCGCTATATCCCCGGATGGGCATCGAGCAGGTGACCTATGATGAAGAGGCCTTCTCCCGGTTCCTGGCTGACTATACGGCTGCGCTGAACGGGACGGCGGAGAATACCGCTTCCTGGGACAGGGAGACGCTGGAGGCCGACATCAAGGAGTTCTATTCGTCCCAGGTGACCGGTTACGGATACACGGGGTTGCGTTCCTGGCAGCACGTGAAGAAACCTCTCGTCAACCGGCTCTATTCCGCCGTCGGCGTGCTGGGATTTATGGGACCTTTCCTGTGCGAATCCCAATTGAACCTGGATCTCCCGGACATGGAGTATCCCTTCACGCTTGCCCACGAGCTCGCCCATTTGGCAGGTGTGACGAGCGAGGCGGAGGCCAACTACTGGGCCTACGTCTACTGCCGGCAGTCCGACAACCCCGCCGTTAGGTACAGCGGCTATCTGGCCCTGCTTCCGTATGCCGCGTCGAGCGCAGGATCCCTTCTTCCGGAGGATGCCTGTTCCGAATGGATGGAAACCATTTCCGACAATGTGAAGGAAGATTACAAGTCCATAGGGGAGTACTGGGAAGCGAAACGGGTCGGGGTTATCAACACCGTCCAGCGGTGGATGATGGACCGCCTCCTGCGTACGAACGGGGTCAGCGAGGGCGCCCGCGACTACTACGGTGTCATCGGGATGATCATGACGATGGATGCGAACGGACAGTTGTAAGCTGCGGCATTCCTTTGTATTGTCAGGATGTTTCGTTATCTTTGCTTACGGACATAACCGTCTCAAGCACTAAACAAAACACTGGTTAAACGGCGGCCGGCTCATCTTCCGACGAGTCGGCCGTTCTCATTGCATTGACCGGTCATCTCGGCCTTGACGAACACCAGCCCCAGGGCGCGGATGAGGGCCTTGACGTCCTTCCTCCGCTTGGGAGGGAAGTACGCCAGGACCCCCTTGTCCTTCTTCCTCTTCTTCCTTCTCGCCACGGCCGGTCCGGTTATCGGTCATCTGGACAGTCCGGAATGGGGTTCCTCCCGGACGGCCTCGCGGGCCGCCTCGGCCTTCTGCTCCTGCTGGACCTCTTTGGCGCCTGCCGGACGGAACTGCCCGTAGTCGGCCTTCTCGCCCTTCTCCATCTCCGCCCGGATGGCCTCGATGCGCTGCGTGATGGCCGTCGAGCACTTCCGGACGTTGCCGAGGACGCTCTTCAGGAAGTCCGGCCCCTCCTGCAGGGAGCCGAGCCAGGACTTGAGGTACTTCGCGCTGTCATCCTTCACGTGCTTGGAGAGTCCGTACTGGCTGGCCACCACGGCGGCGGACAGCTCGGCGGTGAGCTCCTCGCGGGCGTAGGGAGGCGTTCCGAATGGATGGCCGAGCTCCGGACGGTTGAGCCGGGACTCCGCGCCGGTGGCGTGGGCGCACTCGTGGAGCGAGTTCGTCGCGAAGGCCTCGCCGTCGATGAACTGCTCCCGCTTCGGGACGACGATCTCGTCCCGGGAAGGGGAGTAGTAGGCCTTGTCGCCCGCGACCTGGTTGATCGGGCAGAGGAACAGGTTCCCGTCGATCATCATGTCGATGGCAGGATGGCTCCTCAGGTCGCCCTGGTCCCGGACGAGGCCCGCCGCCTCGGCCTTGAGCTTCTCGTACATCTCCGGACGGGTGAACTGGAGGTTCGTCTGCGCGGCGACGTTGAAGACGTTGTAGACCTGGAGCTTCGGATAGACCTTGTACTTCGCCTGCTCCTCCCTCGACATGTTCTTGTAGTCGTCGTAGGGGATGCGCTCCTTCGTCTCGGGGTTCACGACGGTGAAGACCGTCAGGAACACCGGGAACGACTTCTCACCCTTGTTGACGGTCACCATGGGGAGCTTGTTGTTGTGCTTGTCTCGGGCCTGGAACACGTTGCCCTTCCCGTCCCTGACGTAGTTCAGGTTGGTGATGCGGTCGAACGTCCCCCAGACGGGGACGTCGTAGCCCATCTTTTCCGCCTGGAGCATCAGCATGAGCGCGTTGCCCCCGTTGTAGGGTCGGCCCGACAGGTTCCGGGGAGGCTGGGTGACGCCGGGCGCGAACCACGGCTTCTTCCAGTCTCCCTGGAGATTCCGGATCTTGTCGATCATCAGTTCGGTGAACCGCTCCAGCGCCTTGTCGGTCGCGGAGGGTCCGTCGGCGTTGTACTTCCTGTCTGCCATGGCGCCTACTTGCTGGCGGTCTGCTTGACCCACTGGGTGAGCGTCTCGACGCGGCAGCCGAGGGACACCGCTTCGTTGTAGACCTGGAGCTCCAGCTTTCCTTCCGCTTCGATTCCTGCGCGGGGACCGAGCCAGTCGGGACGCTCCTTGCCGAAGTCGATGAAATGGACCCAGACGTAGGAGTACTGGTCCTCGTCGATCTTCTCCGAGCTGTAGGCGTCGAAGGCGCGGAAGCCGCCCTTGCGGCCCGTGCGCTCGAAGACCTCCTTGCTCCCGAGCGTGCCCTTGAACCGGAGCGTCCCGGTGATGGAGTCCTCCTTCTTCGCGTTGCCGGAGACCTTCTCCGCGGAGAGGTTGTAGTACAGGGTGTCCCCGAAGCGCTTGAAGGTCATCACGCCCTTCACCTTGACGCGCTCCCCGGGGATGAGGTCCAGGACCTCGTCGTTCTCGCCGTCGCAGGCGACGCTGACGTCCAGTTTCACGGATTCGTCGCCGTCCTTCACGACGACGGCCAGGCCGAAGGTGACGAAAGCCTTGTCGCCGCGGCCGCTCCTGATCTCGACGGGACGGTTCACGGTCCCGACGACGGTTGCATTGCACTTGATCATGATCTCGTTCTTTTGATTGGGTTGTTGTTCATGGAATTCATCCCGGCTTCGAAGTTCTTCGAGGCCAGCGCGTCCGCTTCCGATACGGAGGCCTGCGGGGCTTCCGCCTGCCGGATCTCCTGGGCTTCGCCCATGCCGTCGATCTGGATGGCCACCGCCATCAGGGTGGCGAACAGGGTGCTGGCCAGCTCGACGACGGGGTCGGCGGATGCGTAGCCGCCGCCGTCGCCGAGCATCCCGAAGAAGTTCCTCCACGGGTCTGCCGCCTGTCCTTCGTCCTCCGCTCTGATGGTGTTGAAGTAGTCCTTCTCCTTCGGGGTCTCCGGTTGGGCTTCCTGTTTCTCTTCCTGCGCCTGCTCCGGCCTCGCCTCGGCGGGCTGCTCTCCGAGGACGGCCTTGGAGTTGGCCGCCAGGTCCGCCGTCGTGGCGGTCCGGCCGACGGTGCTCTTCCAGCCCTTCTCCTGCATCACCTGGCGGTCGTACCGGTCCAGTCCGTTCGCCTTGATGATCGACTGGAGGCTCGCCGCGTACTGCTGGCTGGTGGCGTAGCCGTCCGCCTGGAGCCCTCTCGTCCAGCCGACGTAGTCGTCCGGGGAGAGCTCGAAGAGGTTCGCGTACCGCCGGTTGCCGCGCAGGAAGAGCGAGTGGTGCTCGTAGCTGTCGGCCACGGAGGCGTACTGGCAGAACTTCTCGTTCGGCTTGTCGTCCGTGTAGACGAGGTACCGGCCGCCGCCGTCCAGCCACGTCTTCGTGGCCTTGATCCCGAAATGGTTGTTCCCTTTGCGGGACAGCTCGCTCTGGCCGCTGGCGCTCTCCAGGATGCCCTGGGCCAGGGTCACGGAGGCCGGGATGCCGTACTTGCGCATCTGCTCCATCGCCGCCTCGGCGTATCTGTCCGCGTAGTCGCTTGCCTTGCTCATCGTTCTTCGTATCGATATCGTGTTCAGTCTTGGGGCCGGGCTCCGCTCCACGGCCGGGAGGGGACCGGCGGCGAGCAGCGCCGCCAGCCCAGCGACCAGGAGCCTAGCGGTGCATCCCACGGCCCTGTCCCTCCTGTTCCTGCTGCCGGTCCTCGGCCACGGCTGCGGCCACGATGCCCGCGACCACGCCCGTCTCCGCCCGGGTGAGCGCTTCCTTGGCCTTCTCCTCGCGCTCCTCCTTCGCCTTCTGTTCGGGGGAGTTCCGCCGTTTCTCCTCCTCCAGCCGTTCCGCCTCGGCCTTCTGCTCCTGCCGCTCGCGCAGCACGTCGGCGAAGAGCGTCGCGGCGAGGTTGCGCTTGTACGCGTCCTTGTCCTCGGCCAGCCACATCCGCTGCCACTGGGCGGGGGAGACCTCGCGGGGCTCCGGCTGCTCCTTCAGCCCCTCGATCTCGGCCGCGCAGATGATCCGGCTGACGGACTCGCCCTTCTCGTCCTTCTCCTTCGTCCGGACGATGGTCACCCGCCGGATGTCCGACAGGTCGATTCCTTTCTCTTGGGTCGAGAAGAGATCCGCCTTCATCTCCGGATGGACCTTGACCAGGGCGATGTATTTCTGCGCCAGCTCCCTGAGGGTGCCCATCTCCTTCTCCCCGCCGTTCTTGACGGCGTTGAAGTATCGGCCGACATCGGCCTTCTGAGGATAGACGGCGAAGCCCTGTTCTCCCTCGGGCTTGATGTGCAGGGCCCACCTGCCCGCGTCGTCCTGGACCATCGAGAGCTTCGCGCTGACGGTCTCGGACTGCTGCTCCGTGCGAGTTTCGATGGGGCGCATCTCGATCTTCTGGCCCCGCTGGGCCTTGTCGATCATGCCGACGGCCTTGTTCACGTCCGCCTCGATGCCGTCGACGAACCGGGGGTTGTCCAGGGACTTCTTCCATCCCTCCACCAGCGGGAGGCTCTCCGGGGAGAGTCTGGCGGGGAGTCCGAGCTCGTTCATCTTCACGGCGGAGGCGAGCTCCACGACGAGGCGCTCGCGGACCCGGTGCGACTCGGCCGGTTCCCGCATCCCCTCGACGGCCGTGCCAGGACGGTCCGTGCGCCCCGGGTGGCCGGTGGCCGTCACGACCTGCCGGAAGGCGTCCTGCACGTAGGAGGCGTAGTCCGGGTAGTGCTTCTGCGCGGGGAGGTGGACGACGTCCTTCGCGGAGTCCCAGTGCGCCACGCCGGTCCCGTCCTTGCGGATCGGGACGAGGTTCTCCGCGACCTTGTCCAGGAGGAGGTTCACCTCGATCCGGGTCTGCTTGTCGTCCTTGGGGACGTGCCGGTCGGCGGCGGTCCCGTGTTCCTTCACGGCCTTCCCGAACGCCTCCCTGTCGGTGAGCGGCAGGGTCGTCTGCTCGATGTTGAAGAGCGTCCGGACCTGCCGGTCGCGGACGGGCGCGTAGTCCTTCTTCCTCTCCTCGGGGAGCGCGTCGTACTCCGCCTTGGTGATGGTCCTGCCTTCGTCGGCCTTGCTCCGGTACTCGTTCCACCGGTACCAGATGAAGGGGACGCCCTTCTCTCCGCTCTGCACGGCGTCGCCCTGCCGCTTCGCCCGGGGGAAGGGCGTGTAGAGGTTCGTCCTGTAGCCGCCCCGGTCGCTGTGGAGCGCGAGGACGAGCGCGTTGAAGGCCGATACCCCCGTGTCGCGGGGATAGAGCCTCGGGGCCGTCTTGCCGGCCTGGTTGAGCAGGGCCCCGCCTTCCGCGCGGGCCTTCTCGAGGGCTTCGGCCAGAAGCTCCTTCTGGCGCTGAGCCGCATGCTGTTCTGCCTGTTTCTTGTCTGCCATATCGTGGTCATGCTGTGGTTGTCTTTCATCGTTGGGTGAGTCCCCGGGACTCGGTCTTCGACTCCTGCTCGAAGCGCTCGCGGGCGTCGTCGATCTGCTGGAGGCCGTCGCACCGCTCCAGGACGGCGTTGGCGAGCTTCCCGAGGGGGAGGGCGCCTCGGCTGTAGGCGTCCGTCACCTTCTCCGGGAGGGCGATGGTGACGGGGATGCCGTCGATGGTCGCGATGAGGGTGTTCCCTCGGACCTCCGCGTCGCGGATGCGCGGGTCCATCGGCTCGTCGTCGTACCGGACGTAGCGCACCTGCGGGGCCGCGTCCTGCTCCATCCCTTCGCGCCTAGCCAGCTGCTCGTGGCCCGCCTTGTTGATGAGGTTCGCCCCGCCGAGGCCGATGAGGGTCATCTTCAGGAGCGGGTTCTTCACGAAGAGGCCCGCCATGATGCTGGCGATGGGCACCAGGTTGTCCTTGATGCCGAGGCTCTTCGTCTTCCCGGTGAACATCCCCAGGAGGATGTCCGGGAGCATGGCGAGGATGTAACCCGCGTTGCGGCCGACCTCGCCGATGCCGTTGAGCCCGAGGCCGGTCAGGATGCCCTGCCAGCCGCCGGTGTTCTTCCTCTCAGCCTCCTTCTGCTCCAGCTGCGGGGCCTGGGCCTGCTCCTCCTTACGCCGGATGGCTTCGTCGGTCTCCTGCCGGGAGACCTCTCCTTCGACGGTCGTCTGGATTTCGCTCACGTCCGTCCTGGCTGTTTCTTTCCCTTCGTTTCCTTCCATTTCCGTTTCCTTTTCCATTCCGGTCCTTGTCGTTTCGGGGGCCCCGGTTATTCCGGGTTCTTCCTTCATCTCCTGATGCGCCGCGTTCTCCTCCAGCCATTCCTCCTCGTGTCCGGGCGCGACGACCTTCGGGACGTCCCGGCGCTGGTGCGCGTCCACCGTGTCGATGACCGCGTTGAGCGCGAGGTCCGCGCCGACGAACTTGAGCCCGCCGGCGACCCCGCTGCCGAGGCCGCCCATGGAGACCAGGTCCGCCGCTGCGCCCATGGCGTAGCCGATGCCCTTCTCCACTGCGGAGGGGCCGTAGCGCCGCTCCGCCTGCTCGTCGATCTCCCGCTGGAGGGGGGACTTCCGCATCTCCTCCGCCAGACCGAAGAGGGTGTTGCCCCCGGCCTTGCGCATCACGTACTCGATGGAGGACTTCGGGACTCGGTCCCCGACCATCTTGTCAAGCATCATCGCCTCGATCTCCGGGGTGAGGACGACGCCCTCCTTCCGGAGTTCCTTCCTTACCATCGCGACATAGTCCTCGACGGTCTTGGAGTTCCACTCGCCGGTGAGGTCGAGGGTGTCCCGGGACGCGGCCTGGGACGCCATGCCGCCGTCCGGTCCGGCGCCGCCCGCGAGGATGTAGGCGGGGGAGCGCATGTGGCGGCGGAGCTCCTCCGACTGCTTCCACCGGAGCTCGTCCCGCACCCTGTCCATGACGGGCGCTACCCGTTGTTCGAACTGTTCCCTGTCAGTCATCGCTTATCCTTTTTTCGGTTCGTTCATTCTACAGGTTCACCTGCTGTGCGAGCAGCTGCTGGCGCGTCTGCTCGATGGCGTTGTGGTAGACCTCCATCTGGGCGGGGAAGTGCTCCTCCAGCCACGCGTCCTTCTCCACCTGGTCGAGGATGAAGAGGATGGCGCTCTGCCGGGAGATCTCCACGCTGGGCTCGCCGTCCTTCCTGTTGTTGAACCAGGCCTTCGTCCACCAGCGGACGCCCGCCTGGTCGGGGTAGACGCTCACGGTCCTCGGGATGTCGAAGCTCTGGACGGTGATGTCCAGGTCCGCCAGCGGATCCACGAGGCCCGCGTCGTCCCGGGCCCGGTCTAGGGCTTTTTTTTTACGCCGTCGTCCCAGGTGGAGAGATAGGTCCGGTGCATGACGGCCAGGTAGCCCAGGAAGTCCTCCAGCAGGAGGTTCTGGACCCTGGCTGCCAGCGGGACGCTCCTGCGTCCGAGGCCCATGGGGTTCTCCATGCTCGGGATTGCCTCGAAGAAGTAGTTCCTCGCGGAAGCCATCATCAGCATGTTCCTCAGGCTCTGCTCCGTGCGCTTCGGGAGGCGGTAGGCGCCGCTGCCGAGGTCCTTCAGGTAGGCGGGGAAGAAGCGGAGCATCAGCTCCTCGATCTCGTCCGCGTCGGCGTCGTACCTCGTCCGGAATCCCTCCTCCAGGCCGGTGAAGTCCGTCCCTCCGTTCGGGCCCTTCCGGCGCTCGACGCTCCTGATGTTCCCGTAGATCATCGTGAGGAACTCGATCGGGTCGAACTCCTCGCCCTTGTACCGGGTCTCCATGTGCAGGAGGTCGCCGCTGACGGCGACGGTCTGCCCGGCTGTCACGGTCTCGCCGTAACCGGCCAGGATGTTCGAGAGGTGGCGGTACGTCACCTCGTAGTCCCCGTAGCGGATGACCTGGTAGGCACCATGGGCGGCGTCGTTGCCGATGCCGGAGACGGTTCCGCTGGCCACGGCGGAGAGCAGGTAGTGCGGGGCCCTGAAGTCAACCCCGTGGTGGAAGGACTCCTTTCCGGTCTCGGGGTCGGTCTGCTTCCCGTAGCCCTTGGTCATCTCGACCTCCCCGTCACGCTCCTCGAACGGCATGCAGTAGCCGGACGGGGACCTGAGGATCATTTCCTGTGAGTATTCCATGTCGTTTGTGTCGTTTGTGCTGTTTGTCGGTTTGTCCTGTCTGTTCCGTTGTTCGTTTAACCTTTTTTCGGTCAGCGCCTGCGGTGGATCTGTTCGGTCTCCTGCTGCTGCGGCTGCGCCTCCGTCTCCGACATGGCCGTACGCTGCGCATTCGCTTGGCTGGCGGCCGTCTCGGGGGAGAGGACCCGCCGGGAGTTGTTCCCGATGGTCATCATCGCGAGCATGGCGCCGGCGAGCTTGGCCATCCAGCCGAAGCGGCCGAAGATGAGGAAGGCCGACAGGACGAGTCCCGTCACGCCCATCCCGGAGACGTTGCCGTGGGTGAGGTTCTGCAGGAACCCGCCCAGCATCTCGCCGCCGTTGCCGGAGGAGACGTCATGGAGGAAACTGCTGATGCCGTTGAGCTTGCCGTCGACGTTCTCGGCCGCGCCCGTTACCTTTTCGGTCATGTTCCCGACGGACTCCTTCAGGTCGCGGATGCCGTCCACGGCCCCGTGGATCGTGTCCTCGACCTTCTGCGTGGCCTTCTCGCCGATGATCGCGTCGCTGACGATGCCGACGACGCTCTCGTCGGTGGTGAGCTTCTTCCAGCCCACGTAGCCGATGCCGCCCGCGACGGCCGCGGACTTCACCGCCGTTCCCGTGGCCTTGAGCGTCTGCGCCGGGTGCAGGATGGCCCTGCCGCCGGTCTCGATGACTCTTCCGGCGTTCCTGCCCGCCCACTTGGCGGCCTTGCCGCCGAACTTGAGGACTGATCTCCAACTCATGTGCGTTGTGCTTTTGTTGTTTTCGTTTATCTATTTTTCGGTTTGCCGTTTACGGCCGGACGGTCTTCCCCAGAGTCCTCCATCGCTGGAAGGAATCCTTCGAGATGTCCTCGACGTCAGCCTTGTCCGGCTGGTTCCCGGATATCTCGTTCCAGACGTCCGTGAGGGACGTGTACTTCACGGCTCTTACAAGCCTTTGGAGGGTCTTGTTCATCTCCCTGAGCTTCGGACGCACGTCGAAGAAGATCTCGGTGCGCTCCTTCTCGGTCATCTTCGTATCCGACAGGCACACCATCCGGATGTCGTTGACGATCTCGACGGTCTGCAGGATGACCTGCCGGTAGACCTTGTTGCGGTTCGCGGAGAGCGCCACGGCCACGGCGTTGGCCGGGCTCCTGGCTATCTGGTCCTTGAGGTTGTCAAGGTTCCTTATCATTTTTTCGGTCTCGTGGTAGAAACCGTATATCTGCGCGGCATAGACGACGATCCCGTGGAAGGTGTCCAGGTAGTCGTTGAACTCCTTCTGGATGTCGGCCGTTGCTTCTACCTCCTCCTTGATCCACACGTGGCCGGTGGATTCCAGCAGCATCGCCTCCTCCTGGGACTGGAGCGTGCTCTCGGCCTTCTCCGTGTACAGCACGATCATCGCCGCCAGCGTGGGGTCGACGGACTGCGCACGCAGGGCGTTGGCGGTTGGGAGCAGCAGCGTCGCTGCGAGGAGGGTGCAGGCTTTCCTTGTCATTTCTTCGGTCCGTCGTCTGTCCGTTCTTCGGTATGCTAGTATGTCCTGGAGGCACGCTGCCAGCGGGACTGGGCCTGCCGGGCGATCTCTCCGTTGTCACGGTCGAGGATGCCTTCGGTGACGTTCCACCAGACATCCTGGAGGGTGTAGTATCTGAGGGAAAGGGAGAGCTGGGAGAGCTTGTGGTTGAAGTTCTTCAAGCTGTCCTCGATCATCCAGAGCGTCTTCGAGCGCTCGGCCCCGGTGAGCATGTTGCCCTCGCCTCCGGTGGCGATGGCGTCCCGCAGCGTCGTGTAGACCGCCACGAGCTCGGTGGCCGTCTCCGCATACAGGTTGTTCATGCTGAAGGTGGCCGCGACGCCCTGGGGATTGCTTGCAATGGCTTTCTTGATGTCGCAGAGGTTGATGAATAGGCGCACCCCGTCGTTGTACAGGTGGGTGGCGGCCTTCAGGGAGGAGGCATAGCCGTCCACGGTCTTGAGGTAGGCGTTGTACTTGTCCTCCCAGTTCTTGATCTGGGTGAACTCCGCGGCGATGGTGCCCTGCAGGACCGCCGTCTGCGTCTGTCCCTCGATCTCGGAGTTGATCTGGCCGTTTATCAGTTCGTTCCCTTCCACCAGTACGGCCCACTCGAGCGGGTTGGCGACGACGATCTGGGCACGGGCCCCGCCGGACCCCATCATTATGAGGACCGGCAGCATCAGCGCAACAATAGACCGGCGCATCTTATCTGTAGTTCGCGAATTCATGGATGTTCATTCTCTTTCTGTTGTAGGAGACCCGCTCGCGAAGGCACTCCACGACCTCGGCCTTCTCCCGGATGCCGACGATCTTCAGCTTGGGCATCGTCCGGTCCCCGGAATGCACGACGACGGTCTTCAGGCCCAGCAGCAGCTGGAGGAAGCTCCGCTTCTCGTCGAAGTCCACGACCCTGTAGAGCTCGATGTAGTCGCGGCTCCGGGTGAAGACCCCGTGCTCGTAGACGAGCTGCTCCCCGGTGATGGTGTACTCCATCTTCCGGAGGCAGGCCAGGCTGTAGACGACCTTGGCGACAAGCGCCAGGGCGATGCCGATGCAGACCGGATGTCCCGGGACGGCATCCAGGCCGCCGGCCACCAGCAGGGCGAGCGCCCCGAGGATGGGCACCAGCTCGTCGATGAGCAGCTGCCGCAAGCTGGGTCGCAGGGTCACGTCCGTATATGCTTTCCCGCCCGTCATGGCTATCTGTGGAATCTGTGTTTCTCCTCGTGGGACTCCTCGGTCTCGACCGCGCCGTCGCCGTCCAGGTCGCAGCCCATGGCCTTCTTCTCCGACGTCTCCTTCCCGAGGAGCTCGTCGTTGAAGTCCTTGTATCCTTCGCTCGGCAGGATCCTCTCCACGGGGACGATGTAGCCGTCCACCATCGCGTCGAAGGCCTTCCAGCCCTCCTTGATCCGCTCCCGCAGGTCCTGCCTGTCCTCCTCGCAGAGGTAGCCCTCCCGGAGGTCCTCGGTGAGGCTCTCGACCTCGAAATACCGCTCCTTCGCCTCCTTGGGGAGGGCGAAGAACGCGCTTTCCTTCTCGTGGTCCACCCCGATCTTGCCCGGGGTGTCCCTGTATTTGCGGGCAGCCTCGCTCTCTGGCTTCTCCTCCTTCAGCACGTTGAAGAAGTTCTCCGCGAACTGGCGTCCGGCCGGGTCGTTGTCGAAGCACAGGTGGAACTTCGCCCCCGTCGCCGTGCGGACGAGGCCCTGCATCTGGCCGCGGGTGGGGTTGCCGCCCGTGGAGACGAAGACGGCCTTCCCGAGGTCCCCGTCCGTCTCCCGGTGGAGCTGGTGGTAGGCCATCGCGTCGTAGGCGCTCTCGAAGAGGTAGACCCTCTCCGCGTCCTTCAGCGCGGTGCCGGCGGGGGAGGCGGTCCAGAGGCCGAGGCTGCCGTTGCTCCCGGCGGCCTTGCCCTTGTACGCGCCGCTGCCGTCCCGTCTCGGCCAGCCCCTCTCCTCGAATCCCACGACGGTCCCGTCCCCGCCGGGGACGGTGAGCGGGAAGGAGAGGTTGCGCCGGGTGACGCCCGGCTTCCCCTCGACGTCCTTCTCGGCCAGGACGAACGAGTCCCTGAAGGCGAACTGGGTCTTCAGGTCGATGCCCCGGTGCTTGAAGTAGGGGTAGAACGGCCTGCAGGAGTCCCGGTCGCCCGGGACGATCCGCCGGAGCCGGTAGTCCTTCAGGTCGAAGGGTTTCAGCTCGCGCTGGGCCTCCCTGATCTCGACGTCCCTCTCCTCGTACGGGGTGTTCAGGAGCCGGTGGCAGACCTTGTTTACGAGCTTGTCGAGGTTCATCCCGACCTCGTACTCGGGGAAGAGGTCCGGGTGCTCCTTGATGAGCGAGATGACGTTGTAGGTCCGCTGTACCGGGGGATGGAAGCAGCGCCGCCCCTCTTGGGTGACGATGAACTTGTCGCCCCGGATCCGCCGGCCCTGCTCGTCCAGGCGGACGTACGAGGGGTAGCGTGCGCCGTCCTTCCGGTTGCGGACGTAGCCCGCGTCCCGGAGGACGTCCTGCACGGTGAGCCGCTGCAGGTAGTCGTCGTAGGTGAGTCCTTCCATGGTCCTTCCGTTTGTCAGCGTCCGAGCCCCGGGCCGTGCCCGGCGGCGTTGAGCCCCGCCTCGAAGGCGCGGCTCGCGATGTCCTGCGGGGAGTCCACCCCCGGCTTCATGTAGACGTGGCCGCCCGCGTGGCGCTCCAGGTAGAGGTCCGGGGCAGGCCTGGGTCCGCGGGCCATCTCCCCGGCGACCGTGAGGGCCGCGAGGATGGCCGCGCCGATGTTCGCGCCGCCCTCCCGCTGCTCGCGGGGGAGGCGCTTCATGTCCACTTCGCTGAATTCCTTCGCGAAAAGCTTCAGGCGGTGGTAGTCGTCCACGGCCATGAACCTGTCGTACTGGCGTCGGGTGATCTCGTGGGAGACCTCGTGGCCGTTGATGACGGCCGACATCCGGTACTTCATGTCCTTGCCGGTCGTCTGTTCCTCGTCGCGTATGGGTTCGACCTTGATCTCGCCGACGCTGACCTCCCGGCCGTGGGCGCCCTCTCGGAACCAGCCCTCGCGGGTTTGCATCTCATGGAGGGACTCTCCCCAGACCCTTCCTATGCCCCTGCGCTCGTCCTCCTGCTCCTGCAGGATGGCCTCGTCCAAGATGACGCGGGAGAGGTCCTCGGCGACGACCGGCTGCGGACGGAGGCTTCGCTCCTCCTGACGGATCTCCTCCAGGGCGGCGGGGGAGAGCTGGAGCCCTATCGGCTCCCGGCTCTCCAGCGTCTCCTTCGTGACCTCTCCCTCCCAGTCCTTCCCGATGACGCCGTTGATGACGTCGAGACGGTCCTGGACGGACGCGTCCTTGACGGAGCCGGCGGAAAGGACCGCCATCTCGTCCTCCCTCAGGTCGTAGACCAGATTGCGGTTGATGGACGTCGACTTTACGGTGAGGGTGCCGGCCCGCTCGTCCACGACGATGCCGTGGCCGGAGAGGACCTCGTTCCATTTCTCCTTCGAGAAGTAGACGTCCGAGGTGATGGCCTCGGAGTAGGGCGTCGCCTTCTCCCCGGTGGCCGGACGCGCCTGGATCTCCGGGACGACGGTCCTGAGCTCCGCCAGCACGTCCTCTCCGGAGCGGGATGCGGCCTGAGTCTGAGCGGCCTGGTCTCCCTTGTAATAGAATCCGTAGCCTCCGCTGAGGAGCTCTCCGGGCTTGGTCCGTCCGTCGGGACGGTCCGGGACGAGTGGAGCGCCGCCCGCGCGGCGCAGGTGGAAGCCCTCCTGGGCACGCGGCGTCCAGCCGAGCATGCCCCGGCGGGCCCAGAGGTCCGTGAAGGGACTGGCGGCGCGGCCGTATTCGCCCTCGCCGATCCGGTAGCCGTGCAGGCCCATCGCGACGCGGCCGTTGGCGTTCCGGGCGTGGACGTAGTCCCTGGGCAGGTCGAAGTCGCCCGCCACGATGGCCGCGAAGGCGTCGTAGGCCCTCCGGTTCGAGGAGTTCGTGCCCCCGTCCGTGAGGGCCGCGAGGCGCTCGCGGGACAGGGGATAGGTGAGCAGGGGGGAGTCGTGGCCCTGCACGGCGAGCAGGACGGCGTCGCCGCTGCGGACGATGCGCGCCTGCATGCCGTTGCGGCGGAGCGTGTCCTGCAGCTCCGGGGCGAGGCCGGCGTAGCGGCCGATGGCGTTGGCTCGGGTGGGCATGGTTCTCGGCGTTTATGCCCGGCCCTCGGCCAGGGCGTCCTCCAGTTCGCGGTTCTTCCGGTCGAGGAAGTCCAGCGCCGCGGCCTCGTCGGGGTCGACACCCTTCGAGGCGCAGTAGTCGATGTACTCGTCGAACCACCCGTCCGGATGGTTCTCGATGAGGTCCTCGAGGGTGATCTCTCCGTCCTGGTAGAGATGCACCAGCTCGTCCTCCGTATAGTGCTTGTTGCGTTCCATGGCTGTATGGGGTTTATCGTTTCATGCCGCTGTTGCGGGCGATCGCCTTCTCCTGCTCCGCCCAGATCTCGTCGGTGTAGTCCTGCTCGTGGACGTAGCCGAGGTTGCCGTCCGCGTCCCGGACCCAGCACCCGCAGAGGCCGAAGGTGTAGCGGCCCATGTCGGACTCGCCCTTCTCCCTCAGCCACGCCTCCGGGCCGCCGAGGACCACGCGGATCCCCGAGCGCTCGGTGAGGTCGATGCCGACGGTGATGTCCTCGCCGTCCTCCCGGAGCAGGACGAGGCCACCCTCCTGGATGGCGAAGACGTCCTCCGACGCGATCCCGAAATGCTCGGTCAGGTTGCTGAGGTTCCGGCCGATGACGGGCGTGGGGACCCAGAGCACCTGGTTGGTCTCCGTGTCGACCTGCACGAAGCACTTGAGGGACCCGTCGTCCGGGGCGTGGCTGATGATGGCCCTGCCGGAGCGGAGCGCCTCCTGCTCCTCGGGCGTGTAGCGGTCCAGGTCGCAGCGGACCAGGCGGGGATGGAAGACGACGCCGACGGAGTCGTCCATGCCGCGGATGAGCTTGAAGCGGGTGCGGGCCCGCACGGTGTTGCCGGCGGCGTCCTTCGTCACGATGGGGAGGACAGGGGAGCGGCGGCCCCGGAGGATGTCCTCGTAGGCGCCGGTCGAGAGGTCCTCGATCATTTCCTGGGAGAGCCCGAACTCCTCGAGGACGGCGTAGGGGATCTCTTCTTCCTTGAATTCGTAATGTCTCATGTTCAACGTTCTTTTGCGGACTCTGCGTCCGGATGCAAATTACGCAATGGAGGGCGTTGAACGCGGGATTATGAGGTGTAGCGTGGAAGATTTGGGGGGATTTCGGGCGAAAAGTGGGTGAATGGTACTCTGAGGTGGTACTCAGGGTTTTGATGGGAGAAAGAGTGTTTCAGTTATCAGCAAGAATCGGTAAATCAGTAATCATCTCTTGCCATTTAATGATAATCAGATTTCCTGCATATGATAACTGACCGATTGTTTGGAGAAGATAATCTGGGAATAAGAAAGTATAATTGCCGACATTGGTCACGATACACATTTCTCAATGGTGGCGAATATAAAGAAGAGCCATTAAGTGACAATTCACAAGTGTTTGAGATGCATAAAGGGGGTGTATTCTGCAATACTTGGATAGAGAGTTACAAGAAAGGCAGCGGCGATATAATGCTCAAATCATAGCCGCAGCTACGGCAGCAGCGGTTGTGGTTGCCGCAGCTTCAATAATTGGCCACAGTTTCAAGAACTCATCCTCATATTCTTCATCCCGCTCATCGTCTAATTCCAAGTTTCCTGAAATCGACGACAGCAGAACCACTGCCCCTTCCGGCGGGTTAAAAAACATGAGTATGCTTTCTGGTTATAAGACACATTATGACCCGGGAAAGTTTTGGTTGAAAGATAGGGTGACATTTGTTGCGTATAATATCGTTTATAAACCCGACGGGTCATTTGATCACTATGTAATCGATTATAGTAGTGTCAGTGGGTTGCAGTCTAGACAATTCAAATCTTTAGAGGGCTTGGTGAATGCTTTCATAAGTGCAGCAAGTGCTGCTTCTCAGTAAGCACCAGGATAACTGCATTTTTGTATTTATTTCATTTGCAAAACTTGAGTTATCATGGCCGTTGCTATTGCCAGAATAGTATTCTGGCCAATAGCTTGAACGGCTAGGATAATAGGAAATGCAAGCGGGATGATACGTATCAGGCTGCAGTGTGTTATTCGGGAAGATATGGCCAATGAATAGTGAATTAATCCCAAATGATATAATTCTCGTTCTTGTATTCCGGCCGGAGATCGATATTCCCGAACCGCTCTCTGTAGCCATCAGAGTCGACGGCCCATCCGAAAGATGCCTCACTCCCAACCAAATAGATGGCATTGTCTATCCCAAAGTCCGCCAATACTCGCGCGAAGTCGGTCAGGGTTTCCTCGAGGCCGCTGAAAGCCACGAATACCTGACCGCCCCTAGAGCATAGGGCTTTCCGGACGGTTTTGTTCTTGGGTTTGTTCTCGACGGGAGTTCCATTATCAACCAAGGGATACTGCCTGAAAAAGTAGCCGCCCCTGGCGACGGCTTCGACCAGCAGGGGAGTGTTCCTGCTTACACCGACCGTGGCTTTCCCATCCACGATGGCGCAGAACCCCGCCTTGGATGAACCTTTCGTCATTTGTTCTCCCGCGAGTACGAAATCTCCGAGAATCTCGTAGTTATCGGCCCGGATGTCAGCGGCCTGAAAACCCATCACGGCCTGTAGGGTCTTTTCGTTGGGCTGTCCCACGCGCAGACGAGGTGTCGCATGATGGGGAATGAAGAGTTTCAGAGGATGTCCGGCCACCACAGTGTCCAGTTGTTCGGCATAGGGCTGGGGGGCGTCGTCTGTCCCCAGGACCGTCGGCGTTTCGGATTCATATTCGGATTCAAAGACGCCGATTTCGTCTTCCTGCACTCTTTCCTTGGGCCAGAAGAGGATCATACCGAGTCCCAGCAGAGCGACGATGGCTAAGGCGACCCAGCCGCCCAGCCTCTTTCTTCGCCGGTCCTCGTCGGAATCACCCGTAGGAACGGAGGATCCGGTTCCCAGGACACGGAACTCGTCGTCAATGATGTCCTTATTCTTGTTTTCCATACTTTTTCAATGCTTCCTTATAGGCCTTCAACTTGATGAGCACCTCACGCGATGCGGTGAGCTCGTGGTAACAGTTCAGGCAGTCCGACAGGACCAGACGCTGCTTGGAGATGTCGATGAAATGCACGAAGTCCACGTTTACGATCAATCCCCGACCGACGCGTATGAAACGCGAGCCGGCATCGCCCAGCTGATCGTCGATGATGTCCTCGATCTGACCCAGCTGATAGGATACGGTCTGCCGCCGATTGTCCTGGGTCACGGCTGTGGAATAGTTCCCGTCGGACGAGAAATAGACCAGCCGGTCCACCGGGATGCAAAGCATCTCAGTACCCCTTGATATGACCAGTGATTCCATTTTGTCCGCTGTGTTATGCAAATATAGTGCTTTCGAAAAACGCTTGCAACCCTTTTTGAAGGGACTGTATGAAATCAACGGATAGTGTATGAATTATAATCTCGGGGATGGGTCCATACAGCCTGTTTTTACCTCGTACATCAGGCCGGAAAAACCTTTGTAGAACCGTTTCTTTTGCGGATTTTTGTGCCAGAATTCAATCTCAAAAACCATCAAAAATGAAAACGATCAAGCTCATCTGCGCCATCGCTGCCTGGACCGTCATCGGGTCCGCCACCGTCATTCCCTTCGTCTCCGGCTGCACCTCCTGCAACAAGCCGGAGATTGTCGAGGCCATCTCCGACGAGGGCATGCTTTTGAACGACGACCTCGTCGTCTACCGGAGCGAAGATGGCAAAGTCTCCATCAAGAACGCCGCTACGGGCGTCGTGACCATCAAGGACATCAGGATCGACTGGACCCTGCGGTCCCGGAACGATTCCCTCGCCGTGTTCTGCTCTGACAATAAGCGCGGCTACTACAACATGTACACGGGCGAGATTGCGGTCCCTGCCCAGTATCGCCGTGCCTGGATCTTCTCCGAGGGTCTGGCCGCCGTCCAGCGGAACGGGAACATCGGTTTCATCGACCACCAAGGCAAGGTCGTCATCGATTTCCTGTTCCCTTATCATGGCAATCCGCTCACAGAGTTCGTCTTTGATGACGGACACTGCGTGGTCGCCAATGCAGATGGCAAATGCGGCGTCATCGACAAGGCCGGGAAGTGGCTCATCCAACCGGAATACGACACGGTCAACGCCTTCAGCGAGTACGCCATCGTGAGCAAGTCCGGTGTCAGCAAGCAACTGGACTACGACGGGAAGGTGCTGAATTCCTTCGTGCTTGATTCCGTATACGAACTGACATACAAGGAAGAGGAGCGGTTTGAGAACCGGGAAGGGGAGATTGAATACGTCGATAGGACCGTCAAGACAGGCCTTTTCTCCTACAGTGTCGGCGGCCGATACGGACTGATGGACGGCAACTGCCATCGCCTTACCGAGCCGCTCTACAGCTCCATACGTGCAGTCAACGGCAACATGTTCCGCGCCATCCTGCTTGACGGCTGGTCCGAGGTCATCCTCAATGCCAAGGGCGAGGTGATGAAATAATCCTCTCCCAGTTGGCGGAATGAATCATTGTTTGTAACTTGACACCGTTAACGAAGATCATCATGAAGAAACTGCCCCTGCTGATCACCGTCAAAATAGACGGTCGTGAAACCGAGTTCGAACATTCCGTCGAAGTTTCGGAGGAAGAATATGACTTCCTGATGCTGCTGGAGGAGGCTGGATCGGATTTGCATCAACACCCCTGGCGTTATCTTGACTTGCATGCCCCTCTTTTGGATGACCGGATTAAATGGGATTGCGTCGATGCGGTCAAGGAGAGATTCGGGGATGTGTATCCCAGCAGTTGGCGAGGTGTCGGAGCAAGGGTTTTCCAACCGGCCGATCCATCCGATACCAAGCCGTACGGGGAGGACGTGCAGCGGGTCTTCGACTGTGAACTGCTGCTGGTCACTGTCGGCGGTGTGACGATCACGGACGAGAACATCATCGGTTGTCACGCTTGCCGCTACTATGAATACGACACTTCGCCCCGAGATGCTTCCGGGTTTTACCGGAAGGACTGCGACACGATGGACTACGACGTCTTCGGTCGCGACGCCGCTTCCGTCAATGAGCGTGCCGACCATGCCAGGCCCTTCCGCGGGGGATACTATTTGAATGAAAAAACGCTGTCCGTGGAATATTTCGATGAAAAAGGCACGTACCAGCGGGTGACCCAAACTTGGAAATACGATGGGTATGGCCTTTATGTTGGCGAGCGTTATTCAGACAAATCCATCGCGATACTTGGTGCGATCCGCCGGTCGGTTCGCGCCATCAACAAGAAACGGCTGGCTGGTAAATGGAAAGAATTGCGCAATTGGGCGGTGAAGATGTGATCATCGTCGGACTGCATATCTGACCAATCCCTTTTTTCCATGGCCAAGAGAATTAAATACTGGCTTTTTGTGAGAATTCCCTTCTGGACGGTCCTGCTGAGCCTGTTGCTCGTCACGCTGCTGAAATGGGTTCCGGTCCGGTATACGCCGCTGATGTTGAAGCGGTCGGTCCAGCACATGAAAGACAAGGAGTTCAGGACGCAGCAGCGATGGGTGTTGCTGGAAAGCGTCTCTCCCGAAATCATCAAGGCTGTGATCGCTTCGGAGGACAACCGGTTCGGCGAGCATCACGGTTTCGACTGGGTAGAAATGGAAAAGATGATGGATGATCACCGGGAGAAGGGAAAGAGGATCCGGGGATGCAGCACCATCTCGCAACAGACTGCCAAGAACGTGTTCACGTTCGGAACCGGAACCTGGGCAAGGAAAGCAGTCGAGAGCTACTGGACCGTTCTCATTGAGAAGATTTGGGGGAAGCGCCGGATCATGGAGGTCTATCTGAACGTGGTGGAAACCGGACCGGGCCTGTATGGAATGGAAGCTGCCGCCAGGCAATACTACGGCATCCATGCTGCAAATATCGACAGGAAGCAGGCTTGTGCGATTGCGGCATGCCTGCCTGCTCCTCTGGAAAGGACTCCACTCAATCCTACTCCCTACCTAAGAATGCGGCAGACACAGATTAATTCCCTGATTCCGAAACTAACCTATCCGGATTGGTGATAAAGGTTCATGCAATGATTGCCAGTTTTTCCTCATATTTGTTTAATTGAATTATAGGAACCACCCAGACCCTGCAAGGATGGCGACTAAGAAAGGGAAAGAGATTGCAAGAAATACCATATACCCATAATCATGTTTGCACTATGAAAAAGCTCATTATAATTATTCTCGTTATCCTTGGATCCATCATTACTTTAATTCTGGTCCTCTATCTCCTCCTTGGCAACCAGGCAACCACCCCAGACCAAATTGCCAGAAAAGTGGGATTAAGGTTACCGGCATATCGGATTATTATGGCTGATGATAATATGGACCGGACGGCTTCTGCATGGACGGATTACTACTACGAGATACAGTTCGAGGAGCCGCTGTCAGAGAGGTTCCTTCAGAAGGTAGAGAAACTCAAGAACTGTACTCGAGAAGGAGAAGCATACAAGATAGAGAAAGAATCTCCAGACGAATGGGCTGGCTTTATTTTGCTATTTCCAGAAGAGAACAGAGCGACGTTGGAATACACATTTAGGGATGCTCTATTCTAACCCCATTGTTCAAGAGCTATCTGATTAAGAAGATTATTTTGTAACTGGTGGATTATTTGTGATTTGCAAATCATTATTTGATTGTTGCTTCGTACTCATTCACTTAAATGGGAGCATAAGTGCTTTCAAACGCCCTTTATATTCGACTATCAAACGGCCTTATTTGTTTCATAGTTTGAAAAGAGTACTTTTGTATCGACATAAACTCAAAACATCTTATGGAAATCGGATTTGTACTGAAGTATAATGAAAAAACCGGAAGAGGAATTATTGTATTTGGACATAGCGGTCCTTTTAGGTGCCCACCAGCTCCAGTTGTTTATTTGAGAGACGAATGCCCAGAAGAGGTATCCCCCGGGATGCTTGTATACTTTGATTACACGATAAATAACCGAAACGAGAGATTAGCCAATAACATTGAGATTGCATCCCTTTGTAATTTTAAAAGAGACTTTGTAAAAGATTATTTATCAAAATACGGGAGAATTGAATTTGACTTACGTATTAGTGATATTGATAATCTTTTAGCAGAGCCAAAGAATAAATTGGTGGTCGATGAGGATGAATATATTGAAGAGGATGAATTTGATGACGATGTTCTTGATGATTATGATGAATGGGATATCAAAACCATTGTTTCCTATAACACTGAGGTGTTATCAAGAATTAAGACAAAGGACATTATTTACGGCTCTCTTTATCATATAATAAATATTAATGATTTATCATTTTGGCTTAACGAGACCCTTGCCAGCAAAGAGAATTGCTATGGGAAAAAGATTGAGGAGCTTCTAGATATTGTGGATCTGTTTACTGATAAACAAGACACGCTTAAATATCTGGTTCCATTTTTCTCTCAAGATATCTTAGCTAGATTACTAAAGAAACATCCCTCTTTGCAACCTATTCTTCCAGACTCCTTCTATATCGAAGCCCCACACCTCCTATCAGATCAATATGCTTTTCCAAGCATTGAGATATGCGAATTATACTACTCTCTTAGGGTGCGAAACATAGGCTCGACTGAAGAATACTGTTCTCTTAAGGCGCTATTTGAAAAGTCTCTGAGTCGAATTTCAAAAACCAATTCATTAGTTAATATCGATAGTCTAGATTCCTCACGACTTAATAAACTTCTAGCTGATCTTGATAGCAAATATTATAATAGCCTACTGAACAAATTGAGAAATACCTTTGTTCTATTATGCTCAAATAAAAAAGAAGGAAAAGAAAGGCTCCAAACACTCCTATCGGATGATGACAGGGCATATTTGACAAAACTAGGCCATTATTTTGATCATGTTTCGGCTGACACAGTTGAATCCGACTGCGGGTTCGGGTGCCTACTAGATCTCTATAATCAGTTAGAAGAAATAGATAAGGGATTACTCTCGTTAACAATGAGAATAATTGCGAACAAAAACTTGCTCCAAATCGCAAAAGATCCGTCTTCAGAGGGAAAAGCCTCCCAAATGCATTATTTCGTTAACCAATATGGTAAATATCTTGATATGTCAGCCGTTCAGAATATTTGCGATTCTTTGAATAATGAGTTCGCAAATTGCGAAGACCTGGATGATCTCGTAGAAGCATTCAGTTATGGATATATCACTATTGAACAGTATTCAAATAGATTTCAGATTCTGACAAAGGAATACTCATGGCGTGAGTTAAAATCCTTTGTCGAACACGCTGATGAAGATGCCGTTAAGCCAATTCAAGTATTTCTCATTCAGGAAATAATCTCTCGAAATCCCGATAGTTTTTATGGTTCATACTCGGAATCGTTATTTGGGTGGTTTGATGATCAGTGCCGTTATGGCCATCGCTTCGATTCGGTTGTTTTAATGGACGTCCTTCAAAAGGCGATTGACAATTATAACGATGATAACTGGCTATCTTTATTTGAAAAGGGAATAATCAAATACCTTCCGAGTAGTATTATCCGGAGTATTTTAGACGAAGCATATGATAACAATTACCTCAGTTCTTCCTATTCTTATGAGGATTGCTTTCAAAAGGTTATGATGGCCGATGCTTTGAAAGAGGCTACAGCGACTGAGAGGCTCTTTTTCATATTAGAGAATTTGAATTCGGACAACTGTTATAAACTCTTCAATAAAGAAGAAGGACCTATTTCTTTTTTTGCTTGGACCTATCTTGATTCAGAGGATCTTATTCACGTAAATGTCGACTGGGATGCTCTCCCTAAGTATTTTCCCCTTCTGCCTCAGAATCAACAAATTAGGATTTTTAAGTATTTGGTTTATTTAAAGGCAATAGGAGAAGAGAACTATTCAATACAGGAACTTGCTTCAAAACTCACAGACGGGACTAATCCTATTTGTAGTTCGCTACTGGCCCTAATAGCTCTATTAAATAAGCTATGCATTTCGCTATTATGTGAGATTTCCATTAGCGATCTCAAACCCTTCTTTATTTGTAAATCCGGACTCGATTCTTCATCCCTGCATGCCTTTGCAAGACTGTTTTGGGCATGTAAAGGAAGACGGTTATACTCAGATTCAAGCGAGCCAGTTATGAAACCAACGGGGTATATCACAAGGAAAGAGAAGGATGGCTCTTTGTATTATGTTGTAACCTTCTATGAAGATCCAGATAATGAGTATTTAGACAATTATATTGGGTTATACGAAAGTGCGGAAAGAAAATTAAGAAGAAACTTTGCTTTCAGTTGTCAAAATGGTTCTTATTGGATATCTAGCAATGAGACTATCCGAATCAAGAGTTTCGCTAACCAGTTTTTCCTTGAGGACCGTTGCCGGTTGTTTAATTATAGGTACGAAGTCGGTGATTTGCACATGAATGCACTCAGCGAAATGATTGATCACCCTAAAGTGTTTTGTGATTGTAATATTTGTCTAAACGTTGATCCGAGATTTGGATTACCTTTCTATTGGTGTAAAAAACAGCCTTGTGTTCATAGATGGGGGCGCTTTTTTACATATGAAGAAGACTGGGAATACTATCGTTTTGCGGATCTATTAAGTGCACTATATGATTACAATCATTCCTATGATGATAGAATTTGGGATATTGATTCGAAGATTGCTCGGATAATGAATGGATTTGTTTCCATTAGTTTCATAAACCGAAAGATTGCTTTTGAATTGAAAACAGAGAAGATTGAAGAAGATCTGAACGGAGATAATGGGCAGTGGACAGAAACAATGTCGATTCTTCTAGAACAAGAGAACGATTATGAAGATGCTGATTTCGATGAATAAGAGGCGTGTAATGAAGAGAATCCGGATGCGCTTTCTATATTATGTGCCATTTGGAAGTGTTGAAGCATATAAGAAGGCAAGACTATTGGAGTGTCTATGCCGACTAGATTAAAGCGATTCCCGAATGACATATGTGTTCTTCGGCATATGAAGCCTTGTTGGATTTCAGGAGACCTTTATTTAGTGGTATAAGACGCTCATCTCTTCACGAACTGCGTGATCTCTCTGCACATCTCCTCGACCTCGCGATTGACCTTGACGAAGTTCTCGTAAAGGATGTGCTCCTTGTCCTCCTTTGACTTGAAGGTGTAGAACTTGGGCAGCTCGGTGTAGTTCTTCTCCTCCTCCTTGATCTTGTCCATGTCGAAGTCCGTCTTGCAGTAGAACTTGGAGGTCTGGAACTCCTCGCTCTTCTGGATGTCCATCACGCCGCCCTTGCCGGTCTTCGTTGCAACAAAGTCCCTTGCCGTCTGGCCGCATATCCAGCCCGTCGGCATGTCGGAGATCTTCGATGCCGGAACGAGGTTTTCCAGGCCCTCGTTGTAGTTGACGGAGGTCTTGTCCACCTCGATGGTGACGCCCTTCTTCACCTGGACGACACGGCCGAAGATGTCGTTCGAGAGCCACTCCAGCGTCTCCTTCGAGCGGGCCGATCCGCTCACTACGTTGCCTACGGTCGTGATGACCTTCTCCATGCCCACCTTGCCGTAGTCGCTCTCCAGCTGCGGGAGCTCCTGGAAGCCCAGCGTGACGCTGACCTTGTTGCTTCTGGCCGTTCCGATGAGGCGGTCGATCTTGTGGAAGTACAGTGTCGGCAATTCGTCAACGATGATGCTCACAGGGACGTTCTTTCCCTGCCCCTGGTTCACCCTCGTCACGAGACGGTTCAGGATCAGCGCGTTCAGGGCGCCGATGATGCTCTCCATCTCCGGGTCGTTGGCGATCAGCAGGTAGCTGGGGTTCTTCGGGTCGCTGACCTTCAGGTCGAAGTCGTCGCCGTCCCGGTGGAAGATCCAGTAGGACTCCTTCGTGGCCAGGCGGGACGTGTAGACGCGGAGCGTGCCGATCATACCTTCGAGCTGTTCCATCGCCTTGTTCTTCAGGGCGGTCTGGAACGGGCCCAGCAGCGGCAGGACCTCCGGGTCGGTCTGGAGTACGTCGAAGATCGTCTGGTAGTCCTGGTTCAGGAACGACAGGATGTGCGGCATGTCCGAGTACTGGCCCAGCCAGTAGGCGGGCTCGACGAACCTGCCGTCCCTGTCCTTGACCTTGCCGTTCAGGCGCTTTTGCCCTGTCTGCCGGTCGGTCGTGTACTCCGGGAAGAGCTGGTTGCCCTCTTTGTCGTAGGGCATCTTGTTCCAGTTGCAGAAAAAGAAGATGCAGGCCGCGAGGAAGTTCACGGCGGAGGTCTGGAAGAACTGGTCCGAGCCGCCGCCCCCTTCCTTTTTGCCCTTCTGGAGGGAGTCCAGCAGGGTCTCGGCGGTCTCGCTGGCCGCCGCGAGGTTGTTGATGTACTTCAGTTGGATCGGGTTGACGCGGCTGGAATACTCCACGTCCACGAAGTTGATCATGTTGAATCCGCATCCCTTAGGCAACTTGCTCCGCTGCCTGTTGAGCAGGTAGTGATAGTAGAGCTTCCGGGCGAGGGTGGGGAACTTGTAGTCGTACACCACCATCGCGAATCCCTTCGCACTGTGCTGCCGGATGAAGGGCTCGATGATGGAGAAGGTCTTACCGGAGCCCGGCGTACCGACGACCCAGGTCGCGCGGAACGGGTTCACGATGTTCACCCAGCCCTTGCGGAACTTGCCCTTGTAGTAGTACCGCATCGGGATGTTGACGCTGTACTTGTTGCAGATCTTCTCTTCGCTCTGCTCGAACGACTCGTTCTCGTAGTTGAACGGGTCGTCCATGAGGCCGTCCTTGAGGAACTTCGAGATGTTGTCCAGGGCGATGTGCACGAGGACCGTCCCGATGACGGTGGCCAGCATATAGAGCCAACGGTTCAGCGGGACGGCGTATATGAGCGGGGTCATCGCGTGGCCGAAGAGCCAGACGGAAAGGACCACGGTGAAGAGTCCCGCCACGAGCGGGTAGAGGACCATCCTCCGGGCGTCGAACTCCATCTCCTTCCTGTTCTTCGTGCCGAGGCACGTGACGCAGATCAGGAGGAGCGTCGCGACCTTGCTCCAGATGAGGTTGCCGTCGTGGTAGATGAACCAGCGCTTCATCCTCACGTGCAGGTCCGACAGTACGCCTCCCCAGAACCTGGGCAGGGCGGGGTCGAAGGCGTAGAGGAAGAACTCAAGGATGACCGACACGTAGACGACCATCCGGAAGATCTTGTATCCGGCGACGAGGTTGGGGCTCTCTTCCATGGTACTTACGGTTTAGGGGACGAGGGGATTCAGCGGTAGCGGAGGCGGTCGCGGACGGGCAGCTTGACGCCGATGCCGGCGCCCGCCCGGAAGAGGTCGTCCCGGCGTGGGAGCATCAGGTCCACGCCCGCCTGCCAGTAGAACTGCCAGCCGCTCTTCAATGTGTAGCTGTGCTGCCATCCGGCATGGATCCCCGCGAGGAAGTCCACCGGTGCCGCTCCGATGCTCACGCCGATCCGGGCGGAGCCGTATCGGTTCTTGGCCCGGTAGAGGCAGGGCTTCCAGGCTGCGCCGACACCCCAGGCCATGTTGTTGGATTTGATGTCGTCGAGGTTGTCGAGCTTCAGGGAACCCGTGGCGAAGACCTCCCACGCATTGTGGTAGGCCGTCTCGTGCTCCCAGGAAAGAATGGCGGACGCAGCCGGGCGGTAGTAGGCTGTCGCACCGACGCCGATGCGGTTCGCGTTGTCCTGGGCCTTGGCCATTACGGCCGTCAGAAGCACGACGGCAATCACTAAAAACCTTCTCATCTCCTAGTCCTCCTTCAGAAGCCTTTCGCTGAACGAATCCGCCCCCAGCACGTCCTCGTAGTCGATGGCGAGGCGGACCGTTCGTCCGCTGACCTGCTTCTCGGACATCTCGATGGCGAGCACCTTGTCGTTCGGGAAGGTGAGCTTTTTCAGCACGACGACGTTCCGGTAGCCGTGCAGGAACGTGGACGCGTTCTCCAGGAGGAGCACGGGGGTGAGCTCCACGCTCTGGCAGTTCGCCGCGCGGGTGCGCCGCTTGTCCTCGACCTTCACGCGGATCTGGTCGATGTCGAACCGGATGTTCGTGCGGTTCTCCACGCTGAAGTCGATGAAGAAGTACTCCCCGGCGCTGTAGACGTTGTTGAGCCGGACGTCCATGTGATGCCTCCTCGCCCCTACGTTCCTGTATCGGGCGGGGGAGTTCCAGACCTTCCAGGCGAAGCGGACCATCTCCTCCGTGGGCATGGACACCGCGGGGTTGTTGTATGGCAGGACCTCCGTCTGGAGGACGGTCTTCTCCGTGACCGCCTCGTTCATCCTTGTCGTGTAGATGAGCCCGTACTGCACGCGGTAGCGTTCGGTGACGATCGTGACGACGGCGAGGACGTCGCCGTCGGCGTGGACGTCGGCGCCCTCCTTCGGCTTGAGGCGGAGCGTGTTGTTCAGGGGCTGGTCGCCCGCCACCTTGTCCGTGGAGATGTCCACGAACCGGATCGGCTCCGTGGCCGTGATGACCGTGGTGACCTGCTCGTTGACGGTGAGCAGCTCCAGTCCCGAGGCCGTCTCCTGCGCCATCATCAGGCGGGCGGAGGCGAAGCAGATGAAGAATGCGATTAAAAGCTTGATTTTCATTTCGGTATGGGTTATTCTGTTCTTGTCTGGTTGCCGTTCACGAGGTACACGAACGTGCCGTACTTGAGGTGCGCGGAGTTCTTCCGGATGACCTTGCCGATGGCGCTGGTGGTCCGCTGGTAGGCGTTCTGCATGGCCTGCCGGCCCCACTGGGAGAGGGCGTTGCCCGAGCTGCCGTTGTTGATGCTCATCGTGCTCCCGGTCGCCGCGCCGGCGACGTCCCTGGCGGTCTCACGGAACGAGCTGCCGGGGACGTACAGCCCCTCCAGCCCGTCGGTGTCGTAGAGCGACAGGTTGACCTTGACGATTTCGTCGTAAAGCAGGATACTCTTCACCGTGCCCTTCACGCGCTGTGAGGAGAAGCCGTTCATGATGGCGTACAGGTAGCTGCCCCTGGGCATGAAGAGGCTGCCGATCTCCACGTCGTCCAGCAGGCGGAGCCGCACGCGGCTGCCGTCCACGGCCTTGACGTCCTCGTCGACGATCGCCTTGATGAGGTTCGGCTGCGGATCGTTCTCCGCTACCGTGTGGAAGTAGTCCGAGCTCTGGCGGATGCGCCGCACGACCATCGCCGCATCGTCCTCGGACGGTGCGGCGACGGCGCGGGACTTCTCCTGCGCGGTCGTCGAGGCGGGGGATCCGGTCACCTGGGCGGCGCTCTGCTCGCGCAGCTGCGCGAGGGCGGCCTCCAGTTCCTCCCGGAGGGCCTGCTCCCGCTGCTGGCTCTGGATGAGCCGTTCTTTCTCGGTGAGCGGGAAGGGGTAGTCCCCGTCCTGCCGCTGCAGGGCGGCGGCGCGCCGTGCACTCTCGCTGAGCCTTTCTTCCATCTGCCGGTCGCATTCCTGGGCGGACGTGGCGGCAGCACTCTGGTCGTCGATGGCCTGGCGCTCGTTCTCGGAATACCGGGAGTCGTATCTCTCCTTCTCGGCGTCCTTGTCCTCGCGCTCGACGTTGTCGACGGCGGTGTAGTCGGCGACATCCACGTACGTGCCCTGCATGTTCTGCATCTTGCTGCCGATGTCGTCCTTCACCTTCGCCTCCGGGAGCTTGGGATTGATGTAATCCGTGGTCTGCATCGACGGGTCCTTGGTCTCCGCCTTCTCCGTGTGGAACATGTCGATGGCGAAGTAGGCCGTGAAGAGGACAGGGAAGTAGAGGATGGCCGGAAGCCTGTACTTCGTCTGCCTGAAGTTGATGTTCTTGAGCTTGTTCATGGCCTTCTCCTTATTCTTCGGGTGATCGCATGCCGTCCAGCCAGTCCGGCTCGCCGATCCGCGGCATCGGGATCGAGTCCGGCACGGAGGGATAATCCTTCTGCGCCCGGCGGAGCCGGACCGCTTCGGTGAAATGCACGATGTTCACGGCGAGGCAGCCCAGGACGATTCCTATCACGATGGTGAGGAACACGCCCCGGTGCCTCTCGGCGAACCGCTGGACGTGACCGGCCAGGCGGTCGATGCGGGTGGCCCGCGCGAACTTCCTCCCGACTTCCACGTCCTTCTCGTACCTATCCCTGTACTTCGGGTCATCCCTGTCGGGCATCTTCTCCCCGATGATGATGTTCTTCCACTTTCCCATGGTATTGGTGCTTGGCTAATAGGTTGACTTGTGTTTCTGTTCGATGTCCTTGTTCAGGAGGGTCCGCCAGTTGACGATCAGCAGCCCGTGCGGGTTGTTGTCGGTGCGGGGGACCCGGCGGAGCTGACCGGCGGTCACCAGCTCCCTCATCAGGATGCTGCTCCTCCGCTCGATCCGCTGCCTGCCGTAGTAGGTGAACTCCATGTTCTTCGTGTCCACCCGGATGGAGTCGCAGTAGATGCTGAAGACCGCGCTCGTACCCATGATGTTCGAGTAGAAGCCCCTCTCCTTCAGGGTGTTGTACTGCGCGAGGCCGGTCTCGTCCACGAGGTACATGGCCTTCTCCATCGTGTACTTGATGTACTTGTCGTCCGGGGCGAGGGTGAAGAAGTAATGGTGGAACATCTCCACGTGGCTCTTCGCCTCGACCTCCAGCGTCTCGTCTATTGAACTCCTCTCTACGAGGATAGGGACGTTGCCGTCCAGGACGTACACCTTCTTGTGCGCGTCGGACACCATCCCGCGGGCCGTGAGGATGCTCGCCACGCTGATGATGATGCAGCCGGCGAGGAAGAGCCCGCAGACGATGCCGACCAGCCTGATCTTGTTCTCGAGATTCTTGATTACCATATCGCTTTCTTTATCGTTGTCAAATGATGTGTCCGCTGAGCATGCCGGTGGCGGTGCTCTTGGCCTGCTGGGCCACGCCCTCGCCGAAGTTTCGGGTGGAGAAGGCCGTGTCGCCCTCCGGGATCATCCAGGCCGCGAGGTCCGGGACGAGGTTCAGGCACTTCAGGGCCACGATGCTCGCCGCCATGAGGTAACCGGCGGAGAAGAAGGCGTTCTGCAGGAACGCAGCCATCGTCGCCTCGCTGGCCGTGATGGCCGTGAGGTTCTCCACCTGTATCGTCAGGACGATGTCGAAGAGCAGGAGCACGTAGAAGCCCACGAAGTATAAGCGTGAGAAACTGAAATCATAATAAAACATATCCAACAAAAGCAAACAAATCTAATTGTATATTATCGTATTATACAGATTTGCTATTGTTTCTCCATTTTCGATAGTTCAGCGATTTTCGGTGCATTTTTGTTGCATTGTTGTTACGCGAAACAAAATAAAATGTTATCTTAGCGGTCGGGATGGGGCGACTGTTTGACCCTGTCCAAACAAATCGAACCAAGTAGAATGGGCAGGAAGAAGAAAGAGCTGAAAGTAAAGGAGCCAGTCCGGATCCGGGAACGGGAACTAAAGGGCGGGAGCATCAGTCTGTACCTCGACATCTATATGAAAGGGGTCCGGAAGTATGAGTCGCTGGGCCTTTTCCTTGTTCCGTCCTCGCAGCCGGACGCCAAAAACATCAATGCAAGGACCAGGAGCGTCGCCGAGAAGATCAAGTCTGACCGGATTCTGGCTCTCCAGCAACGAGGCATCAAGGAATGGGACAAGATCAAGAAGTCGAAGATGGCTCTCATCGACTACTTGAAGCAGTATGAGCAGGACAGTTTCGGATTCAAGGAATCAACCTTGAAGGGACGGTCGGATCTGCGGAAGAAGATGGAAGAGTATCTGAAAGAGAGTGGCCTTTCCCATATTGCAATGAGCGAGGTCGATCCGGACTTCTGTCGCGGATTCCTCAAATTCCTCGACACAGCGAAGAACAGCGTCTGCACCAAGCAGAAGGACAGGATTATCAGCAAGGGCTGCGCCCACCATCACCAGGCCGTCTTCGTCGGCGCCTTGAACAAGGCTGTCCGTGACGGTATCATTCCACAGAACCCATTCAAGAGACTGGACCGCAGGGAGAAGTTTCATCCGGCCCCGGAGGAACGGGAATTCCTGACCATCGAAGAGCTTAAGACGCTGATGGCGGTTCCCTGCACGAACGAACAAGTCAAGAAGGCCTTCATCTTCTCCTGTTTCACCGGCCTGCGTCTCAGCGATGTGCGCTCATTGACCTGGGAGAAAATCCATACCATGCCGGATGGCGAGACAATGTATGTCCATACGGTAATGCAGAAAACCCAGAAGCCGGTAAACGTCCCGTTGTCGGCGATGGCTCTCCAGTATCTTCCCGAACGGAAGAATCCGGAAACGTCGGCGTTCAATCTGCCCGTCAGCGACGCAACGATCAACTACCATATCAAGAAGTGGGTGAAGAACGGAGAGATCGCCAAGACCATTTCGTTCCATTGCAGCCGCCATACTTTTGCGACGATGATGCTCACCCTCGGAGCTGACCTATACACCACCAGCAAACTGCTCGGCCACAGCAACGTGACCACCACGCAGATCTACAGTAAAATCATCGACAAGAAGAAGGTCGAGACCGTGAATCTCGTTGACGATCTCTTCACGGAAAAGCAGGATTCAAACAAAGGGAAAGAAGGGAAATGAAGATTGAACTTCGTACCAGGACGCATAAGAGTGGAAACCGAACCCTGTATCTGGAATACTACGAAAAGGGTGGGGACAGGAGGACTGAATCCCTGAACCTTTTCCTTATTCCGGAGACGAGTGACGATGACCGAAAGGTCAACGAGGCCACCTTGAACCGAGCCTTAAAGATCAAGTCCGAGCGAATCCTTGGTATCGAAAGTGAACCGGAAAGAGAGCGGCTGGAGGTCATCTCTTCCAAATGCTTTTCCGACTGGCTGGATGAATACGAGGTCTATGTCCAGGACGCCCGGAAGATGACCCCGTCCTATTGCAGCATGGTGCATACGACCATCAAATTGGTAAAGTCATATCTCAGCCACATCAGGCGTCCCAGGATGCAGATGGTAAAGATAGATAAGGCATTCTGCAAGGGCTTCTTAACCAATATGAAGGATGAGTACAAGAACACGAAATCCCCTGGGAATCCCAAGCCGCTTTCCGCTAAGACATTGAAACTGAACCAGACCATCTTCATTGCCATCCTGAACCATGCCGTGAAGGAGGGAGTTCTGGAAAAGAACCCCTTCTATGAACTGCATCCCCGGGATAAGTTCCAGAAGACCTGCCCGAGCAGCAGGGAGTATCTGACCGTCGAGGAATTGAAAGCACTGGCCGATGTTCCCACCGGTAGTCCGAACACGAAACAGACCTTCCTATTCTGCTGCTTCACCGGACTCCGGCATAGTGACATGGTAGCGCTGCGCTGGAGGGATATTCAGCAGACTGACGCAGGGGAGATTATCCGACTCTCATCAATGAAGAAAACGAAGCAGCCCGTCACTGTTCCGTTGGGGGCGCAATCAAAAGCCTTGCTCCCGGACCGGAATGGCGCTTCACCGGATGAGAAAGTGTTTCCCAATGCCCCAACCATATCCACTGCAGACCGGGCCTTAAAGATCATGGCCAAACGGGCTGGGATTGAGAAGACCATCACGTTCCATTGCAGCCGTCATACCTTTGCGACGCTGACCCTGACCGCTGGAGGCGACATCTATACCACGAGTAAACTGCTTGGCCATACGAGTGTCCTGACCACCGAGATCTATGCGGATGTCGTCATGGAGAAGAAGACTGAGGCGATACAAAAACTCAATGACATCTTCGGAAACCTACCTGCCGAATAAGCATACTATATCTTAGCACTAAGAAGAGAAAGAGTTTGCTGAAATGGCAGAAATGAATTACCTTTGCTTAAACCAATTAAATTCATTATGAAACGTTTAATTCTTCTTGCTTTCTTGCTTGTGGCTGGTTATTCTGCTTTTGCGCAGGATATTATTACCAAGAAAGACGGGACTGACATCAAGGCCAAAATTTCCGAGGTTGGTACAACTGAAGTCAAGTATAAGAACTTTTCCAATCTTGATGGACCAGTTTATACTATCTCAAAGTCGGATATCTTAATGATTACCTATGAGAATGGAGAAAGAGATATTTTCAATACAGAATCAAAATCTAATACATCTATTCCTGAGGGCATTATGACTCTTGACCGCTGGACTGGAAGATTATCAATCAATGGAATGAACATCGATAAAAAATCCACTCATCTCTATTTCTCTCCTGAAGCAGATGCGATGTACAAAAGTGGAGACTCCTTATCGTCAGTGGGAGATGTCTTAATGGCAGCTGGTGCTGGTGGTGCGGCCGGTTATTTTGCCGCTTCTCTCGCTACCGGTAATACTGAAGGAGGTGGTGCTATTTATGGCATCTGCGCTGGCTTGATCGTTATCGGTCTTCCGTTGCATATTGTTGGAGTTAACAAGATCAATAATGCCATTGCAGATTATAACTCCAAGCATGGCTTTGCACACAGTACTCCAGAAGTCAGCATTGGGGCTCAGCAGTACGGTATGGGTATCGCTTTAAAGTTCTAAACTATGAAAAGAATTCTTCTTATCATTGTTGCCGTTATTATTGGCAGCTGCCTTTCTGTATCGGCCCAAGATATTATTACAAAGAAGGACGGCTCCGATATTCAGGCCAAGATTCTCGAAGTGACGACCTCTGAAGTGAAGTATAAAAAATACAGTAACCTTGATGGTCCTGTATTTACCATGCCAAAATCGGAGATTCTGATTGTACGCTATGAGAATGGAGAGAATGAGGTTTTCAATGATAATCAGAAGACTGTCGCTTTGAACACCGATAATAATGTTGCCCCCGGGATGCGGTATAGAGATTATAAGGATTTCTACAATACCCGCAATTACGTTAGACAGCCAGGGGATCCATATACTCCTTTCTGGATTGGTTTCGGCGACTTTTTTATTCCAGGTCTTGGCAACGCCATAACCGGCGAATGGGGCCGTGCTGCGGGTTTCTTCCTTTCAAATCTTGGACTTGGCCTTCTTAGTTATACGCAGAGAACACCTGTGATCCAGAATGGATACACATACTATGAGTATTCTGGGCTGTATTGGGCAATAACGGCGGCACGAATTGGATTGAATGTCTGGAGTATTTGCGATGCCGTTCACGTGGCGAAGGTAAAGAATATGTATAATCAAGATCTTCGTGCTCAAAGAGCCTCCTTTGATTTTGATATTGAGCCATTCTTTACCTACTCACCATTTACATCATCTGGC
>JAFZQO010000022.1 GCA_017620335.1 Bacteroidales bacterium
GTGGAGTCCACGAGCGACACCGGACGGATGGGCTTGAACCACGTGTCAAACTTCTGCGGATCAATGTTGTTGGCAATGATCTGCAGACAGTTATTCCACACGGCAATATGTCTGTCTTGTCCGGTCACGAGGGATTATTCGATTGGTTTTGGATTGCAAAGATGGAGGAAAAAAAAATGATAACAAATTAAATTTGCTATTGCTTTTTCAGTTTTTTTTATTTTACTTTTAGTTGGGCGACCAGAAAATGCCTATCTAAATAAAATGCTGATTATCAAGCGTTTAATTTCCTAAAACTTTTATATAATGCATCCATTTGAATTTCTTGTTTAGAAAGATTCAAAATTATTGGATTGCGGAAAAAGTCCTTGCAGACGCCCTTGCAAGGCAGAAAAATCAAGGAATGCGAGTGACAGTTTCTCCGTCCTTCGAGACGAGGAAGCAACCGGGGAATTTCTTGTCCAGTTCCTTCTTTGTTTTGCGGACCGCGGCGAGGTCGTCGCCGGCGACGAGGATGTACTTGTACAGTTTCCCGGAACGGACCTCGAGCGGGGTGTATCCTTTGAAAAAAGCGTCGGTCGGTTTCATCTTCTTGGACGTGGCGAGAACCTGGACGCCATAAACGACGCCGGAAGACTCGACGGCCTTTTCCGGGGCAGGATCCGCTTCCGGTTCGGCCGCCGGTTCAGGCTTTGACTCCGCGGCGGGAGCGGCTTCCGGCTTCGCCGCGCGCTGCGGCGCGGTGGTTGCGGCCGTGGAGTTGTCGTATCGCTTTTTGAATGCCTTGACGGCCTTCAGAAGGCTCTCTGCAATCCGGTCGCGATCCTCCGGTGAACGCAAGGCCCGGAGATCGTTCGCGTTGGTGATGAAGCCCACTTCCACGAGGACCGCCGGCATCGTGGTCCGCCACAGCACCCAGAACGGATCCTGGGAGACGCCGCGATTGTGGGAGATGGGGCCGCCCTTCATCGCGTTGGCGACTTCCTCCGCGAAGACGAGGCTGTGTTCCAGGTGCGCGTTCTGCATCAGGCTGAACAGGATGTAGGACTGCGGGTCCGACGGGTCGAAACCCTGGTAGCGGGTCTTGTAGTCGTCCTCCAGGAGGATGACCGAGTTCTCGCGCTTGATCAGGTCCAGGTTCTTGCTGAAGAGGTCATTCCCCTCCCGGCTGGACTGCCCCAGGCAGTGAATGGAATAGCCGTTCGCAGAGGTTCCCTTCGCCTGTGCGTTGACATGGATGGAGATGAACAGGTCCGCGCCCAGGTCGTTGGCGATGTCCGCCCGGCCGCTCAGGGTGACGAATTTGTCACTGGAGCGCGTGAGGACGGCTTTCACCCCGGGAAGGGACTCCCCTATCTTCCGGGAAAGGCGCTGGGCGATGTCCAGCGCGATGGCCTTTTCCTGGGTTTTCTTGTCCGCACTGATGCAGCCCGGGTCATGACCGCCGTGGCCGGGGTCGATGACGATGGTGGAAAGTTTCAGGCGGTCCTGCCCGGCCGCCCGCTCAGGCACAATGCTTGCTGCAAGGAGGGCGGCCAGAACGGCCAGGACGGGACGTATGCTGCGTTTCATGGACGTGTCGTTTTGAATTGACTGAAAATAGTCGTAAATTTGTCGGTTACAAATATAGTAAATTTGGACAGAATCTGGAAATATATCGTGGTGTTCGCGCTCGCCGTCATCCTGGGACAAGGGGTGTCCTCCGCCCAGCTCTTCCGGCGCAACCGGGGCCGCAACCAGCAGCCTGCGGACACCGCAAAGGTCGTCCTCCCCGATTCTGTCATTGCGCGCCACAGGGCCGATTCCATCGCCCGGCGCGACTCCCTGGACATGCTCGATAAGAGCTCACTGGACCGTCCCGCCTTCTCCACCGCCAAGGACTCCATCATCACCGAGTTCACGGGCGGCGAGCGGAAAGTGTACTATTACGGAGGCGCCACCGTCACCTACCAGGACATGAAACTCACCGCGGACTACATCGAGTACGACATGAAGACGAACACCGTCTTCGCCCGCGGCCGGTTTGACGAAGCTACCGGGGAATGGGTCGGCCAGCCGGAGATGACCCAGGGCAAGTCCACCTACAAGATGGAGGAACTCCGGTATAATTTCGACTCCAAGAAATCGTTCATCACGAACATGATCACCCAGGAGTCCGAGGGTCTCCTCCAGGGCCAGAAGATCAAGATGATGCCGGACCAGTCGGTGAACATGCAGAAGGGCATGTACACGGTCTGCGACCTCGAGCACCCCCATTATTACCTGAAACTGTCCATGGCGAAGGTCGTCACGCAGCCTTCCCAGAAGACGGTTTTCGGGCCGGCCTTCCCGGTGATCGCCGACGTCCCGATCCCCATCGGCCTGCCCTTCGGTTTCGTCCCGTCCAAGCCCACCCGGGCGACGGGCCTCCTCATGCCTACCTTCGGCGAGGAAGTCGCCCGCGGTTTCTTCGTCAAGGATGCCGGCATGTATTTCGTCCTCGGCGATTATTTCGACCTGTCCCTGACCGGCAGTTATTTCACCCTGGGCTCCTACGCCGTAGATATCAACTCCCGGTACAGGGTCAACTACAAGTTCAACGGCAGTTTCTCCCTGACCTACTCCAACGACCAGACGGGAGAAAAGGGCAGCGCGGACTTCCGGCAATCCAAGAACTTCGGCCTCCGGTGGTCCCACACGCAGGATCCCAAGGCCCACCCGGGAACGACCTTTAGCGCCTCGGTGAACTTCTCCAGCCCTTCCAACAGCAAGTACAATTCGCGGTCGGTGGACGAAGCCTTGCAGAACCAGGTTTCCTCCTCCATCTCCTATTCCCGCAACTGGAACGGCAAGGTGAGCCTGTCGCTGAATGCCCTGCACAACCAGAACTCCCGCGACTCCAGCTATTCCTTCACGCTGCCGAACATCACCCTCTCCGTCACGCGGTTCTATCCTTTCAAGCAGAAGAACCGTGTCGGCAAGGAAAAAGCCTACGAGAAGATCTCCTTCGGTTATTCGACCTCCTTCCAGAACCGCCTCAATTTCAAGATGCGGGACATGCAGGATTTCGTGTACAACAGTGACGGCTCCTACAAGGTGGACCCGGTCACCGGTGTGCGGGTCAAGGAATTCGGTGATTCGCTTGGAGTCAAGGCGCTGGACCGGCTCACGAACGGCATGGGGCACAACTTCCAGATCGGCCTGCCGAATTTCACCCTGCTCAAGTACCTCAATTTCACCCCCAGCGTGAACTACGGCATGAACTGGATGTTCAACGCCGGCCGGCAGTACCTGGAGGACGAGTATGACAAGGACGGCAACCCGGTCATGGTCACGGACAAGGATGGACATCTGGTCCATGCGCAGCGGGTCGTCAACGATCCGGGCCGGGCTTTCAACACCTTCGGGGTCACCCAGACCTATTCCGGCTCCATGTCCATGAGCACCCGTGTCTACGGCATGTTCAACTTCGGGAAGCATCGGAGGATCCAGGCGATCCGGCACGTGATCACGCCTTCCGTGTCCATGTCGTTCAGCCCCGAGAAAGGCAAGGCATTCAACGGCTGGCGCACGCTGGACGCCTATTATGACAGGCGCGGGTCCTACCATCCGGAGGCGATGTACAACATCTATGCAGTCCCGGGCCATCACAATTCCGTCTCCGCGCCCGGACGCGGCAAGACCGGAAGCATGAGCGTTTCCATCGGCAACAATCTCGAGGCGAAGGTCCGGGATCTCCGAGACACGACCGGAACCGGTTCCAAGAAGGTCAAGATCCTGGATCAGCTCAATTTCAACGGCAGTTACAACTTCCTGGCGGACTCCCTGAAGATGTCCAACATCGGCGTCAGCGCATCGACGAACCTGTTCAACAAGATCAATCTCAGCGGTAACCTGAACTTCGACCCGTACGCCGTGAACGAGCGCGGCCAGCGGATCAACAAGTACAACCTGGTTGCCAAAGGCATTCCCCTGAGACTGACGAACGCCAGCCTGTCGGCTTCCATCTCCTTCAACGGCAAGGGAGCCATCAATGGCAACGACGGCCGGAAGTCCGATTCCGGCGGGCGGGGCTCCTCAGGCGGCGGTGACGCGAATTCCTACCAGCGGATTTACTATCATCCGATTACGGGAGAATACATCCCCGGCGGTTACCTGTACTACATGAATCCGAATGCGCCCTGGTCGCTCAGTTTCAGCTACAGTTTCAGTTACGCGAAGTCGTACCAGTACACGAACAACCAGCTCCTGGAGAACAAGCGTTTTACCCAGACGATCAACGCGAACGGCAATATCAAGCTGACACCTCGGATGAGCATCACGGCTTCCAGCGGCTTTGACATCATGGCGATGCGGATCACAACCACCCAGATCAGTGCCAACTATGACCTGCACTGTTTCAACATCGCCGTATCCTGGGTCCCGACCGGTCAGTGGAAGTCCTACAGCTTCCGCATCGCGGCCAATGCTTCCGCCCTGGCGGACCTCCTCCGCTTCAAGAAGAGCTCCAGCTACATGGACAACCTGCTCCGGTAAGAGCGGTATTTGCTTTGTTTATTTTTTTTCGTACCTTTGCACTGCCTTTCCGGTCGGAGAGGCTTGCATGTGAATCTACATTTATTTTTCTATGCCCCATAGTTTATTGGAATTGAACGCGATGAGCGAAGAGCAGCTCAGAGCACTCGGAGAGA
>JAFZQO010000023.1 GCA_017620335.1 Bacteroidales bacterium
CTCAATCACATCATCGTAGAAGGCGATGATGGAATCATATTCTTCGATAGTTGCCTGATATAGCATCTATTCAGTAAAAGAACCAATCTCTATCAGGTTGCCGTCCGGATCGGCAATGTAGCAGGTGCGCTGGCCCCAGGGCTCGGTGGTGGGAGGAAGCACCGAATGGGCGCCGTTGTCCAGCGCATTCCGGTATTCCTTGTCCACATCGGCAAACGTAGGAACATCAAATGCAAGTTCCATTGTACCGTTGAGGCCATCAGGGTACTGGAAAGTCTGAGAAACCATCCGCTCAAACGCCTCGCGCGGGAAAAGGATGATGCGCATATCGTCAAGCACCATCTCGACATTCGGCTGTATGCCGTCCCAGTCGGTGGTGAAGCCGAAGGTCTTCGTGTAGAAATCGACTGTCGTCCGATTGTCTCGGGTAAACAGTCCGACGGTGTTGAATTTGAATCTTCTTGTCATGGTATGGAATTGTCGATGTGAAGATAGCCACATTCCGCCGATTCTCCAAACTGCAGGTAAACCGGTTTCAGGACGACACATGAGGTTGGGAACATACTGATTTGTATGTGACTCTTAGAGAGACAGTTACAAATAGGCTGGTGCCGAACCTGGCGATAAATACGAGGGTTGGGAACCGGGCGTTCTGTAAGTGCCTAAATACCAGCCTGCTACATAATGGTTGGTGCCGACCCTCGTGGGCGGGGATAGACAAACGAAAAAACCAGCCCCGAAAGGCTGGCTTGCTGTGTAGCGGAGGCAGGACTCGAACCTGCGACCTCCGGGTTATGAGCCCGACGAGCTACCGACTGCTCTACCCCGCGGTATTGGACTGCAAAAGTAAGGACTTTTTCCGGAAAGTCCAAATTTTGCGCGAAAAATCAGCTGAGGAAGGACAGGATGCCGTCGATGTCGTCTTTCGGGAAGGCCTTCTGCTCGCCTGTGGCGAGGTTTTTCAGCTGTATCGTACTGGCCTGCATCTCGGACTCCCCGTCGATGGAGAGGAAGGGGATGGACTTGCGGTCGGCGTAGTCGAACTGCTTCTTGAGCTTCGTCGCGTCGGGATAGATCTCGACGGAGACGCCGCTTTCGCGGAGCGCGCGGGCTACCGGCAGGACATACAGCAGCTCGCTGCTGCCCATGTTGGCGAAGAGCACGCGGGTGGAAGACTTGAGCCCTGCGGGGAACTTGTCCAGGCCCTTCAGCACATCGTAGATGCGGTCGGCGCCGAAGCTCACGCCCACTCCGGACATGTCCGGGAGGCCGAAGATACCGGTAAGGTTGTCATAGCGTCCGCCTCCGCAGATGCTGCCGATGGCGAAGTCCAGGGCCTTGACCTCGAAGATGGCCCCGGTGTAATAGTTGAGGCCGCGGGCGAGCGAGAGGTCGATTTCGACCTTCGAGCCGATGCCGGCGGCGTCGATGAGGCCGAAGAGCTCTTCGAGCTCGTCCAGGCCCTTCATGCCGGCCTCAGACTTGCCTTCCATCATGGTGCGCATGGCGGCGATTTTTTCCCTGTCGGAGCCCTGCAGCAGGAGTACCGGCTCGAGCACGGCCACCGCCTCCGGCGTGAGGCCCTTGCCGAGCATCTCCTCCTTGACTGCGTCGAGCCCTATCTTGTCGAGCTTGTCGATGGCGACGGTGATGTCCACGACCTTGTCCGGGAAACCGCAAATCTCGGCGAGGCCGGTGAGGACCTTGCGGTTGTTGACCTTGATCAACACCCTGACGTCCAGGAGCTTGAACACCCTGTCAATGATCTGTACGAGTTCTAGTTCGTTGAGTTGCGAGCGGGAGCCGATGACATCCACGTCGCACTGGTAGAACTCGCGGTAGCGGCCCTTCTGGGGCCTGTCTGCACGCCATACCGGCTGGATCTGGTAGCGCTTGAAAGGGAATGAAATCTCGTTCTGGTGCTGGACCACGAAGCGGGCGAAAGGCACGGTGAGGTCGTAGCGCAGACCCTTCTCGCAGACCTTCAGCGAGAGAGCCTTGCTGTTGTAGGAGCGCTCCCTGTCCTCCGTGCGGAAGGCGTCATAGTCGATGCCCGAGAAGGCGTCCCCGGAGTTCAGGATGCGGAAAAGGAGCTTGTCTCCCTCTTCGCCGTACTTGCCGAGAAGGGTGGAAAGGTTCTCCATCGCGGGAGTGTCAATCTGCGCGTAGCCGTAGGTCTTGAACACGCTGCGGATGGTGTCGAATATGTAGTTGCGCTCGGCCATTTCCTGCTGGCCGAAGTCGCGGGTTCCCTTGGGTATGGACGGTTTTTGTGCCATGCTGTAAGACGTTTATCATGCAAAGATAGCATAATAGTCGCACTTTTTTGTTATTTTTGCCCCAATCAATCCATTAAGAACATGAAAGAATTCTTCAAAATGGTCCTGGCCGTCATATGCGGTCTCTTCCTTGCAGGCATCATCTTCTTCATCCTTGGCATGGGCTTCGTGTCCTCCATGGCTGCCGCCGGCAGCTCGACGCCCGTCATCCCCAAGTCCGGGGTACTGGTCATGGACATGTCGAAGATAGCCATTTCCGAGCAGTCCACCCCGTCTGCCCCGGATGTCATGTCGCTGGTCTCAGGCGGCGGCATGATGGAGAATGTCGGCCTCTGGAAAGCCGTCCAGGCCATCCACAAGGCGGCTGAGGACCCCGCCGTCAAGTATATCTACATCAAGTCCGACGGCACGACCGGCGGCATGGCGCAGATCCAGGAGCTCCGCAAGGCCCTGGCCGATTTCCGCCTCAGCGGCAAGCCCGTCATCTCATACATGGAGACTCCCGGCACTCTGTCATACTATCTCGCGTCGGTTTCCGACAAGATCTACATGACCCCTCAGCTGGGCGGCAGCTCCATGATCAGCGGCGTAGGCACCAGGCTCATGTTCTACAAGGACCTCCTCGACAAGCTCGGGGTCAACATCCAGCTCATCCGCCACGGCAAGTATAAATCCGCCGGAGAGGGCTTCATCAAGAACGCCCCCAGCCCTGAGAACCTCGAGCAGAACCAGGTCATGGTCGACGCACTATGGGGCAGCATGGCTTCCGAGATCGCCGAAAGCAGGGGAATCAGCGTCGAGGCCATTAACGCCGCCATCGACGAGTTGAAGCTCAACCTCCCCGAGGATTTGCTCCGCGAGGGTTTCGCTGACGAATTGCTCGACCGCCAGGCCCTTGAGAACAAGCTCGCCGACCTCGCGGTCGTCGACTCGTTCAAGGACCTCAAGAGTTTCACGCTCTCGGACTATATCGCCGCGAAGGTCACTCCCAACTTCAAGGCCAAGAAGAAGATAGCCATCATCTACGCCGACGGCGAAATAGTCGTGGGCAATGGCAAGCAGCAGGTCTCCGGAGAGTATTTCGCCCGCCAGATCGCCAAGGTGCGCGCCGACTCGACCGTCAAGGCCGTGGTCTTCAGGGTGAACTCTCCCGGCGGAAGCGTCCTGGCATCAGAGCAGATCAAGGCCGAGATCGAACTCCTCAAGAAAGACAAGCCGGTCGTGGCTTCTTACGGAGAGTATGCCGCTTCGGGCGGATACTGGATCTCCAACAGCTGCGACAAGATCTACTCCGACGCGCTCACGCTTACCGGCTCGATCGGCGTGTTCAGCATGATTCCGGACCTCAGCAACACCGTCAAGGACATCGCGCACCTGAACATCGTCACGGTTTCCTCCAACAAGCATGCGGATATGTATTCCGGCATGCGTCCGTTGGACAAGGACGAGTTGGATTACATGCAGGCTAGCATTGAGAGCATCTACGACCGTTTCGTCAACATCGTCTCCGAGGGCCGCGGCCTGGAGCCCGAATTCGTCGACTCCATCGCGCAGGGCCGCGTCTGGGCTGGTTCCGACGCCATCAAGATCGGTCTTGTGGATGAGCTTGGCACCCTTGAGGACGCTGTCAAGTGGGCTGCCGCCGCCGGCGGCGACGCCGACCTGGCATCATGGAACGTAACCGAGTATCCCAAGCCCCAGACCCAGATGGAGATGATGATGGAGATGCTTGGCAAGAAGTCCGCCCCCGAGAACATACTTGCCGGAACGCCCTTCGGCGATGCCGCGGGCGTGCTGCTCGACTGGTATAAAAGGGTTAAGGACAATCCTTCGGACGTGACTTTCGCCCGCATGCCCTATATCATCGACATCCGTTAGGGGAGAGTGATCCTCACTATATTTACGGAGCCCTTCGCCACGCGGAGGGCTTCGTCCATTCTCAGACCCGCTACGGCCGCGACATGTCCGTCACCGCCCTTGTCAAGGACTGGGGAGTACACCACGACGGCGGATTCCTTGTCGCTCAGGGAGAACTTGCTATCCGTGAATAAGTCGCTGATTTTCTTGGCTTTGCCACCCATTCCGAACGGACGCATCCAGTCGCCGGCTCGCCAGCCGCGGAGCGTGAAGGGGAAGGGGAGCGCGGCGGCGTCGCAGATGAGCGTGCCGGCCGGCTGCTTCAGCATGATGTCCGTGGGCACGGAAAGAATTTCGATGCGGACAGTCCGGCCGCGGAGAGCATATTCGCCCGGGCCTTCGACGACGACGTCTTCCTCCGGGACCGCTTCGACGCGCGGCCTGAAGGTCATGGTGCCGGAGGCTGTCTCCAGTACATGGGTGGGGGATAGGAAGCGCTTGCCCGCAAAGGTACCTTCCCCGTCCGCGGCGTAATCCTCCAGTAGTTTCTGAACCGATTTGAGGGTGTCCTGATGGAAGCCGAGGGGCTCGAGTAAGCGGTAAAGGACGTACCTCCAGTGCCTGAGACCGAGCAAAGCCCCGACATCTATCTTATTGTCCATGAGAACCTTGTCCTCCGCTTCGCGGAAATAGTCCTCGACGATGTCCTCCGCCTGCGCGAATCGCTCCATATCCTCGTTGAGTGTCCTGACGAACGAAGGATTGATCTTGGCGAACTCTGGAAATACAGCGTTCCTGATGCGGTTGCGCTTGTACTCCACCTCCGCATTCGTCCTGTCCTCCCTATACTCCACGCCGTTCTTCCTGGCATACTCCTCGATCTCCTCCCTCGTCATCCCCAGCATCGGCCTCAGCAGTAGGACCGGCCCCCTTTCCGGCGGGGTACTGCCCTGAAAATTAGTGCCACCCTCGGCATCATAAGAGGGGGGGACCCATTGCTTGCAATGGGGGGGGGCCTGCGGAGCAGGACAATTTTCAGGGCAGTACCCCGCCGGAAGGGGGCTGATGGGTGAAATGCCACGCAGGCCGCGGAGGCCGGTGCCGCGCAGGAGGTTGAGGATGAGGGTTTCGGCGTTGTCGTTGGCGTTGTGGGCAACGGCGACGGCGTCGAAGCCGTTCTCGGCGGCGACTTGCGCGAACCATGAGTAACGAAGCTCGCGAGCGGCCATCTCGATGCTGACGCCGTGCTCAGAAGCGTATGCCTCAGTATCGAAATCGGCGCGGAAGAAGCGCACTCCGTGCTCCCGCGCCCATCCCTCCACGAACTCCGCGTCCGCGTCGCTGTCAGCACCCCTCAGATGGAAGTTGCAGTGCGCCACGGCGAAATCCGCTCCCGCACGGCCGTACATGTCGGCCATGCACATGGAGTCGATGCCTCCGCTGACGGCAAGCAGGACTTTCATGAGGGGGCTACTTGTCCCTGAGCCTCCTGGGCTTGAGGGTATAGGCGAAGTTGAAGGAGGTGAATTCCTTGAACTGGACGCGGTTGCGTCCGTCGGGATACTGTGCTATGTCCTTGTCGTTCTTGATGATGACGTTCGGGTCGTAGATGAGCCAGGTGTCGAGTCCGATCTTGAAATACTTTCCGACGGCCCAGGTGACCTTGTTGTCCCAGTTCACGCGGTATTTCTTGAAAGGATCGTTGAGATAGTCGGTGAAGAGGACCAGCTGCGTGCCGTAGTTGAACACCTCGTTGATGACGAACTTGGCGTCGACCTTGAGCTGGGCACCGAACTGGAACCTGGTGCTGCGGTAGTTCTCTCCCTCCACTGTTGACATGCTGGAGGACGAGGGGTCGCGGAGCTGCATTCCGTAGGTCTTGCGGAGCTCCTCGATGCGCACGATGGTAAAACCTCCGGTAAGGGGAGCGATATTGATGTTCAGCCATTTGGCGGGGGCCCAGTCCATACCCAGACCGAGGTTGGTGTATGCGGGAGCCATGAAACCGGACTTGAGGGTGCCGGTCCACAGACCGTCATCACCCTGCTGATACTTGCTGTAGCCGTTGCTGAACTGCGAGCGGAAGTCGAAAGCGGCGGAGTAGCTCCACTTGGAGTCCTTGCTGGTCTTGTATCCCCACTTGCTTTCAGCGTAGATACGGTCGGTGGTGATCTGAAGGAGGCCTTTCTTGTCGGCTGACGAGAGAGTGCCGTATTGGAGCTGAAGGCGGTTGGTCCATGTTGTTAGGTCCTTCTCGTACTTTGCGTTGGCGTCAAGCCCGGTATTGAGGCTGAGGTTGTTGTAACCACCGGCGGCCCAGTCCCAAAGGCTGGTCTGGTTGAGGCCGAAGGTGAAATCCGCCTGGCTGGTCCAGTAATTGGGCTTTTCCGCTGCCTTTTCCACCTCGGCGGCCTTGGTGAGTTCCTGTGCCGCCGCGGCGGCTGCGCTCTGCGCATCCTGCGCATATGCCGCGCCGCCGAGGCACAGGGCCGCAGCCGCGCAGATGATCAGTGAGTATGATGCTTTCATGTCAATACTGTATTTGGATTCCTTCGCTTCGCTCGGAATGACAGTTAGTAGGAAATGGCGAAAACGACCCTCCTGTGGGAAGGCTTGCCGGAATAGATGCACTTGCCCTCCTCCTCGCAGACGCAGCTGTCCACGGGGATGCAGCGGATGGTGGCCTTGGTCTCGTCCTTGATCTTCTGCTCGGTCTCGGGGGAACCGTCCCAGTGGCAGAGAAGGAAGCCTCCCTTCTGGATCTCGGTCTTGAACTCCTCCCAGTCGTCGCACTTCCTGATGTTGGCGGTACGGAAGGCCAGGGCTTTGTCGTAAATGCCCTTCTGGATGTCCGCCAGGAGGTTATCGATGTACTTGTCGAGGCCATCGATGCTTACTGTGCTCTTCTCGAGGGTGTCGCGGCGGTGCACTTCGACGGTGCCGCCGGCCAGGTCGCGGGGACCCATGGCGAGCCGTACCGGCACTCCCTTGAGCTCCCACTCGGCGAACTTGAAGCCGGGGCGGAGGGTGTCGCGGTCGTCGACCTTGACGCTGTGGCCCATGGCCTCGAGGGACTTTTTGACCTCGTACATCTTGTCGAGGATGGCGTTGCGCTCCTCCTCGCTCTTGTAGATGGGGACCATGACGACCTGGATCGGCGCAAGCGCCGGAGGCAGGACGAGGCCGTTGTCGTCGCCGTGCGCCATGATCAGGGCGCCCATCAGGCGGGTGGACACGCCCCATGAAGTGGCCCAGACATACTCCTGCTTGCCGTCCTTGCCCGTGAACTGCACGTCGAAGGACTTGGCGAAGTTCTGTCCGAGGAAGTGGGAGGTTCCGGCCTGCAGGGCCTTGCCGTCCTGCATCATGGCCTCGATGGTGAGGGTGTCGAGGGCGCCGGCGAAACGTTCGTTGGGGCTCTTGTGACCCACTATCACCGGCAGCGCCAGGCAGTTGCGGGCGAAATCGGCATACACGTGCACCATCTGGTTGGCCATGGACTCGGCCTCCTCGGCGGTGGCGTGGGCGGTGTGGCCCTCCTGCCACAGGAACTCCGCGGTGCGGAGGAAAAGGCGGGTGCGCATCTCCCAGCGGACGACGTTGCACCACTGGTTGCAGAGGATGGGGAGGTCGCGCCAGGACGTGACCCAGTTCTTGTACGTGCTCCAGATGATGGTCTCGGAAGTGGGGCGGACGATGAGCTCCTCCTCGAGCTTCGCGTCGGGATCGACGACCACGCCCTTGCCTTCAGGGTCGTTCATGAGCCTGTGGTGGGTGACCACGGCGCACTCCTTGGCGAAGCCCGCCACGTGCTCGGCTTCTCGCGAGAAGAAGGACTTGGGTATGAAAAGCGGGAAATAGGCGTTCTGTACGCCCTTCTCCTTGAACATGCCGTCGAGGACGCTCTGCATCTTCTCCCAGATGGCATAGCCATAAGGCTTGATGACCATGCATCCCCTGACCGCCGACTGCTCGGCAAGGTCGGCCTTCACCACGAGGTCGTTGTACCACTGCGAATAGTTGTCTGAACGTTTCGTTACTTCCTTGGCCATATCTTCCTAAAATTTGCTAAATATCAATTTTCTTGTTAACATTGTACAACTTTCCCCGTCTTACAGACGGTTCAAGACAGGTATAATTATTGCAATTATTGGACACAAAGATACAAATTTTATCAATATAGGAGATTCTAATTATGAAAACACGCTTCATTATCATCGCTTCGGTCCTCCTGGCGCTCACTTCCTGTGGCACCACGGCCTCGCTCTCGCAGGCACCGGCCCAGAAGTACCAGGATGGAATCTACTATAGGCCGCAGTCCCTGTCGCTCGATGCCCAGGCTGCGCAGTTGAACGCTACCGACGACCTCATCGCCCGCACCAAGTCCTCCGCAGTCTTCGTGAAGACCGTGGGCAAGGTCGATACCCTTTTCATCCCTGACAACATGTCAGCCTCCATTAAGTTCAACCACAGGGACAGCACCACCACGGTGTCGCTCTACGACGTCGACGACCTCGACTGGTGGAGATGGAACTCCTCGTTCTATCCCTGGTATGGATACGGATTCGGCTGGCCTTATCATTATTCGTACATCGGTTCCTACAGGTGGTACCGCAACATGTACTATGGATGGTACGATCCGTTCTGGTACGACCCCTTCTGGTATGACCCGTTCTGGGGACCTTCATGGGCTTACGGCTTCGGCCCCTACTGGTATGACCCGTTCTGGTATGGTTACGGCTATGCCGGCTGGTACGGAGACCCCTTCTTCTGGCATTATCCTTATTATTTTGCCGGCGGAGCCTATTTCGGTCCGAGGTATTACGGCCATGAGCTCGCCACCAGGAGCGACCAGGGCACCTTCATCGCGGCCAATCCTCGCAACGGCGTAGGCCGCGTGGTGCGCACCGGCGCCGGCCGCACGGTCGCCAGCTCCGCGGCGGCCTCCGGCTCCGCTGCTCAGAAGGCCTCCGGCCGCATGGCCGTGGCTTCGCGAACAGCCTCTTCCGCGGCGGGTTCCGCTTCTGCGGCCTCCCGCACCAATTCCACGGCCAGCCGCACGGTCTCCACTGCATCCCGCAGCGTCTCCACGGCGACCCGCGCTGCATCCGCGGCGTCCCGTTCGACCTCCTCTGCCGTACGCGGTTCCTCCGCATCCGGCTCCTCCACCTCTTCCAGCCGCGCATCCTCAGGCAGCACCTACAGGAGGTCCGCCTCCTCCGGCAGCTCCTCTTCCGGCAGCACCTATAGCAGCGGCAGCATCGGCCGCAGCAGCTCTTCCGGCAGCTATGGCGGCGGCAGTGCATCCCGCAGCTCCGGCGGCTACAGCGGTGGTGGCTATAGCGGCGGTGGTGCGTCCCGCAGCTCCGGCGGCGGTTTCAGCGGCGGTTCCTCCGGCGGCGGCGCGTCCCGCAGCGCGGGCGGCAGCTCCGGCGGTGGCGGCGGACGCCGATAACTCCCAGTCCCTTTGACCATTTCACTTTCACAGATTGAAGATATGAGAAGATTTGCATTGGCTGCGCTACTGTCCCTCGCGGCTGCGGCAGCCGGAGCCCAGACCATGTCCGAGGCTCTCACATATAGCGTGAACGATTACTTCGGAACGGCCCGTTCCATCGCCCTCGGAGGCGCCATGACGGCTCTCGGCGGCGACCTGGGATCCATCGGGATCAATCCCGCCGGATCCGCCGTCGCCCCCTACTCGCAGTTCGCCATCTCCCCGGGCATTACCATCCTGAGCAATACTTCCGGCTATTCCACATCCTACAGTGAGGATTATTCCGGATATCTCGACTACCGTACGAACAAGTTCAACATCCCCAACCTGGGGTTCACCCTCAGGTTCGATACCTACAACTCTTCCATGAAGTCCTTCACGCTCGGCTTCATGTCGACCGCGACCAGCCACTTCATGAACGATTACGTGGGCCAGGGGATCAACAACAAGACTTCGCTCCTAGGATCGTTCGGAGCCGGTGCTTCTCCTTACACCCCTTCCGAGCTCAATGACCGCAACGGCTGGTTCTCGTCCGGAATTCCGTGGAACTATCTTGCGGCCTACCAGGGCGGCATGATCGCCGAGGCCTATGACGAGTACGGCCAGCCCATGGTCGACGGCTACGGCAACTACACCTATCTCGGCGCCACCGAGGCCATGTTCCCGAACGGCGACGGCTCGTACGACATCCGCACCCAGGGTCAGCTTGACCAGTACTCCCGCGTCCAGACTTATGGTGCAAAGTACGACATCCTGATGAACCTCGGCATGAACTTCAACGACAGGTTCTTTGTCGGATTCAATCTCGGCATGCCCGTGGCGACTTACCGCTATTCCGAGTATTTCGAGGAGAACGCGGTCGATACGGCCGACTTCCCGATCGAGTATGCCGACGGTGTTGTCACCAACTTCAGCAGCGCCCGCTACCAGTACAGCCAGCTCTCCGACATCTCCGGGGTCTATCTCAAGGCCGGTTTCATCTGGACCCCCGGCGGCGGCCTGCGCGTCGGCGCAGCCGTCCAGACTCCGACATTCATGACCATCCGTGACGTCTGGAACGTCTCTACCAACACCTATTTCACTTCGTCGGAATATAATACTTCCGCCGACAGCCCGTCGAACGACTATCAGTACAACCTCATCTCTCCCTGGCGCCTCAACGCCGGCGTCGCCTACACGCTGGGCGCCTTCGGCCTGGTCAGCGCCGATTTCGAGATGGCCGACTATAGCTCCATGCGTTTCTCCGAATCGGCTGAATACTATCACAACGCCAATACCTTCAGGATGGAGAACGCCGTGAACCGCAATTTCGCCGGCAAGGAGTATTCCGGACGCTTCGGCATCGAGGTCAGGCCTGTTCCCTCCCTGTCCCTCAGGGCAGGATACGCCCTGCGCACCTCGCCCGAGTATTATGCCTTCGACAAGAACGGCGTGAAGTACACCGCCGCGGGATACATCAACTATTACGACGAGTTCGAGAGCGGTGAGAATTACATCACCGGCAAGACTCCTTTCGGGGATATCCTCAGCACCTATTCCGGCGGTATCGGATACTCCTCCGACGGATCCTTCTTCGCCGACTTCGCCTTCAGGATGGCCAAGTATCCTTCCGGGTACTTCAACCCTTACGGCGACTACATCACCGGCGGTGACGAGTTCCTGCCCGAGGTCGTCCAGACCCGGACCATGTCGGACCTCGTCCTCACCCTTGGCTGGAGGTTCTAAAGGCTCTTAAGATAAAGGATTGAATCGGGACCTTCGTTGAAGAGGAGGTCCATGATCGAAAGGTTCGGTGCGAAGCCGTATTTCCGGGAGAAGACCTGGAAATACGGCTTCGCCAGCGAAAGGTCTTCGAGGATGGTGTTGCCGCGCTTGGGGTGAATCACCTCGCGAAGGTCCTCGCCGTAGATGCCGGAGCCGGCCGGCGTGAACTCCTCCGTGAAGCGGATATCGGCCCGGATGCCGGTCTTTTCGAGGAAATAGCGAAGGATGGACAGGTTGAATTCGAGTAGGGTGCGCGGACACTCCTCCAGCAACGCGAATAGGCTGTCCCTGTAGTGGTCGAAATAGGCTGAGGACTCGTAAGCGGCGGCTATTGCGCGCTCCGTGCGGATGAGCCAGGGCGTGGACCAGTCCACCTCCACATCCGTTATCGGGAGTTTCTGCGCGCTCTCTCCGCCGACAACGGGGAAGGATAGGCTCTGGATTCCGTCTGCCGCATAATACTTGAAGCGGTTGCGGTAGCTCTGCTTCTTATAGTGCTCGCAGGCTTCGATGTATATGACCGAAGGCTTCACCTCGTCCGTGGACAGGGTGAAGCCTTCCGCTATTTTCGCAAAGTACTCTACGGGAGGGAAATATGCCGTGGAGAAAAGCATGGCGTCACCAGTCGGAACCTTTCTCCCGGGTGTCTCCGGGGCGGACGATGCCGCGCTTGGAGTTGCGGATGAAGTTGAGTATGGTGTCCTTCTCCTCGGATGGAGGGAATCCTGCCTCCACACGGGCGCAGCCGTCGCTGATGTTGTTGCCCTGGAAGTAGATGGTGTCGTAGATGTCCTTGATGTTGCGGATGACGTCGGAGTCGAAGCCGCGGCGGCGCAGCCCCACGATGTTGACGCCGACGTAACAGAGGGGTTCGCGGCCGCACAGGGTATAGGGCGGGACGTCCTTGCTGATCCTGAAGCCGCCGCCTATCATGGCATGCGTGCCGATGTGGCTGAACTGGTGCGCCACGGTACTGCCGCCGATGATGGCCCAGTCGTCGACGTCCGTCTCGCCGGCGAGCCCGACGAAGCTGACGAGGATGCAATGGTTTCCGACGCAGCAGTCGTGCGCGACGTGCACGTAGGACATGACGAGGGTGTCATGCCCGATGCGGGTCACGCCCTTGCCGCTGGCCCTGGTGCCGCGGTTGATGGTCGCGCATTCGCGTATGGTGACGTTGTCGCCAATCTCGACATAGGAGATCTCGCCGTCGTATTTCAGGTCCTGGGGAATGGCGCTCACCACCGCACCGGGAAAGATTTCGCAGCCCTTTCCTATCTTGGCGTAGGAATAGATGACGGCGTGGGGATGTATCTTGCAGTTGTCTCCGATGGTGACGTTGGCGTCGATGAAAGCATAAGGTCCCACTTCGACGTTGTCTCCGAGGACGGCGTCCGGGCTTATGATGGCGGTAGGATGGATTCTGTTCATTTTCTTGATGGTTGATGATACGGACGGTGTTACTTCAAAACCAGTGCCTTCCTGATTTCCTTAGCGGCCTGGGTGTTGATGGTGTGGCCTGGCTTGAAAGCCGTAATAGAGGCGTTCAGCCAGCCCCCTGCAAGCCTGAGGTCGCCGATGATGTCCAGCAGCTTGTGGCGCCCGCACTCGTCGGGGAAATGTAGTTTGAGATTGTTGAGGTATCCTTCCTCCGTGCAGGTCAGGGACGGCAGGCCGAGCAGGGCGCAAAGGTCGTCGATCTGTTCCTGGGAGACAGGATGCTCGATGATGACTATGGCGTTGTCCACGTCGCCGCCCTTCACCAGTCCCTGGCGGGCGAGGAATTCTATCTCATGGAAGAATACGAATGTGCGGCACGGGGCGATGCCGGAGGCGTATCCGGCATCCGGAGTCCACTCCGCGGACTGGACGCCCAGCACGCGCGATCCGAAATCGACGGTGATGCTTATCCCGGGCCTGCCGGAGGGTACGGCCTTCACCCAGGCCCCGCTCCTTTCGTCACGGACTTCCACCTCGTGCGCAAGCTCCAGGAAACGCCTGGGTGCGTCCTGGGGGATGATGCCCGCCTTCCTGAAGGCTTCCACGTAGAGGCGGGCGCTGCCGTCAAGGATGGGCACCTCGGCGTTGTCGAGCCTTATCAGGGCATTGTCTATGCCCATTCCCGTCAGGGCGGAAAGGATGTGCTCGACGGTCGCGGCGGAGGCGTCGCCGAAGGAGAGGGTAGTGCTTCGGGCCGTACTCGAGACGTTCTCCGCGAGGGCGTCCACGAACGCTTCCGGACCGATGTCGGTCCTCAGGAAGCGTATGCCCGTGTCCGCCGGGGCGGGCTCCACGGACATGTGGGCGTAGCGTCCCGTGTGAAGGCCCTTTCCTTCGAATGTGCAGGTATTTCCGAGGGTATGCTGGTTCATCTATTGCTTTCCGTTCTGCTTGAAAATCGCGTAGCTGCGCATGTAGTTGTTGATGTCGATGGCCGGGGTGCCGAAGATCTTCTGCCCGCTCTTCCTTACGTTGCCGATGACGCCGGACTGGGCTGCTATGGTGGTGCCGTCGGCGATGGTGAGATGGCCGACGATGCCCACCTGGCCGGCGATGATGCAGTTCTTGCCGATCTTGGTCGAGCCCGCTATGCCCACCTGGGCCGCCATCACGGTATTGTCGCCGATCTGGACGTTGTGGGCTATCTGGCAGAGGTTGTCTATCTTCACCCCGTTGCCGATGACGGTCGACTCCATCTCGGCTCGGTCCACGGTGGTGTTGGCCCCGATCTCTACGTCGTTGCCTATGATGACATTTCCGAGATGCTCTATCTTCTCCCATGTCCCGTCAGGCTGCGGGGCGTTGCCAAAGCCGTCGGAGCCTATCACGCAGTTGGCGTGGAGGATGACGCGGTCCCCGATGACCATGCCGGGATAGATGCGGACGCCGGGATACAGGATGCAGTCCCTGCCTATGGTGGTCCCGTCGCCGATATAGACGTTCTGGTAGATCCTGGTACCGTCCCCGACGCGGCATTTCTTCCCTATATACGAGAAACTGCCGACATAGACCTTCTTCCCGAGTTTCGCGGAGGGATAGACAAGGGACATGAGGCTGCGGTGATGCTTGAACTTGCTCTCGTGGTCGTGTACGTACTTTAGCAGGTATGCGACCGAGGAATATGCGTCGTCTACGCGGATGAGAGTGGCCGAAACGGGCTCTTTCGGGGCGAAGTCCTTGTTCACGATTATGGCCGACGCCTTGCTACCGTATACGTAATGCTCGTATTTGGGATTGGCGTAGAAGCAGAGCCTGCCCGGTTTGCCGTGCTCAATCTTGGCGAAGGCGGTAACCTTCTCGTCGGGGTTTCCGTCCACGGTTCCTTTCAGTATCCTTGCAAGCTCTTTTGCCGTGAATTCCATAGAATGTCTGTTTATTTTGCAAATTTAAGAATTATTTTCTACTTTTGCACCCGTGAAAGAGATAGGGGCCGGCCGGTTCCTATCTTTGTTATTATAAACCGCCGTATTAGGCCAATCCTGCGCGGACGCAGGGATTATTAGGATATGGACAGGACAGAACTGGTAAAAGTGCTTGAAGCCGCCGCCCTGGAATGCGGCTGCTCAGTCGCGGCCCTCGCTTTCGACGAGGACGATAACGTCATCGACGTGACCATCACGAAGGAGGAGGGGCCGGTCAGCCTCGGGGACTGCGAACATGTGCACCGCGCCGTCCTGGCCGCCTTCGACCGTGATGTCGAGGACTACGCCCTCACGGTCGGATCGGCCGGCATAAGCGGCGCCGAGGCCGACGCGCTTCTCAGGGAAATGGAAGACAAAGATTAAACGCATAACATAACATGGAAAAAGAAAACGTAGTAACCCTCATTGATGCGTTCAAGGACTTCAAGGAGGAAAAGAACATTGACAGACCCGTGATGATGGGCGTCCTCAAGGACGTCTTCATGACCCAGATCGCCAAGACCTACGGCTCTTCCGACAACTTTGACGTCATCGTCAACGTGGACAAGGGCACCTGCGAGATCTACCAGAACTTCGAGATCGTCGAGGAGGTGGAGAACCCCAACACCGAGATGACCCCGGAGCAGGTGGCCGCAGAGACCGGCGACGATGACTACGAGATCGGCGACACCTATACCAAGGAGCTGAGCCTCAAGTCTTTCGGCCGCAGGGGCATCCTCAACATCCGTCAGAACCTCCAGGGCCGCATCATGGACATTGAGAAGGCCAACGTCTACAAGAAGTACTCCGAGAAGATCGGCGAGATCTTCAGCGGCGAGGTATATCAGACCTGGTCCAAGGAGGTCCTCATCCTCGACGAGGACGGCAACGAGCTGCACATCCCCAAGGATGAGCAGATCCCTGGCGAGCGATTCAAGAAGAACGACACCGTCCGCGCCATCATCAAGAGCGTCGAGATGCGCAACAACACCACTCCGTACATCACCCTTTCCCGTACCTCCAACGAGTTCCTCGAGCGTCTGTTCGAGCAGGAGGTTCCCGAGATCCTGGACGGCCTCATCACCGTCAAGAAGGTGGTGCGCGTCCCTGGCGAGAGGGCCAAGGTCGCCGTGGAGTCCTATGACGAGCGCATCGACCCCATCGGGGCCTGCATCGGCGTGAAGGGCGGCCGCATCATCGGCATCGTCCGCGAGCTCCGCAACGAGAATATCGACGTGATCCAGTGGACGAACAACCAGCCGCTGCTTATCCAGCGCGCCCTCAACCCGGCCCGCGTGTCCTCCATCGACATGGGCTCCGGCCCGAACGACAAGGTGAAGGTTTACATGCAGCCCGAGGAGGTGAAGAAGGGCGTCGGCCGCGGAGGATGCAACATCCAGCTGGCCGGAATGCTCGTGGACCGCGAGATCGAGGTATGGCGCCAGCTTCCGAAGGAAGAGATCGACAGCGAAGAGGAGGACGTGCTCCTCAGCGAGTTCGAGAACGAGATCGACACCTGGGTCATCGAGAAGCTCCAGTCCATCGGCTGCGACACCGCCAAGAGCGTGCTAGCACTCTCTCCGGAGGACGTCGCGCGCCGCGCCGACCTCGAGGACGAGACCGTCGAGGATGTTTTCAATATCCTCAGGGCCGAGTTCGAGGATTAGTTTGACTTTAACAAAGGGGGTATCATATGGCAGAAATCAGAATAAACAAGCTCATCAAGAAATACAACGTCGGCTTGCAGGAACTCGTTGAATTCCTGCAGAAGCTGGGCGCGCAGGTAGAGGCCAATCCCAACGCCAAGGTTTCGGACGAGTACGTCCCTGCGCTGGACAAGCAGTACAGCAAGGACCTGGCGATGAAGGAGGCTTCCGAGAAGATAGACATCAAGCTGACCGAGATACTCGAGAAGACCAGCAGGAAGCAGCAGGAGAAGGAGGAGGTCGAGGAAGATGAACCCGAGAGGGAGACCATCATCAAGAGCTCCATCCTCACCGGCATAGGCCGCGCCCCGCAGCCTCCGAAGCCCGCTCCGGCACCGGAGCCGGAGCCGGAACCTGCACCCGCTCCCGAGCCGGAACCCGAGCCGCAGCCTGAACCGGAGCCGGAGCCTGCGCCGGCCCCCGAACCGGAGCCTGCCCCGCAGCCCGCACCCGAGCCTGAGATCCAAGCGGAACCCGAGCCCGAAGCCCCCGCCGTCGAAGTTACGGAAGGGCCTGAGGTCCGCGAGGAGCAGCCCGTTGCGGAGACCGAGCCCGAAATCCCTGCCGAAGAGGCTGCTGAGCCGCAGCCTTCACAGCAGGAGTCGGTCGGCCTCAAGGTGCTGGGCAAGATTGACATGACCCAGTTCGAGAAGAAGAAGGCCGGCAAGAAGCGCGAGCGCATCAGCAAGAGCACCCAGAAGGTCGACGTGGGCAAGGTCGGGTCCGATCCCGAGCTCAAGCGCGGCCAGAAGGACGCCCAGAAGAAGCAGGGACAGCCCTCCCAGAAGGACGCCGCCAAGTCCGGCAAGGGACGCAAGCGCGGCGCCGACCGCTTCAAGCCCGAGCTCACCGAGGCCGAGCAGGAGGAGATGCAGAAGCAGATCCAGAAGCAGGTCAAGGAGACCTACGCCCGCATGAACGAGGGCAAGAAGAACAATTTCGGAGCCAAGTACCGCAAGGAGAAGCGCGAGCTCGCATCGCAGCGCGCGCAGGAGGAGATGGAGCAGGAGGCCGCCGAGAAGAAGGTCCTGAAAGTCACCGAGTTCGTGACCGTCAACGACCTCGCCACCCTGATGAACAACACCCCCGTCGTGAAGGTTATCGGAGCGTGCATGAGCCTCGGACTGATGGTTTCCATCAACCAGCGCCTCGACGCGGAGACCCTCGTGCTCGTGGCAGAGGAGTTCGGATACAAGGTCGAGTTCGTCACCGCCGGACTTACCGAGGAGATCGAGAACAACGATACTCCCGACAGCGAGGAGGATCTCGTTCCCCGTCCGCCGGTTATCACCGTCATGGGCCATGTCGACCATGGCAAGACCTCGCTCCTCGACTATATCCGCAAGTCCAACGTCATCGCCGGTGAGGCCGGAGGCATCACCCAGCACATCGGTGCTTACAGCGTGACCCTCGAGGACGGCCGCCACATCACCTTCCTCGACACCCCGGGACACGAGGCCTTCACGGCCATGCGTGCCCGCGGAGCGCAGATGACCGACCTCGCCATCATCATCGTCGCCGCCGACGACGCCGTGATGCCGCAGACCGTCGAGGCCATCAACCATGCCCAGGCCGCCAACGTGCCCATGGTGTTCGCCATCAACAAGATAGACAAGCCCGGCGCCATGCCGGACACCATCCGCCGACAGCTTTCCGAGATGAACATCCTCGTCGAGGACTGGGGTGGTAAATACCAGTGCCAGGAGATATCCGCCAAGAAGGGCGTCAACGTGGACAAGCTCCTCGAGAAAGTCCTTCTTGAGACCGACCTTCTTGAGCTCAAGGCCAATCCCAACAAGCTCGCCTCAGGCGCCGTCATCGAGTCTTCGCTCGACAAGGGCCGCGGTTACCTCGCCACGATCCTCGTCCAGAACGGCACCCTGCACGTCGGCGACGTCGTGCTTAGCGGAAGCTTCTACGGCAAGGTCAAGTCCATGTTCAACGAGCGCGGCCAGAAGGTCACCGAGGCCGGCCCTTCGACTCCGGTTTCAGTCCTCGGACTCAACGGAGCCCCGTCGGCCGGCGAGAAGTTCGTCGTCATGAGCGACGAGCGCGAGGCCAAGAGCATCGCCAACAAGCGCGAGCAGCTCATCCGCATCCAGGGCATCAAGACCCAGAAGCACATGACCCTCGAGGAGATCGGCCGCCGCATCGCCATCGGCAACTTCAAGGAGCTCAACGTCATCGTCAAGGGCGACGTGGACGGTTCCGTGGAGGCCCTCTCCGACTCGCTCATCAAGCTCTCCACCGAGCAGGTGCGCGTCAACGTCATCCACAAGGCCGTGGGTGCCATCTCCGAGTCCGACATCCTGCTGGCCGAGGCGTCCGACGCCGTCATCATCGGCTTCCAGGTCCGCCCGACTGTGGAGGCCCGCAAGGTCGCGGACCGCGAGGGCATCGAGATCCGTCTCTATTCCGTCATCTACGACTGTATCAACGAGGTCAAGGACGGTATCGAGGGCATGCTCGAGCCTGAGAAAAAGGAGGAGGTCACCGGTACCGCCGAGGTCAAGCAGACCTTCCGCATCAGCAAGGTCGGCACAATCGCCGGCTGCATCGTCCGCGACGGCAAGATGGTCCAGAAGGCGAGCGTGCGCCTCATCCGCGACGGCATTGTCATCTATACCGGCGAGCTCGGCTCCCTGCAGATCGGCAAGGACGCTGCCAAGGAAGTCACCGCCGGCCGCGAGTGCGGCATGAGCATCTCCGGCTACAACGACATCAAGGAGGGCGACGTCATCGAGTCCTTCCACATCGTGGAAATCAAGCGTACGCTGTAAGGCTGCGGTCTTACCGTCTCCGGATAGTGCGGGTAGTGGTCCATGTGCTGGACCACTACCCGCACCCGCTTATGTACGGGGGTCATTTCTTCGGCTCCATGTGGAGGGTGACGATGGTCTGGGGACCGAGACGCTCCTTGAGTTTTTTTTCGATGCGTGAGCTGAGGTCGTGCGCCTCGAGCAGGGTCATGGCACCGTCCATCCTGATGTGAGCCTCTATGGCGACCCGGCTGCCGATCCGTCTGGTGCGGAGGTTGTGAGGTTCGGAGATTTGCGGGAAAGAGTGGAATACCGAAAGGATCTCTTCCTCAGTATTCGCGGGGAGCGATTCGTCGGTAAGTTCGCCGAGGCTGGGGCGCATGATGTCCCATGCAACCTTGACCAGCATGGCGCCCACCACGATGGAGGCGAGGGGGTCAAGGACGGTCCACCGGCCTCCCAGGAGCACGGCACCGCCGATGCCGACTGCGGCGCCGATGGACGAGAGCGCGTCGCTGCGGTGATGTCAGGCATTGGCCTTCAACGCGGAGGACTCCAGCTCGCGGCCTTTCCTGACGGTATACCTGAAAAGTATTTCCTTGATGAATATCGAGATGAGGGCTGCCCAGAGGGCGAGGCGGCCGGGCGAAGCCAGGTCTGCGCCGCCGAGCCAGGCGGCAAACTTGATCGCCCCGGAGGCGATGATACCGACGGCCGCGCAAAACAGAGCCAGGCTGATGAACAGGGAGGCGAGGGTCTCGAATTTACCGTGTCCGTAATCGTGCGACTGGTCCTGGGGTCTGGCACTTATACCGACGAACACCATGACGATTATGTCCGTGATGAAGTCGGACAAGGAATGGACGGCATCCGCAATCATAGCAGAACTGTGTCCCACTACGCCTGCGATGAACTTGAAGACGACCAGCAGCGCATTTCCTGCGCTGCCGACAAGAGTCACCCTGTAAATCTGTTTCTCCCGTTCCATTTTAGGGTTGAGGTACAGCGATTCGAACGCTGACTGGGGGAACCAAAATCCCATGTGCTACCATTACACCATACCTCAATTCCGGGTGCAAAGATATCAATTATTTTCGAATAGTCTTGAAATAATCGCGCATGAGGGCGGAACATTCGTCGGAGAGTACGCCGGACGCGACTTCCGTGCGTGGATGGAGCAGGGAAGGGGAGAAGAGTGTGCAGCCGCGCTTGGGATCGGGCGCACCGTAAACGACGCGGCCGACCTGGGCCCAGCACAGTGCGGCGGCGCACATGGGGCAGGGCTCGAGGGTGACATATAAGGTGCAGTCGTTCAGGTATTTGCCCCCTACGGCCTCGGTTGCGGCGGTGAGCGCAATCATCTCGGCATGGGCGGTCGGGTCATGCAGCCGCTCGACCATGTTGTGTCCTTTGGCGATAATGCGCCCTTTCCAGACGACTACGGCCCCTACCGGAATCTCGTCCTCATCCCGGGCTGCCATAGCCTCGCGAAGCGCCTCGCGCATGAATCTCTCGTCATTCTCCATGATATGCAAAGATAGTCAATTATGGCAATAGTCCGGTGCAATCGGCTGCTTTTTGAGCAAATCCTCATCCTGGCGGATACAATATGGATAGCTTTATGGCAATGACGTTAGTAAAGCGCAAAATAATACTTGTTTAATTCATGACAAATACTTATTTTCGCAACAATGTTTTGACGAACACTAGTTTTAACTGCATATTTAGTATTACTTTATAATCTTTATTTCAGTATTAACCAATCATCAGTAACATGAAAATCAGATTTCTCGCTTCCGTGATACTGTTGTTCCTTGGTTTGTCCGCGTTGGCGCAGACGGTACGTATTACAGGTACCGTCATAGACAATGTCGGACCTGTCATCGGAGCCAGCGTCATGGAAAAAGGCACCTCAAATGGCGCCGTTACCGATTTGGACGGACACTATGCCATCTCCGTCAGACGAGGGGCTGTCCTTCAGTTCTCGTCCATCGGTTATGCGACCCAGGAAGTGACGGTAGGCGACAGGACTGTCATCGACGTCACCCTTGCGGAAGACAGCGAATTCCTCGATGAGGTCGTCGTTGTGGGCTACGGAACTATGAAACGCAGCGATCTGTCCGGTGCCTCCGTCTCGATGAGGGAGGAGGACCTCAAGGGTTCCATCATCACCAACCTGGACCAGTCCCTGCAGGGCCGCGCGGCCGGTGTGACCGCCGTGCAGACCTCCGGTGCTCCCGGTTCATCCTCATCGATCCGCGTCCGCGGACAGGCCACCGTCAATGCCGGGGCCGAACCCCTCTACGTCATTGACGGCGTCATCGTACAGGGAGGTGGCAATTCCGCCTGGGACTACGGTCTCGGCGGCCTCGGCAATGGAAAGATCTCCACGATCTCGCCGTTGGCCACTCTCAACCCTTCGGATATCGTCAGCATGGAAATCCTCAAGGACGCTTCCGCCACGGCCATCTACGGCGCCCAGGGCGCCAACGGCGTCGTCCTCATCACTACCAGGCACGGCCGGGCCGGAGAGTCCAAGATTTCATATGAGGGAATGGTGGCCGTCAGCCAGCAGAACGTCCGCATCGACATGCTCAACCTTCGCGAGTGGGCCGAATTCTACAATGATTTCGTGAAACTCGGCGAAGCCTCCTCCAATCCCTATTACGCCGACCCTTCCCTGCTCGGCGTCGGAACCAACTGGCAGGACGAGGTTTTCCGCACCGCACTCCAGCACCAGCATCAGGTCAGCGCACAGGGCGGCAATGAAAAGGTCCAATACTACGTTTCCGGATCTTACATGAACCAGGAGGGTACCGTCATCGGCACGAATTTCGACCGTTTCAGCGTCCGTACGAATATCGACGCCCAGGTCAAGAAGTGGCTGAAAGTCGGAGTCAACGCCACCTATGCCGTCACCAACGACGACCTTAAACTCGCGGACGGTGGAGAAGGCCTCATCTTCCAGTCCTTAGGCACGCTTCCCGACATTCCGGTATACGACATCGACGGTAATTATGCCACTGTCGTTCGCGAGGGCTATACCTCGGCCAATCCCGTCGGCCTTGCGATGATCAATACTTATACTCTCGGGCGCGAGAAACTCACCGGAAACATCTATGCCGACATCTCCCCGATCAAGCACTTCACCTGGAGGGCGGAAATCGGTTTCGATTCCAGCAATTCCGAGAGTAACACCTTCAAGCCCACCTACGTCCTCGGTGGCAAGGAGAACAAGACGAATTCCATGTCGGTCCAGAAGAACGCCAGCGTGTACTGGCAGCTTAAGAACTATCTGACCTGGAGCCAGTCGTTCGGCGACCATGCCGTTACGGGCATGCTCGGCCAGGAGTGCTGGGAGTCCAGGTGGAACTATCTGAGCGCTTCGAACTCCAATCTCCCCGACAATATCGTCAGGACGCTCTCGAAGGCGACCGGCGACCCCACGGTCGGTCACGGATTCGGCAGTTCAGCCATGGCATCCTTCTTCACCCGCTGGACATACAATTATGCCGACAGGTATCTGGCCACCTATACCTACCGCTATGACGGCTCGTCCAACTTCGGTCCGGACAACCGCTGGGCAGGATTCCATTCAGTGGCAGCCAGTTGGAGGTTCTCGAACGAGAAGTTCTTCGAGTCCCTGAGGCATGTCGTCAGCAACGGCAAGATCCGCCTCGGCTGGGGACAGACCGGCAACTCCAACATCGGCGGCGGAGCCTGGGAAGCCACCATCTACGATTCCTATTCCGCCCTCGGAGACGCGCAGCGTCCTACCAACATCCCCAACACGGGTGTCCATTGGGAGAAGCAGGAGCAGATTAACCTCGGTCTCGACCTCGGATTCTTCGACAACAGGCTCTCGCTCACCGTCGACGCCTACAGCAAGAGGTCTTCGGATATGCTGATGTCCCTCGACCTTCCTTCATATATGGGTACCAAGGGCAACTCTTCCGCCGCCCTCGCAGCCCCGAAGGGTAATTTCGGTACCATTGAGAACAAGGGTCTCGAGATCACCCTCAGCGGTTATCCCATCCAGAGAAGGAACTTCGAATGGGAGAGCAACTTCCAGATCTCTTTCAACCAGAACAAGCTCGTCGCCCTCGACGGAACCGAGAATGCCCAGCTCATCGGTTACGGCCAGTGGAATGACATCGTGAGCGTGACCGAGATCGGCCAGCCTCTGTACGGTTTCTACGGCTACAAGGTCGCGGGCGTATACAAGGACATCGATGATATAATGAACAGCCCCAGGGCTGAGAAGTATCCTGCCGACGGCGTGTTCAACCGCAGCACCACCGTATGGCCGGGCGACCTCAAGTTCGAGGATGTCAACAAGGACGGCGTCATCGACGAGAACGACCGTACCAACATCGGTTCCCCGCTCCCTCTGTTCACCTACGGCTGGACGAACTCCTTCCGTTACAAGAATCTCGACCTGAGCATCTTCTTCAACGGCACCTATGGCAACAAGGTCCTCAATTACAACCTGATGGGCCAGGGCTACAACGGTCTCTCGCATATGACCAGCTACTGGACCAACCAGCAGAGGATCGTCACCCAGCGCGCGCAGCTCGTCCCGAAGGACGGTGTCTATTCCGACAACTGGTACAACGACGTGTCCAATATCAAGGTCGCGAACCCAGATACCAGGATGCCGCGCATTACCACTGCCGATCCTAACGACAACGACCGTATGAGCGACCGTTACATCGAGGACGGATCCTATCTCCGCATCAAGAACATCACCCTGGGATATACTCTCCCCAGCAAACTTCTCAACAAGGTGCAGATCGAGACCGTCCGCATGTACGTCAATATCCAGAACCTCTACACCTTCACGAAGTACACAGGGTATGATCCGGAGGTGGGAGCCAGTACCCAGGATGCCACCGGCATGACCTTCGGCGTGGACAACGGACGTTATCCTTCCCCTACGACATATTCTTTCGGCCTGAACATCACTTTCTAACGGGAGGACATGAACATGAAGAAAATATTTGGAACAATTGCAATCGCAATAGCAGCATTCAGCGCAGTCTCCTGCGAAGAATTCCTGAACCGTCCTTCCGAAGACAGTTATGTCGTCGACGGTTTCTACAAGAATGACGAGCAGGTCATCATGGGAGTGAACTACCTGTACTCCGGCCCCTGGAGCGATGTGACCCGCTTCTATGTATATGATACCGAATACATGAGCGGAAACGTCTGGACGGGCAACAACGCGTACACTACACTCACCGTCAACGGCACCGACCAGGAACTCAAGGACATGTCCGCATCACTGTGGTCCATCAACGCCCATTGCAACACGGTCATCAACAACCTGCTCGGCTCTTCCGGAGCCTCCAAGGAGGTCATTAACCAGGCCATAGGCGAATGTCTCGCCTGGAAGGCCATGGCTTACTTCTTCCTCGTCAGGAACTTCGGTGACGTGCCCATCGTGCACGACAATACCGCCATCATCAAGGATGGCACCTATAACGAACTCAAGAAGGTCAAGAAGGAAGATGTGTACGAATACATCATCCTTACCCTCGAGAAGGCGATGGAACTCCTTCCCAAGAATGCATATATCGGCCAGTACAACAGGATCGACCACTATGCGGCCGAGGGACTCCTCGCCAAGGTGTACCTGACCAAGGCCGGCGTCACCGGTTCTCTCAACTCCGATGACCTGAACAAGGCCCTGACTTATGCCGAAGACGTGATCAACAACTCCGGACGTACCCTTACTCCCAAGTACTCGGACGTCTTCCGCATCGACCCCAAGGTGTTCCAGCAGACCGGCGAATGCCTGTTCTCCTGGCTTTGGCAGGCCAAGGTGGAAATGTGGTGCACCCAGAGTTACATGCAGAACGATGTGGGTCTGGTCGGCTTCTCCGAGGAGAATAACTGGGGCGACTGGAAGGGTCCCTCGATCGACCTCCAGGATGCATTCGGCGTGGATGCCACCAAGAACCCTCAGACTCGCGTGGACACCGACGACCGCCGCATGGCGACGATGATGATGTTCGGCGACCATATCGACTGGTTCTGGAAGAACATGGGCGGATTCGACATGTACAGGTTCTTCTACGACAAGAGTTATGGCCTCGGTTCCGACAATCCCAACATTTCCAACCAGAACTGGGGTTGCTCCACCGGCGCTTTCTACGGAAAGCACATCTACGGCAACTATCAGGACCACATTGACGGCACCGGTGTTACGCCCCATCAGCAGTACAACCAGCTTCCGACCCATATCCTGAGGCTCTCGGACGTCTATCTCGTCGCTGCGGAGGCTGCCGTCCTGACGAACAATGCCGGCAAGGCCCTTACTTATGTGAACGCCGTGCGCACCCGCGCAAACGCCGCTCCCCTTACGTCCGTAACCTTTGACGACGTCTGGAAGGAGCGCCGCCTCGAGCTCGCCCTGGAAGGCGACCGCTGGTATGACTTCGTACGCCGCTCTTACTACGACGTCAATGCCTGCATCGCTGAACTCAAGGCACAGCGCAGAGGTTACTGGGGAATCCCCAGCGGCGGAAGCGGACCTGACCTCAATGGTGTATACAAGAGATTCGTCTGCGACGACGACGGCAACTACGGCGGTCCCGCGACCAATCCCTGGGACTCCAGTTCCCTTACCTATATCGGCGACAATGACCTGACGGACGTCAAGGTCTCCATGTTCACGGTTCCCATGCCTACCGAAGACGTAGTGGCCAACCCCAACATGGGATCCGACGTCGAGGGTGAGCATGTCGACATCCGTGCGACCTACTCTTATGACTTTTAATCCCAACGAGCAATGAAATCGACCATCAAACATATCATCGGCATCGTCGGCGCCGTCATACTTGCGGGCAGTTCCGTCTCCTGCGACAGGTATGACTATCCCGACCGTTTCCGTGCCACCGAGGGCCTGCCTACCATCGATTACGTGAGGTATGCGGACAGGGATGTGTTCATCGACCAGGCTTTCATGGATGAAATACTCTGCATAGTGGGAACCAACCTCACGAGCGTGCACGACATCTATTTCAATGACCAGAAGGCGATAATCAACACCAGTTACATCACTGACAAGACCCTTGTCGTGTCCGTCCCCAGCACCCAGGCTACGGAAGTCACCAACAAGCTTTATCTACTCAACAAGGACGGACAGTCCGTCGATTACGATTTCAAGGTGCTCCCTCCCGTCCCGAAGGTCCTCTCGATGTCCAACGAGTGGGCCGTCCCCGGAGAGGAGGTCACCATTACCGGAAAGTACTTCATGGATGTCCAGAGCGTTTCCTTGCCTGGAGCCGAGGTTACGGATTTCACCGTTAATGACAGCGAGAACATCACCTTCAAGGTTCCTGAAGGCGCCACGCCCGGTCCCGTCTCCGTGACTACGGCTTCCGGCTCCGCCAACAGTACCTTCCAGTATCTCGACCAGCGCAACATGCTCTTCGACTTCGACGGTCTCCGCGGAGGTTTCGCTATCGGCAACGGCTGGCGCGCTCCTGCCAACGGTCACCTGCACAATCCCGGCGACGATGCGTTCCCGGCCCTGGACGGTACATATCTCTGGCTCGGCGTCACCGACCCGACCTCCAACTGGGCTGAGGACGAGTATTCGTTCGACTATTGGAACAGCGAGGACCCCTCGTCGTCCATCCCTCCGCTCCGGACGCTTCCCGCCTTCTCCGCCTATATCAACAAGTTCGGCATCGGCGGCCTCTGCCTCAAGTTCGAATGCTATATCCCCAGCTCCAACCCCTGGACGGGAGCATCTATGCAACTTATGTTCTCCAGCAGCGCAGTGGTGTCCAACGACAACATGAACAACACCTATTTCTCGGAAGAGAGTGTTCCCCGCGCCCTTTGGACTCCCTGGCAGGCTACAGGCTCTTATGATACCGGCGACAGGTGGCTTACCATCAGCGTCCCCCTGTCCGAGTTCACCATGACTCCCGACGGAAGGGCCTGCGCCACCAAGTTCGATGCAAGTTGGCTCGACGGCTTCGCCCTCTTCGTATGGAACGGTTTCAGCGGCACCGCCTGCGAACCGATCATTGCGATCGACCACATTCGCGTAGTCCCCATGTAATCTTAAAAGAAGAACGTCATGAACAGAATAATCAAGTTCTCCATTATGGCCGTGGCCGCCTTACTGGCGTTCACCGCCTGCCAGCATGAGGAGATCAGCACTGACCAGTTCAGTGACAACAGCCTCGCCTTCAGCGCGTTCTCGCCCAATCCGGTCTACCGTGGAGGTGAAATTACCATCATTGGAAGCAACCTCGACCAGGTGTCGCAGGTGGTCATCCCCGGTGTGGATCCCATCACAGGTTTCACCGTGACCGGTTCGGGCCGTGAGTGCAAACTTGTATTCACCGTCCCCGTTGACGGTCCGGAAGAGGGTAAGATTGCGATTGTGGGCAAGGACGGCACCAGAATCGAGTCTGTTGCCACGCTTACCTATACCGAACCTATCGTCTTCGAGTCCTTCAGCCCTTCATCTGCGATGCCGGGCGATGTCCTTACCATCAAGGGCGACTACCTCAATCTCGTACGCGAGGTCATCTTCGAGGGCGGCGCATATGTTACGGAGTTCGTCTCGCAGTCACGCTATGAACTCAAGGTCGCAGTCCCTTCGACGGCCGTCTCCGGACGTCTCGTAGTCGGTGACTCCGACGAAGTCCTCGACCCCGATACTGTCGCCAACAAGGTGTATTCCGATGAGGAACTGAGTATCGGCGATCCGACCGTCAGCGGCCTCAAGGTCTCCGTTGCCAAACCCGGACAGCCCGCCGTCATTTCCGGAGAATATCTGGGAATGATCGAGAAAGTCATCTTCGCCGACGGAGTCGAGGTGAGCGGGTTCGTGATCTCCTCCGACGGCACTTCGCTGACGGTGGCCATCCCGGCTGCCGCCAAGTCGGGAGATGTCATCGCCGTCGACTATGCCGGCAAGTCCTTCGCAGCCGGCTCCATCGAGATGGTCCAGCCTTCCGCCCTTACGGTTGATCCTATGCCTGTCAAGGCTGGTAACAACCTGACTGTCAGTGGCGAAGATCTTGACATCGTCACTTCCGTCTCCTTCCCTGGAGCCGGTGAGACATCCTTCTACTTCGACAGCGAGAAGGGCATCATCACCGAGGTTCCCGCGAAGGCCACCGAGGGTGACATCACGCTCTCAATGGCCAACGGCGACGCCGTCACCGTAGCATATACCCTCGTCCATCCTACTGTGACTGAGGTCGCTCCGGTCGAACTCAAGGCCGGTGAGACCATCACCGTCAGGGGCACTGACCTCGACCTCGTGACCAAGGCCACGCTCGGCGGCAAGGAAGTCGGTCTGGAATTGTCCGGCGAGGACCTCGTCCTCCAGACCTCCAATACCTCCGTCTCCGGCAAGGTCGTCCTTACCCTCGCCAATGGCGAGACCGTGGAACCCGAGGAGACCATAACCCTCAGCTACGACTCGTTCATCATCGTGAACGAGATGCCTTCCGCCGAGCACATCGGAGCGCTCGTTACCCTCAAGGGTGAGAACTTCATGATGATAGAGAACATCTTCATCGGCGAGCAGAAGGTTACCGGCTACGTCAAGCGTACCGACAACGAGATACAGTTCACGATGCCTTACAACAAGGTCGGTGTGTACAGTATGTATTTCGACCTCTTCTCCGGCGATCGTGAGACCTGCCCGAACACCATCGAGGTGCAGCTCGAGCAGAACATCACCGTCATCTGGGAAGGCTACGAGGATCTCGGCTCCTGGGGCAACCAGCCTTATCTCGGCGATGAGAGCGCCTTCGTCAATGCCGGCCTCGCCGTCGGTGACAAGGTCAGGGTTTATTACACCCCTCTTGCCGACTGGTATCAGGTCCAGGTATGGAGCGGTCACTGGGACAGTCTGGCATTCGACGAACTCGGCGGCGGCAACACCGTCAATCCCGAATCCATGCCGGAGTATCGCGGTTACTTCGAGTTCACCGTGACGCCCGCCCTCCTCGGTCCGCTCTCCAATCCTCAGGGCTGGGGCGGTGCAATGCTGACCCAGGGCGAGAGTGCAGCCGTCACGATGGTGACCATGATCCACGAAATCCCTCAGGAGAAGACTCTGTGGGAAGGTTCGGAGGATCTCGGATCGTGGAGCAACCAGCCGTATTTCGGTGCAGAAGGCGCCCTTCTGGAGATGGGTGTCAAGGCTGGCGACCTGATGCGAATCTACTTCACCCCGTACGCCGACTGGTGGCAGATACAGCTCTTCGACGGCCACTGGGGCGGCCTCAGCATCGCCGAGATCGGTGGCGGACAGGTCGTCAATCCGGAAACCTCCACGGCGACCAGCTGCTTCGAGTTCGTGATGACGGATGCAATCTTTGCGCAGCTCACCGGCATCCAGGGTTGGGGAGGCACCATCCTCTGCCAGGGTGAAAGCGTGATCATCACCCGTATCGCAACGTTCTAGCATTCAAGGGCGGCGGTGCATCCGTGCCGCCGCCCTTTTATCTATTTTATGAAATCTTTCAGAAAGTACATCGCAGTTCTCCCGGTTGCGCTGGCGCTCTTTTCCTGCGGCGGCGGTGCAAGTGTGGATCCGCCTGCCGAGCCGGCGCCGAAACTGGTATCCACCACTCCGGCGGACGGTGCCACGGGCTTGAAGGGCACGTCCCTTTCAGTCGTGCTTACGATGGACCAGAATGTCAAGGTGACCTCGGCAAACAGCACGAGGATCACCGTCAGCGGAAACGCCTCCATCGTTTCCGTCAATGCATATAACAAGGACGTGACGATAGGCTTGGAGGGATTGGAGAACGGTGGAAACTATACCGTATCTGTTCCGGCAGGCGTCATAGAGGGTTTCAAGGAAAACCAGGAAAGCGCCGCTGCCGTTTCCGTGACTTTCACGATGGAATACGTGGAGCCGGAGAAACACTATGACCGCGCCCCGGCGGCATCGCTGAGCAACCCTTCTTCCACGGCTCAAGCGTCCAGGCTATATGCCTGGCTCCTTGAGAATTACGGGACGCGTACGATATCCGGTGCCATGGGCGGTACCGCGTGGGAGACCTCATATACCGACAATATCGGGTCCCTGACGGGAGAGTATCCCGCCATTGTGGGATTCGACTATATATTCAACAACTGGGCGGACAAGAAGAGCCTGTGGTCCGACAGGCCTGATTACACGGACATCACTCCGGTCAGGCAGGCGTGGGATTCCCGTAACATCATACAGATAGGCTGGCACTGGTGCGTACCGTCGGTCCAGGAGGAGTCGTTCGACACCTCCGGAGGCAAGCGTTATATCGACAGTTATTCGTACAACAACAAGGCGTTCAGCCTCAAGGAAGCCCTCAAGGACGGTACCTGGCAGAATGCCGAACTGAAGAAACAATTGAAACAGGTGGCAGGCTTCCTCAAGCTTCTTCAGGACGCCGGCATCCCCGTCCTCTGGAGACCCCTGCATGAGGCTGCTGGAGACTATACCTGGGGAGCCTGGTTCTGGTGGGGATACGATGGCGCCGAGGCGTGCAAGGAACTGTGGCGGTATATGTACAAGGAATTCACGGAGACATACGGACTAGGCAACCTTGTCTGGGTATGGACCGTGCAGACCTCGGACGGAGGCAAGCTTGCGTCCGTGGACAAACTCAGGGAGTGGTATCCCGGAGATGAATACGTGGATCTGGTAGGTGCGGACCTCTATGTGGCCAAGAATACCACGCAATCAGCGGTCTTCCAGTTGGTCAACGACTCTGTAGAAGGTCATAAGATGGTGGTTCTCAGCGAGTTCGGAAATCTCCTCGACATCGATGGCTTCTTCTCCGAAGATGCTCCATGGGGATATTTCATGAACTGGTGCAACTTCGAGGACGGCGCCCCCGTGCTCTGGTGCAGGAACAGTGACGGCTCGTACTCCTGGAACAATACCGCTGAGGACTGGAAGTCAGCCCTTTCCAACAAACACACGATTAACCGGAAGGATGTCCCTTCACTCAAATAGTATCCAATGAGAAGTTTTTTCGGCATATTCGTCACGCTTGCGTTACTGGTCGTCTCCTGTGGTGAGCCTGAGAGTCCCCAGCCAGTGGAGGCAGATGCCCCCGTGCTGGTCTCCACTTCGCCCGAGAGTGGCGCCGGAGGTTTCACGGGCACGACCTTGTCCGTCGTTTTCACCTACGACCAGAACATAAAGTGTACCCTGGAGGCCCAGAAAGGCGTTACCGTCGACGGAGGCGCCGCCGTTGACAAGGTCAACGCATATGGCGCCGACCTCACAGTCACCGTTTCAGGCCTTGAGGCGGGCAAGTCCTATACAGTCAATATCCCGGCAGGGACCGTTCAGGGTTATAAGGAGAACCAGAAGGGGGCTTCGGCGGCCTCGCTCCGTTTCAGCATGAAGGAGCCTGTCGTCATCCGGCGCATGGAGCCGGGTTACGATGAGGCCGGCAAGGAAAACGCCGCCATGGCCGTCAGCAACATGGGTGTCGGATGGAATCTCGGCAACACGCTGGAATCCAACAGCGGCGATGTCGACAATATGTGGATAGAGGCTTTCTCCGAGCGCAAGACATCGGATTACGAGACTGCATGGGGACAGCCCGTCGCCACACGCGAACTCATCCATATGTTCAAGCAGGCCGGCTTCGGCGCTATCCGCGTCCCCGTCACCTGGTATCCCCATATGGGCACGCTCCAGGTTACGGTCAGCGATAACAAGGGACACTGGGACATCTCCACCTGGTCAGGTTATGACGTGGATCCCGTCTGGATGGCCCGCGTCAAGGAGGTCGTGGGATATGTCCTCGATGAAGGGATGTATTGCATAATCAATGTCCATCACGATACGGGTACGGCCACGACAGGCTGGTTGCGGGCCGACCGCAAGGCGTATGAGTCCTACAGGGAGAGGTATTGCTCCTTGTGGAAGCAGATAGCCACGGAGTTCGAGCCTTTCGGGGAAAAACTCATTTTCGAATCTTTCAATGAAATGCTGGATGCCGCCGGTACCTGGAATTATTCCGGAGCTGCTGCGGATGATGTGATAAACTCCTTTAATGCCGATTTCGTGTCTACGGTCCGCTCCACGGGAGGTAACAACGCCCGCCGCAACCTCATCCTGGGTACTTACGCCGCCAGTACGGAACAGCCTGTGCTTGATGATTTCGCGTTGCCTGAAGACAGCGTCAAGGACCATCTCATCGCTGAGGTCCACAGTTATGCTCCGTATCACTTCGCCTTTGACACGGATTCTCCCAGGGAAGAATTCGACTCGTCCTGCGACAAGGAGGTCCGCGCCATCATCGCCCGCGTCGGTACCAGTCTAGTAGACAAGGGCATCCCTTGCATCCTCGGCGAGTACGGTGCCGATACCTCCAAGCGGCAGGAGACCGAACTGGCCAAGCAGGCGGCGTGCTATGTGAGTGCTGCATCAGAATATGGCATCACCTGTTTTTATTGGATGGGTCTCAGCGACGGCAAGGACCGTTCCGTCCCGAAATGGACCAAGCCTGTGCTCAAGGATGCCATCCTGAAGGCGTACAGGGACAGCAAGAATCAGTGAACCGTATGAGCGACGTACTGAACGAAATAACTCCATTGTCGGAGAAAGACTGTTTCTACATCGTCGAGAGGCACAAGAACGAGTTCACCTACCCGCTGCATCAGCACAAGGATTATGAGCTCAATTTCATCGAGCACGCCGCCGGCGCCCAGAGGGTTGTCGGAGACAATGTCGAGGAGATAGGCGAGTACGACCTGGTCCTGATCGGAGGGGAGAACCTGGAGCATGCCTGGAAACAGGGTAGGTGCACATCCCCGGACATCCGGGAGATCACCATCCAGTTCTCCGCCGACCTGTTTCCAGAGAGCCTCTTGTCCAGGAACCAGTTCGCTTCCATACGCCGGATGCTTGAGAAGTCGCGGATGGGACTGTCCTTCCCCATGAATACGATCATGGACGTTTATTCCACGCTTAACAGGCTGTCCGGGATGAAGGAGAAATTCTACCAGTACATGCAGTTCATGGTCCTGATGTACAAACTTTCCCTTTCCGATGGCGCCAAAGTCTTGGCCAGCAGTTCCTTCTCCCATTCCGAGAAAAGCGACGAGAGCGACCGCGTCCAGATGGTGAAGCAGTACATAGACGATCATTTCACGGAGGACCTGACGCTCGCGACGCTGGCCGACATGGTCTGCATGACCCCCTCCGCGTTCAGCCGTTTCTTCAAGACCCGTACAGGCCGGACGCTTTCGGACTACATCATCGACATCCGCCTCGGCCATGCCGCACGCATGCTGGTGGATACGTCCAAGGGCGTTTCTGAGATCTGCTATGAGTGCGGTTTCAACAACCAGTCCAACTTCAACCGCATCTTCAAGGCCAAGCGGGGGCTGACCCCGCGCGACTTCCGCGCGATGTTCAAGAAAAACAAAGTCATAGTCTAAACATATGGATTTCAATGAGAAACTGAAGGTGCTGGTGAAGGATCACGAGGCACTGCTGAAAAGGAAGAACCGGGCCGTATATGTGAACGGCGTCTATGAACGCTATGAGTTCCCCGTGCTCACCGCGGCCCATGCCCCGCTGTTCTGGCGTTATGACATGGACGAGGAGGCCAACCCTTTCCTCGAGGAACGCTTCGGCATCCATGCCGCGTTCAATTCCGGAGCCATCAAGTGGGGGGACAGGTATCTTATGTGCGTACGCGTCGAAGGCGCCGACCGCAAGTCGTTCTTCGCCATGGCGGAGAGTCCTGACGGGGTGGAAGGGTTCCGTTTCTGGGACCGTCCCGTCACCATGCCCGAATGGGGAGAACCCGCCACGAACGTCTATGACATGCGCCTGACGGCCCATGAGGACGGATGGGTGTACGGAGTGTTCTGCGTCGAGCGCAAGGACCCGGCGGCCGCGCCGGGCGACCTGTCGTCCGCCGTGGCGGCCGCCGGCATCGCTCGCACGCACGATTTCGTGACCTGGGAGCGCCTCCCGGACCTCGTCAGCGCCTCCCAGCAGCGCAATGTCGTGCTCCATCCGGAGTTCGTGGACGGCAAATATGCCTTCTATACCCGCCCGCAGGACGGCTTCATCGACGCCGGCAGCGGGGGAGGCATAGGCTGGGCCCTCGTGGACGACATCACCCACGCGGAGGTGAAGGAGGAGAAGATCATCAACCTCCGCCATTACCATACCATCAAGGAGACCAAGAACGGCGAGGGCCCCGCACCCATTCGCACGGAGAAGGGTTGGCTGCACCTGGCGCACGGGGTGCGCGGCTGCGCCAGCGGCCTCCGTTACGTACTATACCTTTACATGACGGCCCTTGACGACCCTTCGCGCGTCATCGCCGAACCGGCAGGTTTCTTCATGGCTCCGGAAGGCGAGGAGTATGTCGGCGACGTGATGAACGTCCTGTTCTCCAACGGATGGATAGCCGACCCCGACGGGAAGGTCTTCATATACTACGCGTCCAGCGACACACGCATGCACGTAGCCACCTCCACGGTGGACCGCCTTGTGGACTACTGTCTGAACACCGAGCCGGACGGCTTCACCACCGGAGATACGGTCCGCAGACTCAACCAATTGATAGACAAGAATCTAAACAAATAGTTACTTATGGGAAAGATCAAAACTCCACTGAGCGAAAAGATCGGCTACGGTTTCGGTGACATGTCTTCTTCGATGTTCTGGAAGATATTCTCCTACTACCTGCCTTTCTTCTATTCCAACATCTTCGGCCTCCGTCTCGACCAGGTGGGCGTCCTCCTGATGGTGACGCGTATCTGGGACGCCGTTTCCGACCCCATGATGGGCGTCATAGCCGACAGAACCCGCACCAAATGGGGCAAGTACCGCCCCTATCTGCTGTTGATGGCCATTCCTTTCGCCCTCAGCGGTGTCTTCCTGTTTACGACTCCTGCCGCCAGTCCCACGATGAAGCTGGTCTGGGCCTATGTGTCGTACATCATGATGATGACGGTATATACGGGCATCAACGTCCCTTACGGGGCCATGCTGGGCGTCATGACCGACGATTCCGACACCAAGACCGTGCTGAGCTCGTTCCGCATGTTCTTTGCCTACGGCGGTTCGTTCATCGCCCTCTTCGCCTGGGAGCCCATCTGTAACGCGCTGGGCGGGTATTCCACCCCTGCGGGCTGGCAGCATGCCATGATCGTGATCGCTTCGATGTGCCTCGTGCTGTTCCTGCTGAGCTTCGCGATGACCCGCGAGAAACTCCACACCGAGTCCACCTCGTCCATCGGTTCCGACCTGAAGAGCCTCGTGAAGAACGCTCCCTGGTGGATCCTCATCGGCGCCGCCCTCTGCTCGAACCTGTTCAACACCGTGCGCGGCTCGACCGTGGCCTACTTCTTCAATGACGTCATCGGTCCCGACGTGCACCTGAACCTCGGAAAGTGGGGATTCCTGTTCTATGCCGGACTGTTCCTGTCCATCGGCGAGGTCTGCAACATGGTCGGCGTCGCCCTGACCACCCCCATCGCCAAGGTTCTGGGCAAGAAGACCACCTATATGCTCAGTTTCGTGGCGCTGATCGTTCTGAGCATCGCTTTCTTCTTTGTTCCGAAGACCGGCTACTGGTGGATGATAGTCCTCCAGGTCGTCATCAGCATCTTCACCGGCATCATATCGCCTCTGGTCTGGAGCATGTACGCCGATGTCAGCGACTTCGCTGAGAACCGTGACGGCACCGCTTCCACCGGCCTCATCTTCTCCTCTGCCTCCATGGCGCAGAAGTTCGGAGGCGCCTTCGGCGGCTACGCCGTCATGGCGCTCCTGGCCGCCTTCGGCTACAATACCGCCGCCGGAGCCGTCCAGACCGCAGAGGCCGTCAAGGGCCTATGGATCCTGATGAGCTGGGTGCCCGCCGCCGTGGCTGCCCTGGCCGTAGTCATAGTATTCTTCTACCCGCTTACCAAGAAGCGCATGGAGAAGATCCAGGAAGAACTTGCAGTGAAACGAAATCTCTAGTGAATCATGGCAAAGAAAGGATTTCCCAAGGCAATGTGGATTGCCGGTGCAGTGCTTCTGGCGATAATCATCGCAGAGGCGGCATACATACTCTCGGTCGGTCTGGAGAAGACCGCGACCGTAGCTGAGGAGGTCACCCTGGTTCAGGAATAATGGACGGAAAACTCTTCCTGATCGACGGCCACGCGCTGGTCTTCAAGATGTACTATGCCTTTCTGAGGAGGCCTATGGTCAACTCGAAAGGCATGGACACCTCCATACTTTTCGGTTTCACCAAGTACCTGCTCGAACTCATCGAGAGGGAGAAGCCCACGCACCTGGCCGTGGCCTTCGACCCTCCGGGCGGCACTTTCCGCAACGAGATGTACCCGGAGTACAAGGCCAACCGTCCCGACACGCCGCAGCTCATCATCGACGCCCTCGAGCCCCTGACGGAGATAGTCGGGGCGATGAACATCCCGGTCCTGATGATCCCTGGGTTCGAGGCCGACGACGTGATAGGCTCCATGGCCCTGCGCTCCGCAAGGGAGGGCTTCGACGTGTACATGGTCACGCCGGACAAGGACTACGGACAGCTGGTGAGACCCCATGTGTACCAGTACAAGCCGGGCAAGGCCGGAGGTGACGACGAGATACTGGATTCCGCGGCGGTATGCGCCAAGTACGGGATCTCGGACACCTCGCAGGTCATCGACATGCTGACCGTCTGCGGAGACGCCTCGGACAACGTCCCGGGCGTCAAGGGCGTGGGTGAAGTCGGTGCCGCGAAGCTCATCTCCAAGTACGGAAGCGTGGAGGGAATCTACGACCATCTGGAGGAACTGTCGCCCCGCCAGCAGGCGATGTTCGCCGAAGCGAAGGACCACATAGCCCTCAGCAAGGCCCTGGTGACCATCAAGACGGACATCCCGATCGAGTGCCGTGCGGAGGACATGGAGATGGACATGGCGTACAGCCCGGTCCTGGCCGACCTTTTCGAGAAGTACGAGTTCAATTCGCTCAAGCGCTACATAGCCCATATAGCCCAGCCTTTGTCCGCGAAGCCGGCTCCCAAGGAGCTGGAAATCAGTACGGTAAGTGTTGATGAACTGGCCGCGGCGGCCCGCAGGGCCGGACGCTGCGCCTTCGTCACGGAGGCGCAGGGACAGGGCATCTTCGCCGCCGTGACGGGCGTCACCGCCGCCGTGTCCGACGGCGGGCGTCTGCTGGCCGCCTCCGGCGCCCCCGACGCCTTCCGTGACCTGCTGGAGGACCCTTCCGTGGAGAAGTACGGATTCGGCGTCAAGCTCCAGCTCAGCCGTCTGCACTATGCCGGAATACGGCTTGAAGGCCGCCTGGTGGACGTCGAACTGATCCACTACATACTGAATCCCGAACGCAGCCATTCGCTGGACATGCTTGCCCGCAGTTACCTTGACCTGAACCTGGAGCGTCCCGGAGCGCAGCCTGCCGATACCGGCATGCTTTTCGGGGACGGTCCGGACGAGTCGGAGGAGGATCAGGCCGAGGACAGGTCCCGCGAGGCGGCGGTGATACTGCTTTTGGGGGACAAGGTCCTTGCGGAGCTGGACGCTTCCGGCATGACCACCCTTTACAGGGAAATGGAAGAGCCGTTGATCCGCGTCCTGGCCCGCATGGAGCGGACGGGCGTCAAGGTCGACGTCGCTTCGCTCGCCGACTTCGCCGCGTCCCTGCGCCGCTCCGCGCAAGAGCGCGAGGCGCAGGTGCGCGAGCTGGCTGGCGAGCCCGGCCTGAACGTGTCCTCGCCCAAGCAGATAGGCGAGGTGCTGTTCGAGAAGATGAAGCTCGACCCGAAGGCGAAGAAAGGCTCGAAGGGCAGCTGGAGCACCGATGAGGAGACTTTGCTGGCCCTTGCGGACCGCAGCCCCATCATCGACGCCATCCTGGAATACCGCGCCACGAAGAAACTGCTTTCCACGTACATCGAGCCGTTCCCGGGCTATATATCCCCCAGGGACGGCCGTGTCCATACCACTTTCAATCAGGCGCTTACCGCCACGGGGCGTCTTTCGTCCTCCAACCCCAACCTGCAGAACATACCCATCCGCACCGAGAGGGGCAAGGAGATACGCAAGGCCTTTGTGGCGGGCACCCCGGGCTCGCTGATCATGTCCGCGGACTATTCCCAGATCGAGTTGCGCATCATGGCGCACCTGAGCTGCGACGCTCATTTGGTGGACGCCTTCCGGCACGGGGTGGACGTCCATGCCGCGACTGCATCCAAGATATTCGGCATACCGCTGGCCGAGGTCACCCCGGACCAGCGCCGCATAGCCAAGACCGCCAATTTCGGCATCATGTACGGCATCTCCTCCTTCGGTCTTTCCCAGAGGTTGCGTTGTTCCCGTGCCGCGGCGAAAAAGATCATCGACGACTATTTCGCGTCTTTCCCGTCCATACGCTCGTTCATCGACGACACCGTTGCCATGGCCCGGGAGAGCGGATATGTCGAGACCCTCTTCGGCCGGCGCCGGTACATCGCCGACATCAATTCCAAGAACGCCACGGTACGCGCCCTGGCGGAAAGGAATGCCGTGAATGCGCCCATACAGGGCACTTCCGCCGATATAATCAAACTGGCGATGGTCGCCATCGACAGACGCATGCAGGCTGAAGGGTTCCGCAGCGCGATGGTGCTGCAGATCCACGACGAACTCCTCTTCGAGGTGGTTCCGGAAGAACTGGAAAGCCTCACCGCGCTGGTGGTGAAGGAGATGGAGAATGTCATCAGCCTTTCAATCCCCCTAACGGTAGAATGCAACCATGGAACAAACTGGCTCGAATCGCATTAACGAACTGGTACGGCAGGCCATAGCCGGCAACGGGACCGCCTTCACGGCCCTCTGGGACATCCATATCGATTCCCTGAGGCTGTTCGTGAAGAATTGGCTCAAGAACCTCGACGACCTGTACGTGGACGACATCTGCAGCAGGAGCTTCGAGAAGGCTTTCCGCCAGATTGGGAGCTACGACCCGTCTAAGAGCCAGTTCATAACCTGGCTCAGGACCATCGCCCGCAATACCGCCCTAGACCTTCTGGAGCAGGAGGGAAGGGTGCATAACCAGATGGTGTCGATAGACGATTTCGCCAGGCAGTCCCAGATGATGGAGTCGCTTCCGGACCAGGTGGACTCGCCCTTGGAGTCAATCATCCGCGACGAGGACCAGGTGGAGACGGAGGGATATGTTGAGAAACTCCCCGCCCTGTACCGCGAAGTGGCCCGCAAGAGGCTCATCGAGGGGCTGCAGTACAAGGAGATAGCCCAGGAGACAGGGCTTGAGCTTAACACCGTCCGGACCCGCATACGCAGGGCCAGGGCCATCATTGACAAGATGCGCAGGGAGGGGGACTGACATGACTTTCGAAAGTTTCAGCGAGACCGTCCGGGCGGAGTTCCCGGCAGTCACGGAGGAGCAGCTCGCCCGCTTCAGGGACATGGAGGCGCTTTACCGCGAGTGGAACGCCCGCATCAACGTCATTTCCCGCAAGGATATCGACGGCTTCTATGAGCACCATGTCCTCCACTCACTCGCCATCGCCGCCTACTGGCTGCGGGAAGGCCTTTCCCCCTCCGGCCTCAGCATCCTCGACGTCGGCACCGGCGGAGGCTTCCCGGGCATCCCGTTGGCGGTGATGTCCCCGGAGGCGGGTTTTACGTTGTGCGACAGCATAGGCAAGAAGACCCTGGTGGCGCGCGAGGTCGCGTCCGCCCTGGGGCTGCAGAACGTCACCGTCGTCAACGCCAGGGCGGAATCACTGCCCGGAAAATACGATTATGTGGTCTCCCGAGCCGTCACCACGCTTGACAACTTTTACCCCTGGGTGAAGGACAAATTCCGCGGAAGCATCTTCTATCTGAAGGGAGGCGACGTGAATGCGGAGATCGTGCAGCTGATGGGGCGTTACCGCCTGAAGAAGGGCAGCGTATGCACCTGGCGCATCGATAACTGGCTGAAGGAGGAATATTTTCAAGAAAAATTTGTCATTCAAATTGAAAAAGACTATCTTTGCGGTCCTATTGCCGAAAATATATAAAAATTGAGATATGAAAAGAACATTCCAACCTTCGAACCGCAAGCGCGTCAACAAGCATGGCTTCCGTGAGCGCATGAGTTCCGCCAACGGCCGCCGCGTTCTCGCCGCCCGCCGTCGTCACGGACGCAAGAAACTCACCGTTTCCTCCGAGGACAGGTGGTAATCCACAGTTGAAAGAAATTCAGCCGGCTGCATCCGCAACCGGCTTTTTTCATGCGTATCCTGGAACCAGGGGTATCAGTAGGAGAGCTGGACGGCGGAGCAAACGGGTGTCCAGTCGCCCCACCAGTCTTCGGCGCCCATGAGGACGTGTGTGCTGGCCTCTACCGTCACGGACTTGGGATAGGACGAACGGTTGGGAGGTATGGTCACCTCGAAGGTGCTGTAGCGGGGACGTATCACTTCGCCGACGGAGACGATCTCGCCGTCCACGATGACACGGTATTGCCAGTCGAAGTATCTGACATCGGCCTTGGTGGCGTAATAGTCGTATTCATATTCGACGAGGTAGGTGCCGCCGGAGGCGGGGATGACGGCGGGGAGATTGTCGTATCCGAAGACGGGCTCGTAATAGTCTGTGGTGCAGGCGCCCAAGCCGATTGCGGCAAGCGCGAGCAGTAGTATGGCTGTCCTTTTCATAATCGTAAAGTTTATTATAGGACGTTCGGAGGGCGTTTTTGTTAAGGTTCGGCGATGCGGCAGCGGGCGAGACGCGCGGCGTCGGCAGGCCTCAGGACGCCGGCGCGCGCCAGACCCTCCACCGTCAGCGCCTCCTTCGGATTGTTGTCCCGGTAGAGGACGATTCCGTGCGCGGCGTATTTTCCTATGTAGGGATGCTTCTCCAGTTCTTCCTCAGGGAGGGCCCAGAGTGGATAGGGTTCCGACGGGCCGACAATGACAAGGTCCTTCAGGGCGTCGAACTTTTCCTGGTCGAAACGGTAGATGTCCATCAACTGCTCTGGGTAGGAGTAGCCGCGGAGTTCCTTTCTGTGCTCGATTATCCTGGTTGCATAGAAAGGGCCGATGCCGGGCAGTGCGTCCAGGGCCGTGGAGTCGGCCGCGTTGAGGTCGATTTTAGGGATGCTGATGAAGGGCTCCAGGCGCCGGAAGACGGAGTCGGCCACGACGTAGGACTTTGCGAAGTCGGAGGGACGGTTGAAATGACCTCCGCTTTCGCGGTAATTGATGATGGACTGCGCCTGCCTTTCGCTGAATCCAAGCCTCATCAAGTCGCTGAGGCTGACCGTGTTGGGGTTGAAGGGAAAGGATTCGGTCCGGCGTTTTCCGGATGTGGCCAGGGCGGCCTCGGCGGCGGGGGAGTGCGGTGCGCTCCGCCGCACCGCGACACCCCCGCCCGCTGCCGCCGCCCCGCCGCCGGCCGGCTCCGGCACGGCCTCGGCCAGGACGCGGCGGGCGAGGGCTTCGTCTACGACGAATACGGTGTCCGGCGCATCCCGGTTGCTGACGAGACGCGTCACCGCCGCGCTGCGGATGAACAGCGCCGCCTGATAACCGATTACAAGGAATGCCAGGGCGACGGCCCCGACCTTGAACGTAGCTGGAATCCTACTTTGTGACGAAGTCTTTTCCTCCTTCCCCACATCCTTTCTCCCCTTCATGTTTAAGTTTGTTTTTGTTTCCGGCCACGACGATGACGATTTCGCCCTTGGGCTCGTGCTCCCGGAACCATCCCTCCACCTCGGCGAGGGTGCCTCTCCGGTGCTCCTCGTGTACCTTTGATATCTCGCGGGCCACGGAACACATGCGGTCCGGCCCGAAATGCTCGATGAACTGCCCCAGTGTCTTTACCAGCCTGTACGGGGATTCGTAGAAGACCATGGTGCGGGGCTCCGACTCCAGCGAAGCCAGCAGGGTCTGCCTGCCCTTCTTCTGCGGAAGGAAGCCCTCGAAGCAGAAGCGGTCGCAGGGAAGTCCCGAAGAGACTATGGCGGGAATGCAGGCGGTCGCTCCAGGAAGCGTCTGGACCTCGATGCCTTCCTCTGCGCAGGTGCGTGCCAGGAGGAAGCCCGGGTCGGAGATGCCGGGCGTGCCGGCGTCGCTGATCAGGGCGACGTTCTGCCCGGCCAGTATCCTGTCGCGTATCATCCCCACGGTCTGGTGCTCGTTGAACTTGTGGTGCGACAGGAGTTTCCCGTGGATGTCGTAATGGTGCAGCAGCACGGAACTGGTCCTGGTGTCCTCAGCCAGTATAAGGTCGGCCTCCTTCAGCACCCTGACGGCCCTGAAGCTCATGTCTTCGAGATTGCCCACCGGGGTGGGGACTATGTAAAGGATGCCCGCCATCACTTGAGTTTCCTGCGTACGGCCATCATCAGCCTGAATACCAGGTCTGAATTGAGGTTCCACTCAGGGTGGTTTGTCCGCACGTATTCCTCGGCCTCTTCAAAGGAAGCCATGCCGTTGAATGCGGCGATAGCCTCCTGGAACGCCATGGGATCCTCCTTGAACAGCGTGTTGATGAACAGGACGCGGTCGTTGAGGGAGATGGCGCTGATGATGTTCTTGACCGGAGTGCCGGGTATGGCTGTCTTCCAGGCCAGCTTCTGGCCCATAACGTCCATGACGGCCTTCCTGGCGCGGCGTTCCTGCCTGTCGTTGATGCTGGCTTTGGGAGCGGCGGGAATCTCGTCGTCGAGAAGTCCGCCGAACGGCTCGGGCTCAGTCTCGGGCTCGGGTTTGTGCTTGGACTCAGGCTCAGGTACGGGTTCCGGTTCCGGCTCCGGCTCGGGCTCAGGCACCGGAGCGACGGCCGGCTCTCCGAATTCTTCCTCATCGATGGAAATGTCGATGGGGCTGACCGTATCCGGCTCTTCGATTATCCCGATTTGCTCTTCCGGCTCTTCAGGGAGCCGTTCCAGTCCGGCGAGCCTTTCCTCAACCTCCGCTATCTTGGCCTTCAGCCCGGCAAGTGTCTCCTGTATTTCGGACAAAATCTCCAACCGTGTTTTTTCCATGATGCAATTTTGTTATCTTTGCGATGCTAATCACAAATGTACACAAATGTTTTCAGAAAATACAATAAAATCCGGCTGTGTCGAAGTCATTTGCGGATCGATGTTTTCCGGCAAGACCGAGGAGCTTATCCGTCGTCTCAAGAGGGCCCAGTTCGCCAACCAGAAGATAGCCATCTTCAAGCCCACAATCGACAACCGCTACTCTGACGTGGACGTCGTTTCCCACGACCTCCACAGCATCACGTCCACCCCGGTGGACTCCCCGGTGAAGATGCTTTGCGTGCCGGATGACGTGCAGGTAGTCGGCATAGACGAGGCTCAGTTCTTCGATGGAAGCATCGTGGAGGTCGTCCAGACCCTGGCCAACCGCGGTGTCCGCGTCATCATCGCGGGCCTGGACACCGACTTCCTCGGCAAGCCCTTCGGGCCCATGCCGGCCCTCATGGCCATAGCCGAGGACGTCCAGAAGGTCCACGCCATCTGCGTCAGGTGCGGCAACCTTGCCAACCACTCGCACCGTCTCTCCGCGAGCACCAAGTTAGTGGAACTCGGGGAGAAGGACGTATATGAGCCTCTGTGCCGCCAGTGCTACAATGCCGCGCGGGCGGAGGAGAAGAACCGCCTATAGCGCTGCGCGGATCCTGGCCTTCGCTTCCTCGAGGGTGTCTATCACCCTGTCGCACCATGCGTCGAATTCCGGATCATCCCTCTGGAGGGACGGGTGCGCCAGCACGTTTTCAATGGTCATGCGGATGCCTTGTTCGAAGCGGACCGTCGGAGTGAAGCCCGGCACGGCCCGCTTGAGTTTTGCGTTGTCGAAGATCACCGAGCAGGCCTTGTCGCCGACGAGGCTGCCCATCAGGTCGTAGTCGCTGACCGAAGCGAGATAGTCCGAAGCGACGTAATAAGGCTTGAGTTCCACGCCGAGAACGTCTGCGATGGTCATGTAGATCTGGTTCCAGGTGAGGGTCTCGTCGTTGGTGATCTGGAAGGCGGTGCCGATGGCGTGTGGATTGCCCATCAGCCCGGTAAATCCCTTGGCAAAGTCGGAATTGTGCGTCATCGTCCAGAGCGACGTGCCGTCACCGTGTATGATGACAGGCCTGCCTTCCATCATGCGCTTGATTACCTGCCAGGAGCCGTTTTTCCCGTGTACTCCGAGGGGGACGCTCCTCTCGTCGTAAGTGTGGCTCGGGCGTATGATGGTGACCGGATAGCCTTCCTCGCGGTATTTCTTCATCAGGAACTCCTCGCAGGCGATCTTGTCCCTGGAGTATTGCCAATAGGGATTGGCCAGCGCCGTGCCTTCGTTGATCCATGGGCTCGGGACAGGTTTCTGGTACGCTGAGGCCGAACTTATGTACATGTATTGCCTGGTCCTGCCCTTGAACAGCCTGTAGTCGCGTTCGACCTGGCCCGGCACGAAGCCGATGAAGTCGCATACGCAGTCCCACTCGGTGCCTTCGAGCTTGCGTGCGACGTCCTCCTCGTCGTTTATGTCGGCGTTGATGACCCCGACTTCCCTGGGGAGGATATCGGAGCGGTTGCCCCTGTTGAGGAGCCAGAGCTCCCATTCCCCGTCCTTTGCTACCTTGCGCGTGATGGCGGTGCTGATGGTGCCGGTCCCGCCGATGAAGAGTGCTTTTTTCATAATCTGCAGTGGTTGGTTATTTCCTGCAATATACGAAAAAAATGTGTAAATTTGTACATACTCAATGACACTATGAAGACCATCGGCTACCTTGCGGCTTTCACCGCCCTTTTCATCTCATGTTTCGTTTCCGTCGCCCAGCCACGGGTGCCGGACTATGTCGTGTTCGCGGGCGACACAGTACGCTTCGACCGTGCCGACCTTAGGGAAAGGATGGACCGGGAACTGATAGCCTTCTGTTATTCACACACCAACTCAACGCTCATGATCAAGCGGGCCAACCGCTATTTCCCCCAGATTGAGCCACTTCTCAAGGCCGCGGGAGTGCCTGACGACCTCAAGTACCTGATGGTGATCGAAAGCAACGTCGATCCCAAGGCGGTCTCCTCCGCAGGCGCTGCCGGGCTCTGGCAGTTCATGCGCGAGACGGCCCGCGGCTACGGCCTGGTCGTCGACAGCGAGGTGGACGAGCGTTACCATGTGGAGAAGGCCACCCTGGCGGCGTGCAAGTATCTCAAGGAAGCCTATGCCAGATACAAGGACTGGATGACGGTGGCGGCCAGCTACAATGCCGGTCAGGGAGGCATTTCAAAACGCCTCACGGACCAGCGCCAGGATACCGCGCTGGATCTCTGGCTGGTCGAGGAAACCTCAAGGTACATGTTCCGCATCCTCGCCGCCAAGCTGTATTTCTCCAATCCCGCCGCATTCGGTTTCACTTTCACGCGTGAAGACCTTTATCCTTACATCCCTCCCCGTGACGAGATAGAGATCAGGGGACCGATAAACGACCTGGTCGATTTCGCGGAGCAGTACGGCGTTTCCTATTACGATCTCAAGCAGGCCAACCTCTGGCTTCGCGACTCCAAGCTCGTCAACAAGGACAGGCGCACGTATTTCATTGCCATCCCCGACGTCGAATCTGAAAGATACGACCCTTCGAAGACCCGCGTGCACGACATGGCGTGGGTCAGATTTGCACCCATGATGCCATGACCTTTTCTTCCTGTCTTAAATCAATGCGTCTCAGGACGCTTCCGCTGTCCCTTTCGGGCATAGTGATGGGCATATTCCTCGCTGCGGCAGACTACCGCATCGACGCCCTTATCGTCATTTTCCTGGCACTGACCACCGTCTGCCTCCAGATCCTTACCAACCTGTCCAACGAGCTGGGAGACACCTTGCACGGCACTGATACTGCCGAGAGGCAGGGTATACGGTATTCCCTTCAGGACGGGGACATGACCGTGCCTGAGATGAAGAGGCTGATAGGCGTGATGGTGGCCCTGTGCTGCATCTTCGGCCTGCTGATGATATACTTCTCGTTCGGGAAGCTTTTCGACTGGACGCCGGTTGCATTCATCATCCTCGGCGCGGCAGCCATCTGGGCGGCGATGCATTATACCCTCGGGAAGAATCCCTACGGGTACCGCGGCCTCGGAGACCTTTTCGTATTCCTGTTCTTCGGTATCGCCACCGTGTGCGGAGGGTATTTCCTGTGTGCACATGAATTCCCCTCATGGATCATCCTCCTGCCAGCCGCGGCCACAGGACTCTTCAGCGTGGCGGTGCTGAACGTAAACAACATACGGGACATGAAGACGGATGCGGCCACCCGCGTGACCGTGGCCATGAAGCTTGGCGTCAAGCGTGCGCGCATCTATCAGACCGCGCTGATCGTGCTGGGCTGGGCTTGCATGATTGCCTATTGCTCGCTGCGATTCTTCAGTATCTGGCATTATCTATTTGTGCTGACCCTGCCGCTGTTCGTGCTTCACCTGCGAGGGGTGTGGACGCGCGAGGACCGCGCCCTTGACCCGATGCTTCCGCTTCTGGTCATGAGTTCGTTCCTCTTCTCGCTGCTCGCGGGGATCGGCTTCGTGGCCTTCCTTTTCTAGGGTTTCACTCCCACATACATCCGGCAGATGCCGAGGGTGAAGGCCTTGTGCCTTACTTCGGTGTAGCCGCACGAAGCCATCGTGGCCATCCATTCCTTTTTACCGGGGAACTGAAGGACCGATGCCGGGAGGTAGCGGTATGCGGCCCTGTCGCCCGAAACCTTCCCGCCTATGAGGGGAAGGATGCGGGTGAAATAGAGCTTGTAGCACCAGCGGAAGACGGGATTGGACGGGACGGAAAGCTCGAGGATGACGAGTTTTCCGCCGGGCTTGAGGATGCGGAGGATCTCCCGCAGGGCCTTCTCACGGTGTTCGAAGTTGCGGATGCCGAAGGCGATGGCCGCGCAGTCGAAGCAGGCGTCCGCGAAGCCCGTGGCTTCGCTGTCGCCCAGCATGACGCCGACGCGGTCCTCCAGCCCTGAGGCCTCGAGTTTCCTGCGCATCACGGCAAGCATGCCTTCCGAGATGTCAAGGCCGGTGACATGGCTGCCGGGGGACATCCTTTTCGCTATCCCTATACTGAAATCGCCCGTACCGCAGGCTATGTCGAGGATTTCCTGGACGGCGCCGTCGCGGACGATCTCCCTGATCGCCCTCCTGCGCCAGCTGCGGTCTATCCCCAGCGACATGATGTGGTTCAGGCGGTCGTAGTCGGCTGCGATACCGTCGAACATTTCCTGTATCTTCTCCTTTTTCGGCATACGGTGTCAAGTGTTTCTGGATTAGCCGTCGGATACAAGCGAACGGGACCCAAGCCAGGCGTCGAAGTCCTGTCGGAAGGAGTCTGAAACGTGTATGAAGGCCCCTTCGATACTGATGTCCCCTCCCGGAGAAACGCTCCCGATCCGGTCTAGGGACACGATGTAGGAACGGTGGACGCGCATGAAGCGGTCGCGCGGAAGCATGTCTTCCAATGCCTTGATGGTAATGTGTGTGACCAGGTTATTGCCATTTGCGAGAATGACCCTAACGTAATCCTTCATGCCCTCGAAGTAAAGGATGTCGTTCAGGAAGACCTTCTGCATGCCTCCGTCGCATTTGACGAAGATGGAGTCTGCCTGGCGCGGCGGCGCGGCGGGCCGGGCGGCTGCGTCCGCAGCCTTCTCCAGCCCGGCAAGTCGCCGCGCCTTCTCCGCCGCCTCGAGGAACTTCTGGTATCGCACCGGCTTGAGGAGGAAGTCCACGGCAGATACCTCATAGCTCTCGTAGGCATACTGCTTGAAGGCGGTGGTGAAGATGATCTTGGTCCCCTCCGGAACCATGTGCGACAGCTCCATCCCGTTGAGGTCCGGCATCTGGATATCCATGAAGACCACGTCAGGCCTGCGGGACTGGATCTCTGAAAGGGCAAGGACGGGATCGGTGAACGATGCCTCCATGTCAAGGAACGGAGTCCTGGAGATATAGTTCTCGATCATCCTGACGGCCAGCGGCTCGTCGTCCACGACGATGCACTTCAGGTTCATGACAACAGCCCTTTAAGGCGGACGGAGGCGGTATATGTGTCTCCGTCGGTGCCGGAATCGTATTCGAATGCTCCGGGATACAGGAGCTCCAGGCGTCTCTGAAGGTTCTCAAGGCCTATCCCTGAGCCTATATGGTCCGTGCCGCTCTTCTCGAAGACGGAATTCTCGCAGACGAACAGCAGGTCGTTTCCCTCGGAGGACATCCTCACCCGGACGAAGGACGGGTAACGTGCATTGACTCCGTGCTTGAAAGCGTTCTCTATCAGGGAGATGAAGAGAAGGGGAGCCACCATGGCATCTCCGGGTTGTACGGAAAAGTCCTTCACGACAGTGGTCATCTCATTGCAGCGGAGCGACATCAGCCCGATGTAATTGTCCATGAACTCCATTTCCCCGGAAAGGGGGACCAAGTCCTTGTTGCTGTCATACAGGGCATACCGGAGCAGGTCGCTGAGCTGGCCGATGCTCTCCTGCGCCTTGTCGGGGTCGATCTGGGTCAGGGATGATATGTTGTTAAGGGTGTTGAAGAGGAAGTGCGGGTTGAGCTGGTTCTTGAGCCAGTTCAGCTCAGCCTCGGCGCTCTTGCGCTTCTCCTCCTCTATCTTGACCTTGAGTTCATTGTTGCGCCGTATCTGTCTTACTCCTACGGCCAGGAGTATGAAAACACATTGGACAATTATCCCGACGAACACCATGCCCGCGTAAAGCGCCCAGATGTCGTTGATGGCGAAGGGAAGGCCTTCTGTCAGCTGCTCCTTCGCCTCGTCCGTCAAAGGCTGCGGGAAGAAGGCCCTGGCATTGAGCATCAGGATGAGGGCTGCATTGGCTATGTAGAACCATTTCTTCCTGCCTTCCCTGAACAGGAAGGACGGAACCAACCAGAAATAGTTGACCAGGTACAGCAGAAGGACCGGGGCCATGATCCTGACGGTGGATTTGAACACGGTGACGGCATTCGCGGTGTTGCCGGTGATGGACCAGCTCAGGAACGCGGGCATCAGGATCACGAAGGACCAGACCAGGACCTGCGTCAGGTTGATGAGGCTCTTTGATTTGTCACGTTTTTCCATAACGGAACAAATATAACGATTTCTTTTTACAATCCGGCAGGGAGGGAACCCGTTGAACCGCCTCCGAGGGCGCCGCTTCCGTTCAGGGTCTCGGCCGTGCTCTGCGTATTGATCACGTCGTCGTTGACGATGGTCTTCCTGGCTTTCTTCACGCTGGCATTACCCTGCTTGCCGAAGGTCCAGCTGAGGCTGACGGAGGCCTGGCGGATGGGGATGGCGACCGACATGTCACTGACGAAGTCCCTGGTTTCCGAGTGAGACTGGATCGCCAGGCTTTTCGAACTCAGCGGGGAAATTGCCGAGAGGCTGATGCTGAGACGGTCATCGAGGAAGGTCTTGGTCAGTCCGAGCGTTCCAAGGCTGATGCCGGTGCTCCATCCCTGCAGGTCCTGCGTCCTGGTCATCAGTATGGCGTTGGCACTGAAGCGGAGGTCCCAGGGGAGTGTTTGCTGGAAGCCCAGCAGACCGTTTCCGCTCCAACCGGAGTTGCTCTGGTCGAGGACGTCGCTGCGGAGGTCCATATAGTCCACTCCGCCGTTGAGGATGATGCGGGTTTTGGCTCCTGCGTTGACCATGACGAAGGCGTTCAGGCCCGCGTCGGATGATTTCACGATGTTGCCGTATGTCGTATGGAGTACGTTGTCCTTGTAGAAACTGTAGGCGGAGATGCCGTTGCCGGTGTAGGCATAGCGGGCGGTGAGGTTGAGCATGAACTTGGTGGTGAAGTAGTTGTACACCAGGTTCAGGGTGTGGCCCTTCTCCACTTCGAGGTCGGGATTGCCGTAGCTCAGCGCGGTCGGGTCCGAGTCGTTCCTGTAGGGGTTGAGGTAGGTGATGCCCGGACGGCTGATGCGTATGTTGTAGCTCAGGCCGATGTTGGAAGTCATCCCAAGGTTGTACTGAATGCTGGCGGAAGGGACCAGGCTGCCGTAACCCGTCTGGAAATCCGAACCTCCGTCCTGGACGTAGCGCTGCCATGTATGCTCATACCGGGCACCGGCCTTGATTCCGAAGGATCCCAGGTTGACAGACATCTCCGCATAGGCGGCTCCAATCTTGTTGTAATAGTCGTATTCTGTGCTGCCGGGGGCGTTGTATGCCCAGCCGCTGCCGTTCCAAAGATAGTTCTGCTGGTCAGAATAATTGTGGCGGGAGATGAATTTCATTCCGGTGGAAAAAGTGCCGACCCCGTCTATCGGGGAGGTGAAGTCAGCCTGGACGGTGTGGTCGGACGAGTTGGTCTTCCCGTCAGTGCGGCGGTCGGTGAGGTCCAGGAACGCGCTGTCGGCCGTTCCGAAGACATTCTTGATGTCGGTGACTGTCGGGCTTGCCGAGAACAGGTACGAGAGGACGAAACTCCGGTTAGGAGAGTCCGCCCAGAGGTGCTGGTAATCGGCGCTGGCGGTGACGGAAGCCGTGCTCCCCTTGGTCCAACTGCCCGTAGTGTAGCTGAACCCGGTTCCGCCGAATCCCATGGTGGTGAGTCCCGTGTCGTCGCTCGTGGTTCCCAGGCGCATGAGGCCTGCGGTGGCGGAGATGAGGTTCCGCTCGTCTATGTCGTAGCTGAGGCTGAGGTTGCCGAGGGCTATCGGGGTTTTCATCGTCCCCTCGTTATGCATCGTGGTGGTCATCCCGGAAGTGGACGTGCGGCTGACATCGGTCGTCGTGCCCGGGCTGTTGTTCAGCATGGCGTTGCCGGTGAAGCTCATGGCGAATTTCCCCCTCTGCAGGGTATAGAAGGCTCCGGCGCCGCCTCCGCGGGTGGAGGCCTGGGCCGTGAGGGTGCCGTAGGCTCCCTCCGCGGCGCTCTGGCCGCCGGTGACTTCACGGTTGGTCGTGATCTGGAGGACGCCTCCCACCCCCTCGGCGTCATAACGGACTCCGGGGTTCGTGACGACGGAGATGTCCTTGACGGCGCTGGCGGGCATCATCTTGAATACAAGTGAAGGATTGGAGGAGATCATTTGGTTGGGCTTCCCGTCGACGTATACCTGGAAGGAGGAGCTTCCGTTGACCGTGATGTTGTCCTGTCCGTCCACCGATACCATGGGGACTTTCCGGAGCATGTCCAGTACTGTGCTCGTCTTTGAATCAACGTCGTGGGCAACGTCGTAAGTCATCTTGTCTACATCCATCTTGACCAATGGCCTCTGCGCCGTGATGGAGCCGGCGTTGAGGGTCTGGACATCGTCCTGTATGAGGATGGTTCCCAGTTCGATGGTGGCCACTGTCCCGTCAATCGTGAAGTCGCGGGTGACGGCCTTCCGGCCCATGTTGCTGAACAGCAGGCGGTAATCGCCCTTTCCGGTGAGGGATTGTGCGAACTTGCCGTCACTGTCCGTGGTGGTGAAAGCTATGGGCTTCTCCATGTCGGGAGCCTTGAAGAACTGTATGATCGCTGAGGGTTCACCCTCGCGGGAAAGCGAGTCGAGCACAGTGCCGGTGACGACGGTCTGTTGGGCGAGTGCCGCCACGGCTGTGGAGGCCAGGATGATGAGGGAGGACAGTATCTTTTTCATTTTCCGTAAGTTTTTTCCGGTTTTCACGGTACAAACATACGGCAGGGATTGCAAGCCTGTCCCGGATTTCGACCAATCGCCCTTTTCCTTCGACGAATGCCTCCTCTTGCTAGCGTATGAAATGCATAGGCGCCCAGGGCTCGTCGCTGCCGGGTGCGGGCTTGCCGCCGGTAGCCTTGAGCAGGGCCGCCATGTTGTTGGCAAGGGTGCGCATGGTCTGCATGCCCTCGGCGTCGAGAGCGGCCTGGCCCGGTTCCCGACCATAGACTATGTTCCAATACTGGGACGTCACCACGGGCATGTTCATCATCTGGAAGGGCATGTTGAGGGTCTGGAAAGCTGCGTCTGCGCCGCCCCTGCGGCATACGGCCACCGCGGCGGCCGGCTTGCCCTTCACGGCCGCCCCATTGGAATAGAACATCCTCTGGACCACCGCGAGGAGGGCTCCGTTGGGCTGACCATAATATACGGGCGAGCCGATGACCAGCGCGTCCGCTCCGTCCAGTTTCCCGGAGATCCTGTTGCAGATGTCGTCGTCGAAGGCGCATGCCCCGGGTTTATTGTGGCAGGCATTGCATGCGATGCAACCCCTGACGGGCTTGGTACCTATCCATACGGTCTCAGTTTCGATACCAAGCTTTTCCAACTGTCCTGCCATCTCCGCCAGGGCGATGGAGGTGTTGCCCTTCTGACGGGGGCTCCCGTTTATCAACAAAACTTTCATATACAAAAGTAACTCATTTCGTCTTTTCCGACAACTTTATTTCTAACTCTCTCACCTTCTGAATATTATTACTCTATTAATTGATATGGCACTTAAGTGACTGGTTTTCAGAAAGATATTCCCTTGCCCGTACTCATTTTCGGATATGGACGAAAGACGATTATGCTGATTTTCAAGGAGTTAACTGCCATCGAATAATGGTTCCACCCGCAGGTTACCATGTTTTTTGCCTGACGTGCGGGCATTTCCCGCAGGTTATGGCGTTTTTGGGGATAACGTGCGGGTAGGGAGTCGGTCAGAGAGAGGAGATGACGCGGAGGACGAAGAGGAGGGTTTGCGCGAGGGCGTCGCAGACTGAGACAAGGAGGGGAGGGCAGCCGCCGAGGCCCTGGAGGGCGATGGCGGTGACACTGGCCGCTATGAACGCGGAGGTCAGGGGCAGCGCCAGCAGGTTGGTCAGGATGAAATACCTGGGAAAGCTGTGGAAACGTATCCAGGCCAGGGGTGCGGTGAATACTTGGCAGGATACGGCCAGTGCGGTACCGTTCCAGATGCGGCGCAGTATAAGGCTGAACCCTTCAGGATACCAGGCGGAGAGCCGGGGGTAAAGGAGGACTATCCCGGTCATGGCGAGGTATGAAAGCTGGAATCCGAGGCTGCCTATGACCTGAGGTTCCAGTGCAAGTTGGACAGTAAGGGCCGCCATCAGGGTACGTGAAGGGCTGGTGCGGCGTTCGGGGAACATCGCGCAGGTCTCCCGGATGAGTATGAAAAGGAAGGCCCGGACTATGGAAGGGCCGGCGCCGGTGGCGAGCGTGTAGCATCCTGCGAGCAGGATGCAGGACACGCTGCGCACGCGCCGGGCCGGGACGCTGTTGCCGAAGACCGAGAGCAGGCGGCTGACGATAAGGTAGATGACGCCGAGATGCAGCCCGCTCAGGGCGAGGATGTGCGAGGCTCCGCTGTCGCGGAAGGCGGCCGTCTGCTCCGCGGTAAGGCCGCTGCGGTCTCCTGTCAGCAGCGCCAGGATCAGGACTCTTGTAGTATTACTGTCGACTGGGAGAGAGCCGATCAGGCGTCTGAGCCTGCCGAGGGCCCGGGAACTCAGGTCTGTCAGCGGACCCGGTCCGGAAGGGGGCCTGAGTCCTGAGGAAAGGAAACAGAATAAGCCGAGGAGGAAGAAAAGCGCACAGTAGGGGAGGATCCCGGTGCGCTTCCGGACGGAGACGAAGGCGAGCAGGCCCGCGGCCGCGGCGAGGGCCGCGCCGGCGGCTCCGCCGCCCGCGGCACCCGCCATCGCGGCGCCCGCAGCCGTCCCCGCCGTGAACGGCAGGCACAGGACCGCCATGTCTCCGAAGTCTTTCACAGTTACAGTCCAGTTTTTGCTAAAGTACTGATTATTTTTTAACTTTGCACCCTCTTGAGTAATAACCAACGGAAAATTATATGATCATTCTTGTTATCAATTGCGGAAGCTCTTCCATCAAGTACCAGCTCCTGGACATGAAGAGCGATGATGTATACGACCTCCTGGCCAAGGGTATAGTCGAGAAAATCGGCCTCCCTTGCGGAAACATCACCCACAAGCCCACCGGCAAGGAAAAGATGGAGAAGGAAGTCCGCATCGAGGACCACAAGGTAGGCATGAAGCTCGTCCTCGACGCCCTCGTGGACCCCGTGCACGGCGTGCTTTCCTCCTTCGACGACATCGAGGCTGTCGGCCACCGCATCGTGCAGGGTGCAGACTTCTTCTCCGGCAGCGCCCTTGTAGACGAGGATGTCATAGCCAAGATCGAGATCTGCTGTGACTTCGCGCCCCTCCACAACCCGGCCCACCTCCTCGGCATCCGCGCCGTGCAGCACGTCCTTCCGTCCGTGCCCCAGGTCGTCACCTTCGACACCGCATACCACCAGACCATGCCCGACTACGCCTACATGTACGCCCTTCCGTATGAGTATTACGAGAAGTACCGCGTCCGCAGGTACGGAGCCCACGGCACCTCGCACCAGTTCGTCGCCTACAAGGGCGCCAGGTTCGTCGGCCTGGACATCGACAATTCCAAGATCATCACCTGCCACATCGGCAACGGCAGCTCCATCTCCGCCATCGTGAACGGCAAGGTCGTAGACACCTCCATGGGCTTTACCCCGCTCGAGGGCATGATCATGGGCACGCGCTGCGGAAACGTCGATCCCAACGTCGTCCCCTACATCATGAAGAAGGAGAATCTCACCCCGGACCAGATGACCGAGATCATGAACAGGAAGAGCGGCTTCCTCGGCCTCTCGGGCCTGTCTTCCGACGCCCGCGACCTCGACGCCGCCGCCAACGCCGGGAACTACCGCGCGAAGCTCGTCTTCAAGAAGCTCGCCTACGACATCATCAAGATCGTCGGTTCGTACATCGCCGTGATGGACGGCGTTGACGCCATCTTCTTCACGGCCGGCATCGGCGAGAACAACGCCCGCCTGCGCCGCCGCGTCTGCGAGAACTTCTCCTACATGGGGCTCAAGTTCGATTTCGAGGCCAATGTCACCCAGGGTAAGGACACCCTGCTGTCCACTCCCGACTCGAAGGTCAAGGTGGCCCTCATCACCACCGACGAGGAGCTGGTCATCGCCCGCGACACGATGCGTCTCGTGTCCGCCGTCGAGGAATAGGTTTACTGCAGATAGAAAAGATTTCTCTTGGGAAGCAGGGCTGAGCATTCGGCCCTGCTTTTTTCGAACATCTCCGTGGAGTAGGGGGCCAGTCCCGACCCGCGCCAGGTGCTGGTGTTGGTGATCATGACCCAGCATTCCCCGTCGGGGAAATACTTCACGAGGGCGCTGGTGCCGGAGAATGTGCCGGTACGCGTCCACTCGCCGGTAGGCTTGGTGTCGTTCCAGCCCAGGGAGAAAGTATCGCGGTCGAACCATTCGGTCATCCTGCGTACGCTCTCGACGCTGATGATGTCGGGGACCTGCGGACGTCCGTCGATCGTGGCCACGAAACGGCAGAGTTCGGCCGTGGAGGCGGCCCAGGCGCCGGCGCCCGACAGGGCGTGGATGTCGTTGCCGCCGTAGCAGCGCTCGACCGTGCGGCCGCTGTTGTTGTATTCGCTGACAGGCTTGTCGTCAGGTTGGACATAGTAACGAACCTCGTCTGGATACTTGTCCTGATAATAGTTGTTCACGATGTGGAAGTCAGTACAGCCGGCCGGCTTCAGGACGTTCTCCTGCATCCAGCTTTCGTAATCCGACCCGGTGACGGCCTCGATGACCATGGACAGGAGAAGGAAGCCGAAATTGGAGTATTCCTGGGTCTCTCCCGGCACGAAGGTCAGGGGCTTTCCGATCTGGGTGCGGACGAGGGTTTCATGGTCCGGAGGCGTCGTGAGACGGTTCTGGACCATTATGGAGCGCGTACTGAACATGGGGTCGCCCCCCTTGGTGGAGAAGCCTCCCTTGTGGCGCAGCAGATGCTCTATGGTGATGTCGTAGTACAGCGAGTCCTTGATTATGGCCGTCCATTCAGGATAGCACAGTATGCCTTCCGGACCGAAGACCTTGTCACCGAGGGAGAGGCGTCCCTGCTCCCACAGTTTCATTATGCCGACGGCGGTGATCAGCTTGGAGACGGATGCCATCCTGAGTATGTGCCGCGGGGTCATCTCCTCCTTCTTCTCCCTGTCGGCCCAGCCGTAACCCTTGGAGAAGACCAGCGAATCGTTCCTCATGACGGAGAGGGAGATGCCCTGGATGCCCCAGTACCTCATGAACTCGCGAACCTCGCGGTCGATGGCACGGTAAGGTTCTCCTTCGGACATCTCGTTTGTCAGGGTTTTGTTGAGGACGGCGTCGGAGGGCGGGTTCTGTGCGGGACGTCCGGCAGCCATGAGGGCCAGCGCCATGACGGCCATCGCCACGGCTGCCATGAGAGCGTATTGCTTGGGAAACCTCATCGGACCAGGCCGCACCTGCGGCCGAAATCGATGATGAAATCAGCCGTGCCTTCGATGCCGAGGATGGACGAATCGACGCACAGGTCGTAGTTGGACGCCACGCCCCATTGTCCGAAGGTCAGGTAGTTGTAGTAGGATTCGCGGTCCCTGTCGCGCCTGGCGATGAGAGTCTCAGCCTCTTCGAGGCTTATGCCCTCCCGCTCCGCGACATCCTTCTTCCTGACTTCGAGCGGCGCGGTGATGAATACGTCGAGGCAGTCCATCTCCCTGAGGACATAGTCAGAGGCGCGTCCCACGAAAATGGCCGGGCCCTGTTTTGCGAGGTCCAGGATTACGTCGCTCTGGATCTTGAACAGCCTGTTGTCGTTGAGGTAGCTCTCCCCGCCGCCGTAGTCGTTAAGGGTGCCCACGAAGTTCAGGAGCGTGAACAGGCTCTTGTGCTCGTCCCTCTTCTCGAAGATCTCCTTGCTGAATCCGCTCTTCTGCGCAGCTTCAACGATGAGTTCATTGTCATACACGGGTATGCCGAGCCTGGCGCTCAGCGCCGCCGCGACGCGGCGGCCTCCGCTGCCGAACTGTCTGCCGATGTTGATGATGGTGTGGTTCATGTGAGGTCAGGAGATTGTGCTGCCGAGCAGGGAAGGATCGTCGCCGTCCTTCAGCCTGCCGAACTTGCGGAACAGGTTGATTATCAGGATTGCGGACACTATGATGTTGAGGATGTCCGATATCGGGAAACTCATCCAGACACCCTTGTCGCCATACCACAGCGGGAGCGTGTATATGAAGGGCAGCAGGAAGATCAGCTGCCTGGTCAGGGACAGGAAGATGGACTTCTTGACCATTCCCAGGCACTGGAAAAGATTGCCGGAGACCATTCCGAAACCCACCAAGGCGAATCCGACGTTCATGGTCTTCAGACCTCGTGCGGCCATGCCTATGAGTTCCGGATCGTTCGTGAACAGGCTCACCGCCTGGGTCGGGATGAACTCGGACACGAGGAAGCAAAGGGTTGTGGCCAGCACCTCCCATTTGGCTGTCAGTATAAATACCTCCTTCACCCTTGAGTACTGCCGTGCACCGTAGTTGTAGCCCGCGATTGGCTGCAGGCCTTGGTTGAATCCCATGCAGATCATCACGAAGAGCATAGTGATGCGGTTGACGATGCCGTAGCTGCCGATGGCGAGGTCTCCGCCGTACTTGCGCAGCTGCTGGTTGATGAACAGGGCTACGAGGCAAGCGGCGGCGTTCATGAGGAAAGGACCGAGGCCGATGGCCAGCGACTGCTTTGCGATGCGCCAGTCAAGCTGGAACAGGGGCCTGGGGAAGTGGAGGAAGTTGTCTTTCCTGGAAAGGTAGCGCATCGAGTAGGACAGGGCCATGGCCTGGCAAAGCACCGTGGCCAGGGCGGCGCCCTGTATGCCCATGTTCAGCACGAAGATGAAGATGGGGTCCAGGATGGCGTTGGACGCTACCGTGAACAGCGTGAGGCCCATGGCAAGCTTGGGATTGCCTGCGGCCCGGATTATGCCGTTGAAGCCGAAATACAGGTGCGTGATGACGTTGCCCAGCAGTATGATGAACATGTAGCTCCTGGCGAAGGGCAGGGTGTTCTCGCTCGCGCCGAAGAAGTATAGTATGGGGTTGAGGAAGCAGAGCGTTACGACCGTGAAGAGGATGCTGATGACGACGTTGAGCGTCAGGACGTTGGAGAGCACCTTCTTGGCTGTGTCGTAGTTCTTCTGTCCCAGGAGCACCGAGATGAGCGTCATCGCGCCCACGCCCACGAGGGTGCCCAGGGCGGCGGACAGGTTCATCAGGGGGAAGGTTACCGCAAGTCCCGATATGGCGTAGGACCCCACGTCCTTGATATGGCCGATGTATATGCTGTCGACCATGTTGTACAAGGAAGCCGCGGTCTGGGCGATGATGCCCGGGACCGCGTACATCTTGAGAAGTTTTCCGATTTTCTCCGAACCGAGCTCGGTCGGAGCAGCACCTGACATGGCCATCTCCCTACTCCAGTTTCGTCCCTATCATCTCGATGTCGAAGCGCAGAGGCGTGAAACCGGGAATCATGCCATTGCCGGAGCCCTTGTAACCCAGGTCGGAATAGAAGATGCAGATGCCCTTTTCTCCCGTCCTCATCTTGGAGAGGCAGAACGAGAAACCGTCCACGAAGCCGGCTGAACCGGAACCTGTCGAGATGTCGGTGTACTCAGTGGCCATGGTCACCTTAAGGGGACCGTAACTGCCGTTCTTGCTGTAGATGCCGGCATCCTTAGCGGTCTTTTCGTCGCTGGAGTCGAATATCTGTCCGTCAAGCAGACGCCCGGTGTAGTTGATATAGACGCTGGTGCCGCCGTCGAAGCCGTTGGTATCGGATGGGGCTTTGGTCTGGATGTAATAGAAGCCGTATTTGAGCGAGTCCGGAAGTGCGTGGAGATTCCGGATCATGTACCTGGACATGGAGTCGATCTGCCAGGAATCAATGTCGCTGATGACTTCGTGGAGCTTGACCGAAAGGATGCTGTCGTCGCCGGAAACGTTCTTGAGGTAGTCCTCCTCGGTGGAATAGCGGACGGTGGAGGTGTTGAACCATCCGGGGATGACGGCCTTCCTGGTGCCGCCGACGCGCATGGTGTTCAGCACCATCTCCTGACCGGCGGTGAGGGCGGTGGAGTTGCGCAGCCTTACGACAGGGCCGTAATAGTTCTTCGCGGGGTCGTATGTGCCCAGCTGCTTTGCGACGGATTCTTCCGTGGTCTCGAGGACGTTGCCTTCCAGATCCGTGGCCGTGTATGAAACGAGGGCATAGGGGTAATCCTCGGGATCCCCGGCTTCCAGCCCTGACCCGGCGGTTTCGTCAAGGATATAAATGCCCAGGCCGCTCTTTTTGGCGTCGGGATGGTTGATCTTGATCCAGGCCTCGAGATAGCGTTTCCCGGCTTCGTTGGCTCCGGTGGGTACATTCTTGGCGCACGAGGCCAGAAGTGCGGCGGCCGCCGCCGCAAGGATTATGATGTAATGTCTTTTCATTTCAAATCAAACCTAATTATCTACGCTCAGCACCCAGATCCTGAACGCCAGTGGAGCGTTTGCAGGAATCGTGCCGATTTTGTTCTTGCCGAAGGCGTATTTGCCGGAGAACAGGATATAGCACTCCTCTCCCTCGCGCACGCCCTCCATGCCGTCCCTGAGGCCCTGCAGGAGTCCCTTGTCCGTAAGGTCGAGTTCCATGACCTCGAAAACGGAGTCGTCCGAGAGCGACCATCCCGCCGAAGAGGCAAGGTCGCGGCTGTTGGTGGCGAAAAGCGAATTGCTGTTGACCGAGCCCGAGGAGAAGTTGTATCCGGCGAAGTAGACGGATGCCTTCCCGCGTGCGGTGAGTTCCGGACCTTCACCTTCAACCATCACCACGCGCGTGGCATGGCCGTTGTAAACCACCCTGACGTCCGGGACCGCCTCCGTCTGCTTCTTGACGAAGGCCTCGATCTTCTCCTCCTGTTTGGCATATATAAGTTCCCTGCTTTCCTTGGTGCAGGAGGCAAGGACCGCCAGCGCGGCGAGAAGCATATATATCTTCAGTCTCATCTTTCAAATCCAAAATACTCGTCCGTGACACGCTCTAGGAACGCTTCTGCCTGAGAGCGGTCAGCAATGTCCCCGGGGAAGTACAGCCTTCCTCCCGAGGCCTGCTCATGCCCGCCGCCATGGAAGTACCTTTCTGCGAGGCGGAAGGCGGAAGTACCGCGCTTCGAGCGGAGCGAAACCCTGAAGAAGCCCGAATCCTCCTTGAGGAAGATGCTGAGCCTGACCTTGTCCAAGGTAAGGGGCATGTTCACAATGCCCTCCATCTCACCTTCGCGGATGTCGTATTCCGCCAGTTCTTCCGCACGCACCACGATGTACGAAGCGCCGTTGGGAAGTATCCGGAGCTTGTCCTTCAGCACGTATCCCATCATCCGCAGGCGGTTCTCGCGGCAGTGGTCATAAATCTCCGAGAGTATCCCGTCGCGGTCGACCCCGGCCTCGAGCATCTTCGAGGCCATCCCGAAGGTGCCGGGGAACACGGAGTTCGCGAAATTGTTGGTGTCCGTGGTCATTCCGGCCAACAGCGCGCGGAGCACGGGCATCGGGAGCCGTCCAGCATCGTCGGTCCCTTCCAGCGCGAGCATGATCCTGAAGAGCAGCTCGCAGGTGGATGAGGTCTCCGTCTCGGAGAAGACGAGGTCGAAAAACTCCTCCCTGGGACCGATATGGTGGTCAATCAGTATCTTCCGCGCCTTTGCTTCCTCAAGCGCCGCCTGCATGCCCTCCATCCGGTCGAAACCGCTGGCGTCCAGGCATATGACAAGGTCGCAGTCCGCTATCCACCGGAGGGCCTCCTCGGGATCCGTGTCGTACCGAATCACCAGGCCGGGACAGCATTCCCGGGTGATGAATCCCAGGAAGTCCGGCATCCCGTTGGGGATGATAAGGCGGGCGTCCCTGCGCCCCTCGCACACGAGCCTGTAAACCATGGCCGCGGAACTGCCTATCGCATCCCCGTCGGGCCTGGTATGGGTCACGACGGCGACTCTCCCGGAGTCTTCCAGCATCTTTCCGAGCCGTATAATCTTGTCTGCGGTGACGGTTCCGGTCATATCAGCTTTTTTCAGTCGCAAATTTACAAAGAATATTGCATTTCATAAATCATTTTTATAACTTTGTCCGACATTTGATTATAATAAAAACTCAAAAATAATGAACGGATTTCTTAAAAAGCTTTTGACTTGGCTCGTTCTGCCTGCCATCATCGTCGCATTGGTGTACGCTATCGTGACCAGCATCATGAAGCCTGTTAACTTCAACAAAGAGACTGCCCGCCGCACCGAGGTCGCCGTCCAGCGCCTCAAGGACATCCGTACCCTCCAGGTCGCCTACAAGAGCGTCAACAACAAGTTCTGCTCCACCGTCGACTCCCTCAAGGATTTCTATCTCAACGGTCAGATGGAGGTCATCATGCAGGTCGGTTCCCAGGATGACTCCCTCGCCATGGCCCACACCGAGGCTGTCAAGAAGGCCAACAGGAAGATCACCGCTGCGGACCTCTATCAGATGTATCTCGCAGGTGACAACAACCTCGTGTTTTCCGTCGCCAACAAGATCCCGGTGAAGGACACCCTCTTCAACGGACGCGACGACTTCAACATCGACTCCCTCAAGTACATTCCGTTCTCCGGCAAGGAGCCCGTCCAGATGGAAGCCGTCACCAGGATGGTCTCCGGCGTCCAGGTGCCCCTCTTCGAGGCCAGGATGCCTTACAAGCTCCTCCTCAAGGGCTTGGACAACCAGCTTCGCATCAACCTCGATGCCGAGAGAAGGGACCAGAACCGTTACGAAGGACTCCAGGTCGGCAGCGTTACGGCACCTAACAACAACGCCGGAAACTGGGAGTAGTTCCGATGGATCAAATACAGAAGAACCGGATATCCATTCAAGTCTCCTTGAGTGGATATTCTTTTAAATGTCTGCGGGACGGCGCCATGCAGCCGTCCGGCTGGCTGGAGCCCGGCAGCATCTTCACGACGCCGGAGTTGCAGAAGCGCTACGACGAGGTGGAGATATCGCTCTTCACGCCCAAGTGCACGCTGGTGCCGGAAGCGTTCTTCGATCCGGCCTCCGTCCGTGACACCCTCGCCGCCGTCGTGCCGCTACGGTCAACTGACGCCGTTGCCTCGGTATCCGTTCCCGAGGCCGGAGCAGTCCTTCTGTATTCCAACTCCATGGACGAGTCCCTGTCCCGCGTCATCTCGCAGACCGTCCTGACTACCGCCGGCGAATCCGTCCCCGTTTATCCTGAGCTGTACTATATCCTGAAGGAGCTCCCTCTCTGTCCGGAGTACAACAAGATACTGGCGTCGTACCGTGACGGCACCTTGCACCTTGCCGTGGCGCAGGGAAGGACGCTGCAGCTCGCCAACGTGTACAGGGCGGTCGATTTCACCACGGCGGAGTATTTCATTTTCCTGGCTCTCAAGACGCTGCAGGTAAACCCCGAGATTTCCACCATCTGCTGGAGGACTCCGCTGGAACCTTCCGAGGAGATGTCGCTTTACCGCTATTTCAAGGCCGTGGAGGTGCTATGAGGATCATAGGCGGACGTCTGAAGGGGAAGGTCATCAATCCTCCCATGGGCTACAGGGCGCGTCCCACGACGGACTTCGCCAAGGAAGGCCTCTTCAACATCCTGAACAACGAATACGAGTTCGAGGACCTGAAGGTACTGGACCTATTCGGCGGCACCGGGGCCATTGCCTTCGAGTTCGCCTCGCGCGGTGCGGCCCGCGTCTATTGCGTGGAGATGGAGCGTGCCAACGCCTCGTTCATAAAGACCGAAGCGGCGCGCCTGGGCCTTGGCAACGTCACCATGGTCAGGGACAACGTATTCGATTTCCTACCCATCTGCAGGGAGAAGTTCGACATTATCTTCGCCGACCCCCCGTATGCGCTGGAGGGCCTTGAGACGCTTCCTGACAAGGTTTTCGCCCAGGATATCCTTCATCCGGGATGCTATTTCATCCTGGAGCACGGCGACGAGCACTCCTTTACCGCGCACCCCTTTTTCAAGAAGGAGCGCACGTACGGGCGCGTTCATTTTTCTTTCTTCGAGAAAGCCTGAATCTGTACTTGAATAAGAGAGGCAATGCCGTCGGCGGAGCATTTCCCGCGGAGACGATGGCATTGCCTCCCTTAATTATTTGCGGCGGACCTTGGTAAAGAAGACGAGGTCGAGAGAGAGCGCCACGACTGCGGCTATGCCGGTTCCTGCCCACATCGGGAGGCCGAAGCCTATCTTCTGTGTCAATATGTAAGTCAGGCAGACCACTGTCATGAACAGGGCCGGTATCTCGGTGATGAGATGCCAGTGCCCGCCCTTGGTCTTTGCCAGATACACCGTGATCGCCCAGAGGGTGAAGATGGAGAGCGTCTGGTTCGCCCAGCCGAAATACCTCCAGATGGTGTTGAATCCATTTTCGTCGGTAATGTTGTACCAGATGAGAAGGGCTACTATGGCGAAGAGGGGGATGCAGATCCTGAGACGGTTTCCGACGGGTTTCTGGTCAAGTTTCAGCGCCTCGGCGAGGGTGAGGCGGGCGCTGCGCAGCGCCGTGTCGCCCGTGGTGATAGGCGCCGCCACGACACCGAGGATGGCGAGGATGCCGCCGATGGTTCCGAGCCATGCCGTAGAGACCTTGGTCACGACCGTCGGGGCCGCGGCGCCGAGGTCGGACCCGACCTCGGCCGCGCCGCCGTCGAAGAAGAAGTACGATGCTACTGCTGCCCAGACCAGGGCGACCAGTCCTTCAGTGATCATGGCGCCGTAGAAAATGGGCCTTCCGAGCTTCTCGTTCTTCATGCAGCGCGCCATCATAGGGCTCTGGGTGGCGTGGAAGCCGCTTATGGCGCCGCAGGCGATGGTAATGAAGAGGCAGGGGAATAACGACTGCCCTTCCATGCCGATCGAGGGGCCGCGGTTCTGCAGGCCGTCCCAGAACTCAGGGATAGAGGGCCACTTGACGATCAGTCCTCCCAGCAGGCCTATGGCCATGAATATGAGCGCGAATGCGAAGACGGGATAGATCTTTCCAATGATTTTGTCGATGGGGAGAAGGGTGGCTATGAGGTAATAGGCAACGATGATGACAACCCAGATCATCATGGAGGTTGTGGTGCCGCTGCCGGCCATACCCGCGATGTCGCCCAGGATGATGGCCGGGCTGTATACGAATACCGCCCCGACCAGCACCAGGAGCAGGACGATGAAGCACAGCATAACCTTCCTTACACCCTTTCCCAGGAACATGCCTCCGATCTCCGGCAGGTTGGAACCTCCGTTGCGGAGGGAAAGCATGCCCGAGAGGTAGTCGTGCACGGCTCCCGCGAAAATGCAGCCAAGGACGATCCAGAGGAATGCGGACGGGCCGAACTTCGCTCCCATGATGGCGCCGAAGATGGGGCCTGTTCCGGCTATGTTAAGGAACTGGATCATATAGACTTTCCAGGCCGGCATTGGGATGTAGTCCACGCCGTCCGCCCTGGAGACTGCCGGGGTCGTCCGGGCGGGATCCGGACCGAATACCTTTTCGACGAACTTGCCGTAGATGAGGTAGCCCAATACAAGGGCGCAGAGGCTGATGAGGAAGGAAATCATGGCTGATGGTCTGTTTAGTACCTGCAAATTTAATTAATATGAGAAAAAAGTGAATAAGTATTTTTGTTTTTCTCATAATTGTGAATATATTTGCAAAAGTTGTGTATAAAAATTCATAGATTTATGAAGAACTTAGCAATCCATAAGGTCCTCCTGCTCGGTTCCGGAGCCTTGAAGATCGGACAGGCGGGAGAGTTCGACTACTCCGGGGCGCAGGCGCTCAAGGCCTTGCGCGAGGACGGGGTGGAGACGGTCCTGATCAACCCCAACATCGCGACCGTACAGACCTCGGAAGGCATAGCCGACAGGATATACTTCCTGCCCGTCACCCCATATTTCGTTGAGAAGGTCATCGCGAAGGAAAAGCCCCAGGGCATACTCCTGTCCTTCGGCGGGCAGACCGCCCTGAACTGCGGCGTCGAACTGTACCGCAGCGGAGTGCTGGATAAATATGGCGTGCAGGTGCTCGGCACCCCGGTCCAGACCATCATGGATACGGAGGACCGTGAACTTTTCGTCGAGAGGCTCGACGAGATAGGCGTCCTGACCATAAAGTCCCACCCCGCTGAGAACCTGGAGGAGGCGAGGGCCGCCGCGCGCGACCTCGGCTATCCCCTCATCCTGCGCGCGGCCTACGCCCTCGGCGGTCTCGGCTCCGGATTCGTGGACAACGACGCCGAGCTCGAGGAGCTATGCGCCAAGGCGTTTTCATTCTCGCCGCAGGTGCTCGTCGAGAAGTCCCTGAAGGGATGGAAGGAGATTGAGTTCGAGGTGGTCCGTGATGCGGCCGACCGCTGCATCACCGTCTGCAACATGGAGAATTTCGACCCCCTGGGCATCCACACGGGCGAAAGCATAGTCCTGGCCCCCTGCCAGAGCCTCCCGTCCAAGGACGTGGAGTACCTGACGGAACTGGCCGAGAAGATAGTGCGCCACCTGGGCATAGTGGGGGAGTGCAACATCCAGTTCGCCTACGACGAGACCACGATGGACTACCGCGTCATCGAGGTCAACGCCCGCCTCAGCCGTTCCTCGGCCCTCGCCTCCAAGGCCACGGGCTATCCTCTCGCCTTCGTCGCCACCAAGATCGGCCTCGGCTACGAACTGCCTGAGATCAAGAACGGCCCCGACGGCGTGAAGACGGCTTTTTATGAGCCCGACGTGCAGTACGTCGTGTGCAAGATCCCGCGCTGGGACCTTGGAAAGTTCCACGGCGTCTCACGCAGGATCGGAACGAGCATGAAGTCCGTCGGCGAGGTCATGGCCATAGGCCTGACCTTCGAGGAAACCATCCAGAAAGGCCTGCGCATGATAGGCCAGGGCTCCAATGGCTTCGTGGGCAACAAGCCTTACGAGGTGGACGACCTTGCCGATGCGCTCGCCAACCCCACTGACACCCGCATCTTCGACATCGCCAAGGCGATGCAGCTGGGCTGGTCTGAGGACAGGATCCAGGACCTCACCAAGATAGACAAATGGTTCCTCGGGAAATTCTCCAACATCGTTCAGACCTGGGGCGTGCTTGGCACGTACAAGGACGTCGCAGATCTTCCGGAGGAGCTGTTGCGCCTTGCCAAGCGGCAGGGATTCTCCGACCGCCAGATAGCCCTCGCATTGTATAAAGATGCGGCTTCGCAGGCGGCGGAGGATGCCGTTCGCGCGAAGCGTCTCGCGCTCGGCATCGTCCCCGCAGTAAAGCGCATCGAGACCCTCGCCGCAGAGAGGCCGGAGGATTCCAATTATCTCTATTTCACCTACAACGCCTCGGAGAACGAGGTGGAATACGAAGGCGACGGCCGCTCGGTAGTCGTGCTCGGTTCCGGCGAATACCATATCGGAAGCTCCGTGGAGTTCGACTGGTGCTCGGTTTCCTGCATGCAGGAGATACGCCGTCAGGGGGGGCGGGGCATCATGGTCAACTACAATCCCGAGACCGTGTCGACAGACTACGACATGTGCGACCGCCTGTACTTCGACGAACTCTCGCTTGAGAGGGTCCTGGACATCATTTCGCTCGAGACTCCGATGGGCGTGGTGGTGTCGGTCGGAGGCCAGATTCCCAACAACCTGGCGGTCAAGCTCGCGCAGAGGGGAGTGAACATACTCGGAACCTCCGCCACCGACATCGACCGCGCGGAGGACAGGCACAAGTTCTCATCCATCGTGGATGCGCTCGGCATAGACCAGCCGCGGTGGAAGGAACTCACCACCCTGGAAGAGGTGGACGGTTTCATCGCCGAGGTCGGTTTCCCCGTCCTGGTACGCCCGTCCTACGTGCTTTCCGGTTCGGCCATGAGCGTCTGCCACGACCGCGACAGGCTCCTGAAGGTGCTGTCGCGTGCCGTGGAGGTTTCCGCGGAGCATCCGGTCATCATCAGCAAGTTCATGACGCGCAGCAAGGAGATAGAGTTCGACGCCGTAGCGGACGGAGGCCGGATACTCGTGTCCGCCGTAGGCGAGCACATCGAGTACGCCGGCGTCCATTCCGGCGACGCCACCATCGAGTTCCCCGCGCAGAAACTCTACGTCGAGACCGTACGCAAGGTTCATGACATCGCAGCGCGCATAGCCGCGGAGCTGCACATCTCCGGCCCCTTTAACATCCAGTTCCTGGCCAACGACAACCACGTCCGCGTCATAGAATGCAACCTGCGTGCTTCGAGAAGCTTCCCGTTCGTGTCCAAGGTCCTGAAGGTCAATTTCATTGAAATGGCGACCAAGGTCATGCTCGGGCAGCACCCCGCACCGGTGGATACGGAGGCCCTCAGACCCGGCTACGTGGGTGTCAAGTCCGCCCAGTTCTCGTTTTCGAGGCTCCAGGAGGCGGATCCCCTCCTCGGCGTGGACATGTCGTCCACCGGCGAGGTGGGCTGCCTCGGCGACGACGTGTACGAGGCCCTGCTCAAGTCCGTCATCGCCGTGGGGTACGAGATCCCGAAGAAGCGCATACTCATCTCCTCCGGCAACGCCCTCCAGAAAGCGGACCTGCTTTCCGCCTGCGACATGCTCGTGCGCCATGGCTACGAGATCCTTGCGACGGGCGGCTCCTGCGAGTACCTGCACGCCAACGGCATACCGGCCGGCCGCGTCCTGTTCCCGGACGAGAGCGGGAACCCGGTCATGATGAGTCTCTGCCCTTCCGCCACGGACCTCATCCGTGCGCATGAGGTGGACATGGTCATCAACATCCCGAAGAACTACACCGACACCGAGCTGGACAACGGCTACCGCATCAGGCGCGCCGCGATTGACGCCAACGTACCCCTCTTCACCAACGCCCGCCTCTCCACAGCCTTCATCAAGGCCTTCTGCACCCTCACGCCCGAGGACCTGGCCATCAAGGCCTGGGACGAATACAAATAATTTAAAAATTTTTAAGAAGTTTAAATAAAATGCGTATATTCGCAGTTGTAAAAGAATAAATATTCACACGATGTACGACAAGAACAGCAGGCAGGCCACAATCAGGGAACTCGTCAAGGCGGGGATGGTCCACAGCCAGGAAGAGTTGCAGGCACTTCTCAACGAGAGGGGGTTCGCCGCCACCCAGGCGACGCTCTCCAGGGACATGAAAGCCATGGGCATAGTGAAGATGCATGATGCCGAATTCGGCTACAGCTACCGCTTGCCCTATGAGACCGAGTCCGGAAAATCCCCCATACCCAAATCCCTTTCCTCGGAGGGTATCCTGAGCATAGAGTTCTCCACGTCCCTGGCCGTCATCAGGACGCGTCCCGGCTACGCCAACATGGTCGGCGCCATCATAGACGCCTCGCATCCCGACCCGGTCATGGGCACCATCGCCGGAGACGACACCGTCCTGCTTGTACTCCGGGAGGCCTATCCCCGCATTGAGGTGATATCTTCCCTCTCCGCGGTCCTTCCCGGCATCGAATTCATGGTAAAGCAATAAAAAGTATATAAAAGATGAACCCTGTCACTGTCGAAGTTGCTTCCAGTAAGCACATCAAGTACGTAAGCGAGATCCTCAAGACCATAGAGGACGCCACCAAGGTACGCGGTACCGGTATCGCCAAGCGCAAGCCCGAATACATCGAGCAGAAGATCAACGAGGGCAAGGCCATCATCGCGATGGACGGCGACAAGTTCGTGGGTTTCTGCTACATAGAGAGCTGGGACCACGAGAAGTTCGTGGCCAATTCCGGACTCATCGTCAAGGAGGAGTACCGCGGCCAGGGCGTCGCGAAGCGCATCAAGAGGATGGCTTTCGAGCTTTCGCGCGAGAAATTCCCCGACGCCAAGATCTTCGGCCTCACCACCGGTGCGGCCGTCATGAAGATCAACACCGAGCTCGGATACGTCCCCGTAACCTTCTCCGACCTCACCACCGACCCGACTTTCTGGAAAGGTTGCGAGAGTTGCATCAACTACGACATCCTCTGCCGCAACGACTGCACGCGCTGCCTCTGCACCGGCATGCTCTACGACCCGGCCAAGCATCCCGAGGACAAGCGCAAGAAGGTCGTCGTCGCCTACAGCGGCGGCCTAGACACTTCCTTCACCATCATGTACCTCACCAGGGAGATGGGCTATGACGTTTACGCCGCCTGCGCCAACACCGGAGGATTCTCGGAGGAGCAACTCAGGGAGAACGAGGCGCGCGCCTACAAGCTCGGCGCCAAAAAGTACGTAACGCTGGACGTCACGTCCGAGTACTATGAGAAGAGCATCAAGTACATGGTGTACGGCAATGTCCTCCGCAACGGCACCTATCCCATCTCGGTGTCTTCGGAGCGCATCTTCCAGGCGCTCGCGGTGGCGCGCTACGCCAAGGAGATAGGCGCCCAGGCCATAGCCCACGGCTCCACCGGCGCCGGCAACGACCAGGTCCGCTTCGACATGACCTTCCTCGTGGCGGCCCCCGACATGGAGATCATCACCCTCACCCGCGACATGAACCTTTCGCGCAAGCAGGAGGTCGATTACCTCAACGAGCACGGCTTCAACGCCGATTTCACCAAGCTCAAGTATTCCTACAACGTCGGCCTCTGGGGCACGTCCATCTGCGGAGGAGAGATCCTCGATTCGAAGCAGGGACTTCCTGAGAGCGCATATCTCAAGCAGGTGACGAAGGAGGGGAGCGAGCAGATAAGCCTCGAGTTCAAGGCCGGCATGCTCGTCGGAGTCAACGGCGAGAAGTTTGACGACGGCGTGAAGGCCGTGCAGAAGGTCGAGGAAATAGCGGCCCCTTACGGGGTCGGCCGCGACATGCATGTCGGCGACACTATCGTCGGCATCAAGGGCCGCGTGGGCTTCGAGGCCGCGGCCCCGATGCTCATCATCGCCGCCCACAAATTCCTGGAGAAGTTCACCCTCAGCAAGTGGCAGCAGTACTGGAAGGACCAGGTGGCCAACTGGTACGGCATGTTCCTGCACGAGAGCCAGTACCTCGAGCCCGTGATGCGCGACATCGAGGCCATGCTCGAGAGCAGCCAGCGCAACGTCAACGGCACCGTAACGATGGAGCTCCGCCCTTACGGCTTCTCCACCGTAGGCGTGGATTCTCCGGACGACCTGGTGAAGAACAAGCTGGGCGAGTACGGCGAGGGCGCCAAGGGCTGGACCAGCGAGGATGCCAAGGGCTTCATCAAGGTCAGCTCCACTCCGCTCAGGGCTTATTACCTCACCCATCCCGACGAGGGCGAAGAACTCGAGAAATGATCAGGGCGGGTATCATAGGAGGAGCCGGCTATACCGCCGGCGAACTCATCCGGATACTGCTGAACCATCCGGAGACGGAGCTTGCGTTCGTCCATTCGACGAGCAATGCGGGCAACCGCCTCTGTGAGGTGCATTCGGGCCTTTATGGCGATACGGACATGAGTTTCAGCTCCGGTTACGACCTGGAAGCGGCGGATGTGGTATTCCTCTGCTCCGGTCACGGGAAGAGCACCGCATTCTGGGCGGAGAACCCCCGTCCCGCCGGGCTGAAGGTCATAGACCTGGCCCAGGATTTCCGCGACGAGAGCTGCGGCTACGTGTACGGCCTGCCGGAGATCAACCGCGACAGGACCGCAGGGGCGGAGCTTGTCGCCAATCCCGGCTGCTTCGCCACGGCGATACAGCTGGCCGTGCTGCCCCTGGCGGCCGCGGGCCTGCTGAGCTCCGACGTGGAGGTAACGGCCATCACCGGCTCCACGGGAGCCGGAGTGAAGCCCGGCGCCACCACGCATTTCAGCTGGCGCAACAACAACGTTTCCGTATACAAGGCCTTCGAGCACCAGCACCTCATAGAGATAGGCATGAACATCCGCCGGCTGCAGCCTGATTACGGGGGAGCGGTCAACTTCGTCCCGGTGCGCGGCGACTTTGCACGCGGCATCCTGGCGTCGGTGCATACGCCTTGCGGCCTTTCACAGGAGGAGGCCGTGGCGTTATACAGCGACTTCTACAAGGATGCGGCATTCACGCACGTCTTCCCCGGCAACGTGGACCTAAAGCAGGTGGTGAACACCAACAAGTGCCTGCTCTCCGTGGAGAAGCACGGTGGCAGCCTGCTGGTGAACTCTGTGATAGACAATTTGTTGAAGGGAGCTTCCGGACAGGCCGTGCAGAACATGAACATCATGTTCGGACTGCCGGAGGACACCGGACTCAGACTCAAGGCCTCGGCCTTCTAACCTAATCTATAATGGAACTTTTCGATGTTTATTCGCTCTTCGATGTCACGCCCGTGCGTGCGAAGGGCTGCCGTATATGGGACGACAAGGGGCAGGAATACCTCGACCTCTACGGAGGGCATGCCGTCATCTCGGTGGGGCACAGCCATCCCCGCTACATTGCCGCCCTCAAGGACCAACTCGACCTGATAGGATTCTACTCCAACAGCGTGAAGAATCCCCTCCAGGTGCAGCTGGCGCATGAGCTCGGCGAAGCCTCAGGCTATCCCGACTACAGCCTCTTCCTGGACAATTCCGGGGCGGAGTCCAACGAGAACGCCCTTAAGCTGGCGTCCTTCCACACGGGAAAGGACCGTATCATCGCTTTCCACAGGAGTTTCCACGGCCGCACCTCAGGCGCCGTGGCCGTGACGGACAATCCTAAGATAGTCTCGCCCTTCAACGCCAACCACAAGGTCACATTCTGCGACCTGGACGACGCCGGCGGCGTGGAGAAGGAGCTCGCGAAGGGTGACGTGGCCGGAGTTATCATAGAAGGCATCCAGGGCTGCGGAGGCATCCATGTGCCGTCCGACGCGTTCATGCGCGAGCTTGAGACGCTCTGCCACAGGTATGGCGCGCTCCTGCTCCTCGACGAGGTCCAGAGCGGCTACGGCCGTACCGGCCGCTTCTTCGCCCACCAGTGGGCCGGCATCCGTCCGGACGTCATCTCGATGGGCAAGGGCATCGCCAACGGATTCCCCTGCGGAGGCATTCTCGTCGCCCCGCACATCAAGGCCGCTAAGGGCATGCTCGGAACCACCTTCGGAGGCAACTACCTCGCCATGGCCGCGGCCCTGGCGGTCCTCGCGATCATACGCGACGAGGACCTCGTGGGCAATGCCCTGAGGGTGGGGGATTTCCTCAAGGAGAACATCCCCGCGAGCCCGCTTATCCGCGAGGTGCGCGGCCGCGGCCTCATGCTGGGCATGGAGTTCAACTGCCCCGTAGCGGATTTACGGCGCAAGCTCCTCTTCGAAAAGCACATATTCACCGGCGTGGCCGGCTCCGACATGGTCCGCCTGCTCGCCCCGCTCTGCCTCTCGATGGACGAGGCAGCGTCATTCATCACCGCACTGAAAGAAGTATTATGAAATCGTTCTTCCACGTACAGGACATAGGAAACCTCGACGCCGCCTTGAAGGAGGCCCTCGAGGTCAAGGCCAACCCTTTCGCCTGGAAGCATCTGGGCATCGACAAGACCATCATCCTTGTCTTCTTCAACAATTCCTTACGTACGCGCCTGAGCAGCCAGAAAGCGGCCCTGAACCTGGGCATGAACCCCATCGTGCTCAACGTCAACGGTGACAGCTGGAAACTCGAGACCGAAATGGGCGTGGTGATGGACGGCGACAAGTCCGAGCATCTCCGCGAGGCCATCCCGGTGATCGGCAGCTTCTGCGACATCATCGGCGTGCGTTCCTTCGCGGGCCTGACGGACAGGGAGAAGGATTACGGCGAGGAGATCCTGCGGCAGTTCATCGAGTATTCCGGCCGTCCTGTCATCAGCCTGGAATCGGCCACCGTGCATCCCTGCCAGGCCTTCGCGGACCTGATCACCATCGAGGAGCACAAGGAGAAAAAACGCCCGAAGGTAGTCATGACATGGGCGCCGCACCCGAGGGCCCTGCCGCAGGCTGTCCCCAACTCCTTCGCGGAGTGGATGAACGCCGCGGACGTGGACTTCGTCATCACCCATCCGGAGGGCTACGAGCTCGACCCGCGTTTCGTGGGAGACGCCAGGGTCGAATACGACCAGATGAAGGCGTTCGAGGGAGCCGATTTCATTTATGCCAAGAACTGGAGCTGCCCCGGAGTGACCAACCCCGCGGATTACGGAAAGATACTCAGCAAGGACATGGGCTGGACCGTGGACGCCGCGCACATGGCGGTCACCAATAATGCACAATTCCTTCACTGCCTGCCCGTCAGGCGCAACATGATAGTGTCCGACGAGGTCATCGACTCGCCCCGGAGCCTGGTCATCCCGGAGGCCGCCAACCGTGTGGTCTCGGCCCAGGTGGTTATGAAACGCATGCTGGAAAGCCTCTGACATGGAGAAACTCACTGTACTTAAGGTCGGAGGTGCGGTCGTCGAGGATCCGCAGGCGCTGGATGAGTTCCTGGCGGGCTTCGCCGCCATGCCGGGACTGAAGGTGCTGGTGCATGGAGGCGGGCGCGAGGCGACGAAGGTCGCCGCGCAGCTCGGCGTCCCCACCCGCATGGTGGACGGACGCCGCATCACCGACGCGGACATGCTCCGTGTGGTCACCATGGTCTATGGCGGCCTCGTGAACAAGGGAGTGGTGGCGGCGCTCCAGGCCCGCGGCGTGAACGCCCTCGGCCTGACCGGCGCCGACCTCGGCTGCATGCTCGCCGTCAAGCGTCCCGTGAAGGAGATCGACTACGGCTTCGTCGGTGACATGGAGAGGGTTGATACCTCAATACTCGCCGACCTGATAGCCCGCGGAGTGGTGCCGGTAATGGCGCCGCTCTCCTTTGACGGGAAAGGTTCCCTCCTGAACACCAATGCCGACACAATAGCCTCAAGCGTGGCCAGGGCCCTGGCCGAGCGCTTTGAGGTGACTCTCGTCTATTGCTTCGAAAAGGCCGGAGTCCTCCGCGATCCGGACGACGAAGGCAGCGTCATCCCCTTGATTACCAGGGAGTCGTTCGCATCGTTGATCGCCGACGGCACCGTGGCGGGAGGCATGATCCCGAAACTCCAGAATGCCATCGACGCCCTCGAAGGGGGAGTGAGCGAAGTGCGCATCACCCGCTCCGACGCGCCTGAAGGCGGAACCACGATAGTCCTATGACGAACAGAGAACTAATAGAATTGCTGAAGGGCATGGTCACCATCCCTTCCTTCAGCCGGGAGGAAGGTCCGGTCGCGGACTATCTCGAGACCTGGCTCCGTTCGCACGGGCTTGCGCCGCGGCGCATCGGGAACAACATCTGGCTGGATTCGGATCCGGACTCAGACAAGCCCCTGCTCCTGCTCAACGGCCATATCGATACGGTGAAGCCCGCATCCAGCTATACCCGCGACCCTTTCACTCCTACCGAGGAGGACGGACGCATCTGGGGTCTCGGCACCAATGACGACGGGGCTTCGGTTGTATCCCTGCTGGGCGCATATCTCAGGCTTTGCGAAAAGCCGCAGCCTTACCGCCTCGTCTGGTCTGCTACCGCCATGGAGGAGGTATGCGACAGGGACGGCATAGAACTTATGGTCCCGGAACTGGGTCCCGTGGCCCTTGGCATCATCGGCGAACCCACCGGGATGCAGATGGCCGTGGCCGAAAGGGGACTGATGGTGCTTGACTGCACTGCCAGGGGGAAAAGCGGGCATGCCGCCCGGGAGGAAGGCGTGAACGCCATCTATGAAGCCCTGAAGGACATCGACTGGTTCAGGAATCACCGTTTCCCGAAGGTGTCACCTTATCTGGGACCGGTCAAGATGTCCGTGACGATGATACAGGCCGGCACGCAGCACAACGTCGTGCCGGATGCATGCTCCTTCGTCGTGGACGTGCGCCCAAACGGCATGTACACAAACCCTGAGCTGCTGGCTCTCATAAAGGGGTCGGTTTCGTGCGAGGTAAAGGAACGCTCCACGCGCCTCGGCAGCTCGCACATCGACATGTCGCACCCGGTGGTGCAGCGCGGCCTCGCGCTCGGACTGGAAGCCTTCGGCTCGCCGACCACCTCCAACCAGGCCGTAGTGCATTTCACGACACTGAAGATCGGCCCCGGCCAGTCCTCGCGCTCGCACGCCGCCGACGAATACATAGAGATACAGGAAATCACCTCCGCCGTGGAGACGTATGTTTCCCTGCTGGACGGACTTGAATTATAATGGCTTATGAAACTTTGGGACAAAGGGTTCTCCGTTGATGCGAAGATAGACCGCTTCACCGTGGGCAAGGACCGCGAACTCGACCTCTACCTAGCGCCTTACGACGTGCTCGGCACCATGGCGCACATCACGATGCTGGAAAGCGTCGGCCTGCTTGAAAAGGAGGAGCTGGACGCCCTGCTTCCTGAGCTCAAGGCCATATACAGGCAGGCCTGCGAGGGCTCCTTCGTCATCGAGGACGACATCGAGGACGTGCATTCGCAGGTGGAGCTGATGCTCACCCGCAGGCTCGGCGACCTTGGGAAGAAGGTTCACACCGGCCGTTCCCGCAACGACCAGGTCATGGTGGACCTCAAGCTTTACGCCCGCGCTGAGATCGAGAAGACCGTCGGCAAGGTCAAGGCCCTCTTCGACGTCCTTCAGAGGCGCAGCGAGGAATGCAAGGACATCCTGATGCCTGGCTATACGCATCTGCAGGTGGCCATGCCCTCGTCCTTCGGCATGTGGTTCGGAGCCTACGCCGAGAGTTTCGCCGAGGACATGGAGATGCTCCTGGCGGCCTGGAAGGTCACGAACCGCAACCCGTTGGGCGCTGCGGCCGGCTACGGTTCCTCCGCCCCGCTCGACCGGAGTTACACGACGGCCCTGCTGGGTTTTGACGACCTTGATTTCAATTCGATATACGCCCAGATGGGGCGCGGCAAGACCGAGCGCATCATCGCCTTCGCCTTCGCCTCCGTCGCCGAGACGCTCGGCCGCTTTGCCATGGACTGCTGCCTGTTCAACAGCCAGAATTTCGCATTCGTGAAGCTGCCGGACGCACTTACCACCGGTTCCAGCATCATGCCCCACAAGAAGAATCCCGACGTGTTCGAGCTCATCCGGGCGCACTGCAACCGCATCAACGGCATCCCGGGTACGATCCGCCTCATCAGCACCAACCTCCCGTCTGGCTATTTCAGGGACATGCAGCTCATCAAGGAAGTGTTCGTCCCGATGTTCGAGGAGATGGACGACTGCCTGGACATAGCGAAGTTCGCCATAGAGAACATGACCGTGGCGAAGGACCTCATGTCCGACCCGCGCTACCAGCTCGCGTTCAGCGTGGAGGAAGTCAACCGGCGCGTCGCCGAAGGCGTGCCTTTCCGCAACGCCTACCGTCAGGTCGGCATGGAGATACAGGCAGGGGAGTTCACCTGGAATGGGGAGCTCCACCATACCCACGAGGGTTCCGTGGGGAACCTGTGCAACGCCCAGATAGCCGCCAAGATGGACCACGTCCTCGAGGGCTTCACCTTCAAGAGCGTAGCGGCGGCCGTTTCCGCCCTTCTGGCCTGAACCGGCTGTTTTTCATCTTATAGTGAACGGGTCAATACTTTCTTAAAATAGTTCAAGAAAACAAAAGAGGTTCGTTAATACTTTGTATTAATGGATCTCTTTATTTATATTTGCTCCAACAACTAACTTTAACCAATACTAACGATGCTTAATCAGCTTTCTAAAGCGATAGGTATCATAGTGATGCTTTTCGCTTTTCTGGGTAGCTTCAATGCCAATGCCCAGTCCCGCGCCATTTCCGGCAAGGTTCTAGACGCCGGAGGCCAGGGAGTCGTCGGAGCATCTGTCGTAGTGCCCGGCACCACCAATGGCGCCATTACTGACCTCGACGGTAATTTCTCCCTCCGAGTCGCTCCCGGTACCACTTTGGAAGTCTCATGCATCGGCTACGTAACCCAAAGGGTGGCGGCGGCCGACAACATGAGAATTACGCTCGCAGAGGACAACGAGATGCTTGAAGAGACGGTCGTCATCGGTTACGGTGTGCAGCGCAAGAGCGACCTGACCGGTTCCGTGGCTTCCGTCCGCGAAGCCGAGCTCCAGAACCGCTCTACTTCCGACGCAGCCGCCGCCCTCCAGGGCAAGGCCGCCGGTGTGCAGGTGTTCAACGACTCCGGCGCCCCGGGCGAAGGATCCTCCATCCGCGTCCGCGGTATTTCCTCCAACAGTGGCTCCGGCCTCGGCCCGCTCCTCATCGTGGACGGCCTGAAAGTGGACAATATCAACTACCTCGATCCTTCTATGATCGAGTCCATGGAGGTCTTGAAGGACGCTGCATCCGCCGCCATCTACGGTGCGCAGGCCGGTAACGGCGTCGTGCTCATCACCACCAAGAGCGGTGCCAAGAGCAAGGACAAGGACGGCACTATCTTCTATAACTATAAGCTTACCCTCACCCAGCTGGGACATCATGCCCAGGTGATGAACGCCGAGCAGTATATTGACTGGCAGCAGCAGGCCGGCCAGCTTCCCTCCGTCGACGAGATCATCAAGACCGGCGTGTGGGACGGAGTGACCGACACCAACTGGGCCGACGTCCTTTATGGAACCGGCGTAACGCACAGCCACACCATAGGCGCCCAGGGCGGCAATGACCGTGGCTCTTATTTCCTCTCGCTCAACTACCTGGACGAAGACGGTATGGCCCGTGGAAGCGCCGACACCTACAAGCGTTTCACCGCCCAGATCAACGCCGACTACAAGATCAAGTCCTGGTTCACCGTCGGCACCAATACCTCCATCGAGCGCCGCGAGCAGCAGAAGATCGGCGAGCACTCCGAGTATGCGGGCAGCAGCGCCGGCCTCCTCGGCACCCTCATCATCGACCCGCTCACCCCGGTGTACTTCACTTCATATGACGATCTTCCCCTTGGTATGAAGGACGCCCTGGCCAATGGTGTGAAGGTTTACGGACCGGAAGACCACCCCGATTGGTACTATGCCGTTTCCAAGATACTGGAAGGCGACGGTGTCAACCCTCTCATCTACCGCGACCGCAACCAGAAGAAGGAAGAAGGCTGGCAGATCCGCGGCACCGTGTACGCCAACCTCACTCCGCTCAAGGGCCTGGTTTTCACCTCCCGCCTGGGCTACCGCATCAAGCAGAGTTATTCCAGCGATTACTCGGAGCCCTACCACGCGAATGCGAAGAACTATGCGACGACTTACAGCATCAGCGCCTCCACTTCGCAGAGTTACTACTACCAGTGGGAGAACTTCGCCAACTACAACGTCAACCTCGGCAAGCATGCCCTCGGCGTCATGGCCGGTATGTCCTATACCTTCAATGACAGCCGCGGCGTAGGCGCCAGCCTGACCGGAGACGATCCCCTCAAGGGTTATGCCGAGAACTTCCGCTACCTCAGCCAGGACAACGGTTCCGGCACCAAGGGCATCAGCGGCGGTACGCCGAGCCAGAGCGCGCAGATATCCTACTTCTCCCGTCTGACTTACAGCTACGACAACCGCTACAGCCTCCAGACGAACTTCCGCGCCGACGCCTTCGACTCCTCGAAACTCTCGCCGAAGAACCGCTGGGGCTACTTCCCTTCCGTGTCTGCCGGCTGGACCGTCAGCAACGAGCCTTTCTTCAAGGACAACATCAGCCGCGACTTCATCAACTTCCTGAAGTTCCGTGGATCCTGGGGTATAAACGGTAACATCTCCGTGCTCTCCGGATATCCTTATTCCACCTCTATCTCCTACAACAGCAAGAGCTATCAGTTCGGTGAGGATGAAACCCTCACCCTGGGTTCCCAGCCTGACGGACTTTCAAATCCGGACCTGACCTGGGAGACTTCGGTGCAGACGGACTTCGGTATGGACCTGCGTATGTTCAACAACCGCCTGACCTTCGGGGTGGACTGGTTCAACAAGAACACCGAAGGCCTGCTGGTGAGCATCTCTCCCGTGGCTGAGGTGGGTATCTCCTCCGTCACCGTGAACGCCGGTTCCGTGAACAACACCGGCTGGGAATTCGAACTCGGCTGGCAGGACACTGTCGGTGATTTCCATTACAGCATCAACGGCAATCTCTCCACCCTCAAGAACAAGGTGACATATCTGGAGCCTTCGGTGGGACACCAGAAAGGTTCCAGCTTCGGAAACATGAAGTTCTCCACCTGGTTTGAGGAAGGTTACCCGGTATGGTACTTCCGCGGTTACCAGTATGCCGGCATCAATCCTGAGAATGGCAAGGCTGACTTCTATGCTGCTGACGGCTCACTCACCCAGTCGCCGGTGGACGCCGATATGGGCTATATGGGCAGTGCCCTTCCGCCCCTTTCCTTCGGTGCCACCCTCCGTCTGGATTGGAAGGGAATTGATTTCACGGTGTTCGGCTCCGGCGCCGCCGGGCATCAGCTGATGCCTTGCGTGTACCGTGTGGACCATATGAACATCAACTCCCTGACCTATTTCTACGAGGAGTCCGGCAAGTCCATCCCCAAGATCGAGAATATGTGGAACAGCAAGGAATTCTGGAGTTCCTCCGCCGTAGTGTTCAAGGGCGACTACTTCAAGATCAAACAAATCCAGCTCGGCTATACGTTGCCGAAGAAGTTCCTCAGGCGGATATCCATCGACGACCTGCGCGTTTACGCCTCGATGGACGACTGGTTCGTCTTTACGAAGTATCCGGGATTCGACCCGGAAACCGCTTCCACCGGCTCGACTTCCGGTATGGGTTTGGACAAGGGTTCCTACCCGAATGCCAAGAAATTGATGTTTGGCGTCAATATCTCCTTCTAATCTGACAGCATTATGAAAAAGTATATCATTTTAGGATTATCCGTTGCACTGGTGGTGTTCTCAACCACTTCGTGCGACCAAGAGCTTCTGAACATCCCGCAGAAAGGCGTCATAGCCTACGAGGATTTCTACGAGACTGACGAGGATGCCCAGTCGGCCCTTACGGCTGTTTATGCACAGTTCATCAACCTGATCAACGCGCAAGGCAGCAACAATCCGGCTTGGAACGTGGTTGTGAACGCGATGGGCGACGAGCTTTACTGGGGCGGCGGCAAGAAAGACGGCTCCAGCTCCGGTGCCCAGGACATGAATGAATTCCGCAGCACCTATGACAGCACCATCCCCCATATCCGTGTTGTCTACAAGGGCTTGTATTCCCTTATTTATAAATGCAACCTGGTCCTTGACAATTTCTACGGCGAGAGTGGCGAACTGTGCGACTCACCCGTCAAGAAGCGCTGTGTGGCCGAGGCCCGCGTAATCCGTGCCTGGGCGCATTTCACCCTGGCCACCTTCTGGGGAACCCCGCCGCTGGTGGAGCACGTGCTCGCCGGTGACGCCCGTCCCACCAACTGCGACCATCAGGTCCTGATGGACTGGTGCATCGCCGAGTTCAAGGCCGCCATACCCGACCTTGAACCCCGCAAGGGCAAGAATGACAAACCGGGTGCATACAAGGTCACGACAGGTGTCGGTTATGCATTCCTGGGCAAGGCCCAGGTCTTCAACAAGGATTGGAGCGGCGCCAAGGAGAGTCTCAAGAAGGTGATTGATTCGGGCAATTACGCCCTGGTTCCCACCGAGGACCTGTGGAACCTCTTCCATATGGTCGGCGACGGCGATGAGGAGAAGATCCTTGAGATGAACTATATGTACAATTCAGGAATCAGCATGGGCGATTGGAAATACCATTTCCAGCGCAACCAGGCCCTGTTCCTCCGTAATATCAAGAAATATCCCGAGGTGCTTATCCAGGCCGGAGACGGCTGGGGCAACAACGTCTCTCCCACCAAGCAGTTCATGGATGCCATCAATGCGCACGAACCCAACTCCGCCCGTCGCAAGGCATGGTTCGTTTCTTATGAGGAATTCATCACCGATTTCCCCTATCCGCTTGCTGCATCCGAGGAGAAGGTTCCCGACAAGGATGGCAACAAGGTCAAGGTCTCATACAAGGCCGACGCCGATATGACCAGGGAAGAGAAACTGATGGACTATCGACGGGGTCTGAACTGCGAGAAGTACGACGAGACCTATGCCAACTACGGTTATTACTTCTTTAAACTCCTTCCCTGGCAGTCGGATCTTATCCCGAACAGCGCGACCGTCACGCAGGAAAACCGTATCATCATGCGTTACGCAGAGGTCCTGCTTCTCTACGCCGAGGCCTGTGCGATGACCAACGACAATGACGGACTGAAGTATCTTAACATGGTAGCGGAACGCGCAGGCGCGCCCACTTACGACAAACTCACCATGGACAACGTCAAGCAGGAGAAGTGGTTCGAGCTGGCTTGGGAAGGCACCCGCTTCTGGGATCTGGTCCGCTGGGGCGACGCTCCCACGGTGCTGGCATTCAAGAGCCGCGACGAGACGCCTTACCTCGGCGACGACTTCTATGTACACGGATCCAAGGGCAAGAAGACGACCGGCCAGCCGCACAAGGCTCACGTCTATTTCCACGATGACGGATGGGCGGCCAAAGGCGGCGGCTACAAACCCGGCAAGCACGAACTCCTTCCGTTCCCGTTCGATGTGATCAGCATCAATCCCTGGAACGAGGAGACGGGCGAAGGCCTCAAGCAGAATCCTGGCTGGGAGTAATCCTCCGGATGTATCTTTAGAATCAGGTCGTGCAGATGCACGGCCTGTTTTTTTGTTTTTTTATGGAAATAGACTAATTTTGGACAATGAAAACCGACCATTAACACTACTAACCATGTTTAACCGTTAAACCATTATTGGCGATGCCCTGAAACTATCGCTTATCAAGCTATTTCTACCACCAATTCAATAACTGATTAATAATCGATTTTATGAAGAAACTACTTCTACAGCGGTTTCTGCCGCTTCTCTTTGGTATGCTCATCTGCATACCGGTAGTTTTCGGTCAAAATCAAGTTGCCGTCAAGGGTAAGGTCCTGGATGCCGACGGACAGCCTGTCATAGGCGCCGGCATCATCCAGAAAGGCACCACCAATGGCGTGACAACCGATCTTGACGGTAATTTCTCATTCGTCGTGCCCGCGGGTTCGGTCCTGGAGATATCCTCAATCGGATATGCCACCCAGGAGGTGACCGCGGCGCCGACTGTCAACGTAACCCTCCTGGAGGAGGCCACGGCCCTTGAGGAGACCATCGTAGTCGGTTACGGCACCCAGAAGAAGGCCTCGTTGACAAGCGCCATCTCCAACATCCGAAGCGAGGAGCTCACGGCCACCAAGCAGAGCGACGTCCTCGCCTCGCTGCAGGGCAAGGTCCCGGGACTCCAGATCCGCCAGAGGACCGGCGACGCCGGTGACTTCAACACCGACCTCAAGCTCCGCGGTTATGACGAGCCCCTCGTCATCGTGGACGGCCTGGTCAGGACAGCACCCCGCAGAAGCCAGGAAACCAATACCTCCTACTCCAACAGTAGCTCCGCCGTCCTGGCCCAGCTGAATCCGGAGGACATCGAAAGCATCTCCGTGCTGAAGGACGCTTCCGCGGCTATCTACGGCATGGGTTCCGAGAACGGAGTCATCCTCGTGACCACCAAGCAGGGTACCATCGGAGCCCCGACTGTGAAGTATTCCAACAGGTTCTCTTTCGGCGTGCCTACCGCACTCCCCGACGAGGTCGACATCCTCACATGGTTCAAGGAGGCGAACGAGATGTACGCCAACGTGGGTAAGGGAGCAGTGTATTCGCAGGAACTCATCGACCATTACCTCAACGGCGACGAGGGCTGGACGGACAACAAGTGGTACTCGCAGTTCTACAGGAAGTTCTCCTTCCAGCAGAACCACCAGGTTTCCGTGAACGGAGGTACCAACCAGACCCAGTATTACATGAGTCTCTCCCTCAATACAGATAACGGTATCCTTAACGGTCCACAGCTCGGATACAAGAGCATCTCCTGGCAGGGCAACGTCACCACCAACGTCACCAAGAACCTCAAGGTCGTCTATCAGTCGTCCCTGAACTGGAACTACAAGGTGGGTACTCCCGCCAACGCCAACCAGAACTTCTACACCAGAGGTCTGTATTCCGAGCGCTGGGTTCCCTGGAACGTTCCCAGCAACCCTTCCCACTGGTCCTACAACCCCGGCAACGAGAGCCGCAACGCCATCGGCGCCCTGAACGGGGCCAACGGATACGACAAGACCAAGAACAACAGCTTCACCAACAACCTTAACGCCACGTACACCGTGCCGTTCATCAAGGGACTCAAGATCCAGGGACAGGCCTCCTATGACCTCCAGGCCCGCGAGACCCGCCAGCTCACCATCGCGTTCCCGCTGTACGACTGGCAGACCGACGAGCAGGTTTCCAAGAACAAGGACGACAACGCCCTCATGGAGAGATGGTACAAGCGTTCGACCCTTTACGGAAAGATCCAGGCCAACTATTCCGGTACCTTCGGCAAGCACAATGTCGGCGCCATGGTGGCCGCCGAGGCCAACCTTCAGTGGACGAGCGAGCTCCGCGGCGAACGCAAATACGGCGAGTTCTACACCCACGACATCCTGAACCAGGCAGTCGAATCCACCGCCGAAAACTACGGAACCAGGTCGAGCAACGCGAAGGCCGGCTACATCGGCCGCATCAACTACGAGTACGCCGGCAAGTATCTGGTCGAGGTAATGGCCCGTTACGACGGCTCGTACTTCTATGCCCCAGGATTCCGCTGGGCTTTCCTCCCTTCATATTCCCTTGGCTGGAGAGTCTCTGAAGAGCCTTTCTTCAAGGCCATCTTCCCTTGGATGACCAACCTCAAGCTCCGCTGGTCCGACGGTATCTCCGGAGGTAACCAGGGTTCCGCATACCAGTATCTGCTCGGTTACACCCAGTCCGGCACGAACTTCATGTTCGCGGACAACTCCCCGGTCATGGGTTACCGCAGCACCCAGGTGGCTGAAACCCTCCTTTCCTGGACCAGGACGTACATGAGGGACTTCGGTTTCGACTGGGAGATCAACAGGGGTATCATCGGAGGTTCCGTCGACTGGTTCTGGAGGGAACAGACCGGCAAGGCCGCCAAGGTGGCTTCGTCTCTTCCTGATATGTACGGTATCAACGTCCCGCAGATGAACCTCGACTCGACGGAGAACGTCGGTATCGACATGGAGCTCTCGCACAGGATGCGCTTCAAGGACTTCAACTACCGCGTCACCGCGACCGCGACCTTCGCCCGCGAGCGTGATACCTACCAGCAGGCTGAGCGTTCGGCCATCTACCACTCTTCACAGGAGTACTATGACAGCCATACCGAAGGCCGCTGGGACAACGCCATGGATGGCAAGTATTACGAGTGGAATGGAAAGGGCCAGTTCAAGGACTGGAACGAGATCTTCGACTATCCCGTCCTGTACAGCACCTCAAGTAGCAAGAAGAGCAACATGGCCGAGATGCTCCCGGGTATGTACAAGATCGACGACTACAACGGTGACGGCGTCATCACGAAGCAGGATAGGCATTATTCCTGGAAGGAAGGCAACCCGCCCCTCCAGTTCGGTCTGATGATCTTCTTGGAATACAAGCACTTCGACCTCAGCGCCACCTTCAACGGCGCGGCCCTGAGCCACAAAAAGATGCAGATGTCTGGAGGTATGGGCTACGGTTGGAGCAAGACATTGTTCGTCAACCATCTTGACCACTACCGTCTCGCCGAAGGCTACGACGACCCGCGCGACCCGAATTCCGTCTGGGTGCCCGGTTACTGGCCGGCCCTCGCCCCTGCTACCGGAGCGGAGGATGAAAGCTCGAACGCAACCTACCGCTATACCCAGCCTTACTCCTGGGTCAACAACGCCTTCTTCCGCCTGAAGAGTCTGGAGATTGGATATACCGTTCCCAAGTCCGTCGTCAGCAAGCTTGGCCTCAAGAGCGTACGCGTACATGCCAGCGGCACCAACCTCCTCACCATCTGTAATCCCATCGTAAAGGTCTGGGACCCCGAGACCTACCAGTCTTCGAGGCGAGGAGCCTCGGGCGCGCCTCTGCTCAAGACTTTCGTTATCGGAACAAGCATCAGCTTCTAATACCATTGAGAGATGAAAAAGATTTTCAGATATACATTTGCCATCGTCCTCGGCCTCTCGCTCCTTTCCTGCGACAAGCTGTTCGACAGCCTGGAGGGCGACCTCACCAGGATGTCCGAGGATGACATCACATCGAGCCAGGGTGGTATGGAGAGGCTTCTCTCGGATGTGTACAACACCATCCCCATTAACGCCTTCAACTCACTGGACCAGTACACGATGCTGGCCACGTATTCGAAGAGCAACGACTACTCCATCAACGTGACCGGCTATTGGAACTACACCAACATGCGCTCGATCAACAGTTTCATCCAGAAGGTCGACGTGGCCCTGGAGAAGAAGGCCATCAACCAGGCGACCCGCGACCAGATGCTCGGCGAGGCCATTTTCGCCCGCGCATACTGCTATTTCGCCTCCGTGAGGAAATACGGCGGAGTCCCCATCGTCACCGAGCCGTTGGATGACCAGTATGACGGTGACGAGAACCTGGGCCTCTATGTCCCGAGAAGCACCGAAAAGGAAACTTGGGATTTCGTGATTTCCGAGCTGGACAAGGCGGCAGAATTGCTCCCGGATGAGCCGAAAGGCGGGAACTACCGCGCCACCAAGTGGGCGGCCCTCGCCCTCCAGTCCCGCGTGGCCCTGTATGCGGCTTCCGTAAGCAAGTACTGGAACAGGGAGACCATCCCCTCCAGCTACAAGGCAGTTTCGGAAAAACTTACCTACATGGAGGCTTCTTACGCCGACGCCTATTATGCCAAGTGCATCGAGGCCTGCGAGAAGATCATCAACTCCGGCAAGTTCTCCCTCTACGGCGGAGCCACCACCTCCGTCTCCAAGGCTAAGGACAACCTGACCGCCCTCTTCGTTGAGCGCCAGGACTGCGAGTTCATCTTCGGCAAGTCCTTCAAGGACGGCACGGCGGATGCGGACAACGGCTTCGACCGCTCCAATTCCCCGAACCAGTCGCACGGTACCGGCACCAACGCCGGCTGGGGCAACTACTCCATCACTTCGGACATGGTCGACCTCTTCGATGACTACACTGCCTCCGGCGCCCGCGCCGACGGTACCATCAAGACCCGCAACGACGGACAGGAGGACATCTATTTCGCCCAGGTAGTCAACGCTGCGTCCTCATTCGACAAGAACGCCGACTTCATCAAGTACGACAATCCCCAGGATCCGTTCCTGAACAAAGATGCCCGTTTCCAGGCCTGGGTGCTCTATCCGGGATGCGAGTTCCGCGGCAAGACCATCGTGGCGCAGGGCGGTATCTGGCTCCCCGACGGAAAGGTTGAGTTCTACCAGGAGAAGTCCTATAAAGTGAACGGTACGACCTATTACGAGCTCGGAGCCGAGACCCAGGGAGGCATGTCCGCCTTCATCGACATCGGAAACAAGGGAACGAGCAACCACTCCTATTTCTGGAGCACCTGCTTCGGTATCAGGAAGTTCCTGGATCCTACCGGTCCCCTTGACAAGTCCACCAATCCCTGGTGCGACATACGCTATGCGGAGGTCCTGCTGAACTACGCCGAGGCTTATGCCGAGAGCGGCCACGGCAATGCCGCCACCGCGAAGAAGGTCCTCAACGACATCCGCCACAGGGCTGCCTTCACCGACGACATCGAGCCTACGCTGGAGAACGTTCTCCACGAGCGCAGGGTCGAATTCGCCTTCGAGGGCCACGAGACCTATACGCTCTGGCGCCGCCGCGAGTATCTCAGCACCCGTTCGGGCGGTCCTTACCGCAAGCACGCCGTGATACCGGTCCTCGACCTCCGCGACGGTACTCCAAAGTATATCTTCCCGCGTGTGAACGCCTATTGGAGCGATGTACAGAACTCCACCACCGGTGTCAACACCGACCTGCTGGATTACTACGCCGCTATCCCGAACTTCTCCGAAAACCGCCTGACCGTCAATCCTTCCCAGGAATAATAAAAGAAACAGCATTATGAAAAAGATATTCGTATTACTTTCACTGATCGTCCTGGCCACCTCCTGCGACTGGTTCGTCTTCGACAACCAGGAGTACTATAACGCCCAGGTCGAAGGAAGGATCCTCGATAGCAAGACCGGACAGCCGATGCAGTTCGCCTTCCCGAACACGAGCAAGATATCCATTATCGAGGAGGGCTGGAAGGATCTGGCCGGCGACCCGGCCGAGAAAGCCCAGGACTGGTACGTCAAGTGCAACGGCACATACGTGAACAAACTCGTATGGGCGGCCAAGTACCGCATGGAGACCAAGAAGCAGAACTTCTACCCGGTCAGCATACCGTTCGAGCTGAAGAAAGGCGCGAACACCGTGGATTTCACGGTGACGCCGTACTGCCGCATCCTGGATCCCGTCATCACCTATGAGGACGGCAAGATCGTCGCCCGCTTCAAGGTAGAGATCGAGGATAAGTCCCTGACTCCCAACGTCGACGTCGCCCTCTTCGGCTTCACCGACAGGTGGGTCAGCGACGGCAACAACAACTTCGACTTCGACAAGGTCCAGAAGGAAGGCAAGCTGAAGAAGATTAAGAACGCCGACGGCCAGAGCGTCATCGAGCTCAAGATCGACCCCACCAAGGAGAGCGGCATGCAGTTCGTCTACAAGAGGAACCACTATCTCCGTATCGGCGCCGTGGCTACGGGCAGCGAGAACTCCGGCAAGTGCTACAACTTCTCCCCGGTGTTCAAGATGTCCAGCGACTTCCTGACAGTCGAGGAAGTGACCAGCTGGGATGAGGACGATTATTAGACGACCTTACTCTCCATGAACAGACAGGCCGGGATTGGATTCCCGGCCTGTTTTTTTGCTTATTGCCTTGCTCCGAAGACGGCCCGGACGTTCATGCCGTGGGCCCTGACCCATGTGTGCAGGTGCATGCTCGTGAAATGGGCGGTCTTGACCTCGGGGGAGACCAGCATGAATATGGCGGTGGACGGGTTGTGATACTCGAGCATCAGGGGATTGTCGGTGTAATCGATCTCATCCGACCAGTAATACCCCGCATAGTTCCTGCCCTTGGGAGACATTGTGTCCTCACACAGGCCTCCGGCGGGGAACAGAATGCTCTTTCCAGTCTTGGTGCTTGTCAGTTTCAGGCAGTCGATGCCGTCTATGGTTTCCACTGACTGGGTAATGAACGGACAATCAATCAATTCCTGCATCTCCTCAGGAGTAGGGGTGCGCCATTGTCCGCCGTACAGGACATGTGCGATATCGTCCTCCTGCTTCAGACGGATCCGGTAGTCAGGACTGGTTCCGTAGGCCGGGTTGTTGTTGTATTTGGTCAGCGTATTGTAGGAGTGTCCCCATGCGTATGTCCCCCACTTGTAATAAGTGTCCTTGGGTGCGGCCTCGCCCCAGGCGACATAGTATCCCGTCCCTCCGGGTTTCGAGGCTCCCACGTCAAAGGATGCCCATTTGACTGAAAGCCCGAGGTCCACGGCCTCGGGGACGACGACCTTTTCCGGAGTCTCCTCTTCCGCCTTCCCGCAGGAGAAGGCAAGGAGCGAAAGGAGGACGCCTGCAAGGAGGGGGAGTATATGCTTAGTGCCCATGATCCGTTATGATTCTTCGCAAAAATAACTATTTTTGTAATAATGAACCCTATCGCATGAAACCTTATTACTTTTTGTCCGTACTGCTGTTCCTCGCGGCCGCCTGCCACAAGGAGCCGGCGGAGGTGCCGGATGTGGAACCGCCCGCCGAGGCCGGGCCGATAGAGTTCGCGGTCTATGTCAAGTACGAGCCACTCATGCAGTATTATTCCGAGACCGATGTGTATCCGGTGGATGTCCCCTTCGTCGAGAGCGACAGGATGATGGTCACGGGCGAGGGTATAAGCGGCATCCTGACACTCGACCGCAGCTATTCGTATACCAGGGGGTACGTGTTCTCCGGCTATCTGGATTATGAAGGGCCGGGGGAGCCTCCGAAGGACCTTGTCCTCGAAGTCAGGCGCGTGAATGAATCATATTCGAATGACGGCAGGGACCTTGCTGAGCCGGCCGTGGCCGGCACCATTGAGGAGGCGGTGTACAAATACGGCTGTTACAAAGGTGAATGCACATTCGGCAACCCTTTCGTGGAGCTTTCGCTTTCCTCGTCTTTCTTCCAGCTGTTCATCTATTGCACGACATCCTTCCCCGACAGCTGGGACAGGAAATACCACCTCATAAATGACGACAAGTCGTACGGTCCCTTCGTGCTGGAGGGAGACGGAGGCTACATCAATCCCGTGCTGGTTTTCCCTGAAGGGACGGTGCTTTCAGGCCCGATGCTTGACTTCGACGGCGTCGCCAGGTTCCCGGTCATGCCTCCACCGGCCACCGTCGCCGGGGAATCGGTCGCCCTTGAGGGCGGCAGGTATTATCTGGATGAGATATGGATGCATGACTTGTCGAAGGAAGCGGCTTATGTCACCGGGCGCAAGGTCGTCATCTATCAGTCCGACCATCAGAAACCTGCCGGCAGTCAGATATACGTCTGGGACACCATCTACCCTCCGCTTGCGCCCCGCACCGTCTGCCTCAGTAACGTCAATGTCGAGTGCGACCAGGTTCCGATGACCTTGAGGGTGGACACCACTCTCTGGGTTGACGGGGACTGCAGGATCGTTTCCACCGACGGCGGCAACCCTGCCATAAGTGTCGAGGCTCCTTACTCTCTGCACATCCTGGGCGACGGAAAGCTTGCCGCCGAGGTCATAGGTGACGGGGAAGGTGGAGCAGGCATCAGCTTCGGCGGGTATGGATACATGGACTCTTGCGGAGACCTGACCATAGAGGGTTCCGTCAGCGTGCAGGCGAAAGGGGCTTCCGGTGCTGCCGGCATAGGGACCGGCATCATTGACGCATATCACAATCCCGCCCCTTATTGCGGCGATATCATCGTCAACACCAAGGGAACAGTTAAGGCTGAAGGAGGCGCAAGGGCCCCGGGTATTGGTCTCGGACGTATCAGGAAGTGTGAGGACCCCTTCATCGTCAGCATCGGCGGCATCCTGGTTTCCGGAGGGATCGTCGACGCCACGGGGGGAGGCGAGGATGCCTGTGACATAGGAATACCCGAAGGCGTGGAAACCTCCGGGGGTGTAACCGTATCGGAAAATGTCACCTGCGACGGGGTGCACGGCTACCACGTCGCGAAAAGGAAGGGGGACGTCCCCGTCGGATACGACAAGTCCCTGTAAGTCCGTCTCCCTGTCTGTCTAGTTGAACAGTCCGGTGTCTATACCTTGGCCCATGACCTCGTAGCCTGAGGCGTTGAGGTGGAGCCAGTCGTTCTCGAAGAGGAACGCCGGGTTCAGCCTGTCCGGATCTTCCGTGTCGCGCACCATCGCGTCGAAGTCTATCACTCCGTCGAACTCTCCGCCATTGCGGATCCACTCGTTCAGGGTTTTGCGGCCTTCCTCGTGGTTGCCCCTGTCATAGCCGTTGCCCTTGAAGGGCGTAACCGTGGCGCCGAAGACCTTGATGCCGCGCTCATGCGCTTCGCGGATGATGTCCTGCCAGACTTTCTTTACGCCTTCGGCGGTCTCGAGGGCGTCCCATGAGCCGCCTATGTCGTTAACACCTTCAAAGAGAATGATATATCTCACGCCTTCGTGACCGAAGAGGTCGCGCGCGTAGCGGCTCTGCCCGGTAGGGCCGAGGCCGCCGCGCAGCACGCAGTTGCCGCCCAGGCCGAAGTTCAGCACCGCTATGTTCTTCCCGTGGGCGAGGAGGCTGCGGGAGAGCTGGTCGGTCCAGCGGTCCTGGCCGTTGGTGGTGGTGCCGCGGCCGTCGGTGATGGAGTCGCCGAGCACGGCGACGGCCGAGGCCTTCTTTGTCGGAACCACGTCGATGGCGCTGATGGTGTACCAATGGTCGGTCTTTGCGACAGGGTTGGAGAAGTCGGTGGTGTTGCCTGCGGCTATGTAGGACGTGGTCCTGGAGCCGGGGTGGCTGGTGAGCCTGGTGGAGGATATCTTGCCGTAATGGATGGTGACGGCGAGGTTCATCCTCTCCTCAACCTTGAACTTCACCGGGTCGGAAACGACTTCCTCTCCGGGCTTCATATTCACGCCCTTCTTTCCGTTGAAAGTAAGTGATACAGAACCTTTTTCGTCAATTTCCGGAGAGGCTCCCATGGTCTTGGCGGGGGCTATCTCGATACCGAGGATCTCGGTGTCGTCCTCGTTGAATATGTTCGACAGGTGTAGGCGCAGCTGCTTTCCGGCTATCGAGACTTGTAGCGTCTGGCGGAAGGAATTGCCAGCCAGGTAGGGCTCCGGTGGATTGTTGTGGGGTTCGGCGACCTGCAGGGCGGTGGCCCAGGTCGTGACCCAGTCTTTCTTGCATGAACTGAGGCTCAGTGCCGCAGTCAGGACGATTATCGCGTAAAGTATCTTTCTCATGGCTCGTTATCTTCCGGGTGCTACTGGTCCGCCGCTTGACATGGCTCCTCCGGGGATGAAGCGGCGGTTGGGGACGAGGACGGGACGGAGGTTCTCATCGTGCACCGGCATGCCGGCTCGGTCCGAGCGGACTGACTTGGTCATGACCGAGTCGATGGGCATGTTGAGCGGGCGCACCTCCGGGGGAAGGTCCCTCTTGGAGAACAGCTGGAAATAGCCCACGACGGCGTCGCGCCACCATTCCGCGTCATTGCGCTCGATGGTGAGCTTGCGGGTGACCTCGTCGAAAATGCTCTGGCTGACATAAGGCTTCAGGCCTGCCCAGGTCTTGCGGAAGGCTTCCACCTCGGAGATTCCGGTGTCGTAGTGCAGGCATATTTCGTCCCAGATGTCCCTGCCGGAGGAGAGTTTATAATCCCAGGGCACGTGGTGGAACCATAGGAGAAGGTTCTCGGGACAGGTCGCGAGGTCGTTGAACATCGATGCGAGGGGCTCGTGGTACTGGTCGACGTTGTCGGTGCCCTGGCGGGTGCGGTCGAAGCCGATACCGTCGGGCCCTGCATTGTGGTAGAACGCCGGGGTCCAGTCACGGCGTGAGCTGGTCTCCCAGGGGCCGGGCCCGTAGTGGGAGCCGGCGAAGATGTGATGGATGCCGAGAGGCATGGTATAGTTGACCGTGGCCTCGCGAGACTCCATCATGATGTCCCTGACAGGTCCTATGAACTTCCTGTCGAAGGCCTTGGCTGACATGCCCTCAGGCCTGATGAAGGTCTGGCGTATCCACTCGTCGGCGATTTCCTCTGCGCCGAGGGTCGGATCCCAGGCGAGGCGGCCGAAGAGGTACCAGTTGGACTGGGCGAAGATGTAGCCGGAGAAATTCCTGTCCTGGCCGGTGTTGGCCACTCCTGCCATTCCCCTGACCATCTTCGCCACCGTCGAGCCTTCGCCGTCGCGGTAGGTGTCGCTGTCCAAGACCTCCTCGTAGGTTGTTCCGTGATAGACGAGGTGGTTGGAGAATCCGAGGTACTCCTGGGTCAGCTGGAACTCGACCATCATGTTGGTGTTGTACATCCGTCCGAACAGGGGATTGAAGGGCTCCCGGGCCTGGAAATCGACGGGGCCGTTCTTGATCTGGACTATGACATTGTCCGCGAACTTCCCGTCGAGGGGCTCGAACTCATCCACCGCCTGGCTGGCACGGTCGGGGCTGGTCGGGCTGTAGACGAAGGCGCGCCACATCACGATGCCTCCGTACGGGGCAAGCGCCTCAGCGAGCATGTTGGCTCCGTCGGCGTGCGTGCGGCCGTAGTCCTGCGGGCCGGCCTGGCCCTCGGAATTGGCCTTCACGAGGAAACCTCCGAAGTCGGGGATGGCGGCGTAGATCTCGGCCGCTTTGTCCTTCCACCACTGGCGGACCTGCGGGTCGAACGGGTCGCCGCTCTTGAGGCCGCTGAGCGTGATGGGACTGGTCCATTTGATTGAAATGTAGGTCTTTATGCTGTATTCGCGGAGGATGTCAGCTATCTTTGCCACGCGGGCTATATGTTCCGCGTCGAGCATCAGGGGATTGGAGTTGACGTTGTTGAGGACCGAGCCGTTGATGCCGACCGAGGCGCAGAGCTGGCCGTAAAGGCGGATGCGCGCCTCCGGGATGTCCGGTGAGGTCCACTCCCACATGGAGGGGCCGGCGTAACCGCGCTCCACGGAGTCGTCGAGGTTGTCCCAGTGGTTGAGGATGCGGTACTCGTAGTATGGCTCGGAGGAGATGTCGATGCCGGGGCCGGCCTGGCCTAGGACCTCGGCGCGCTGCAAGGCGTAAATGCCGTAGCGCACGCCGGCCTCGGAACCGCCGGCCACGACGCGCTTGCCGGCCTCGTCGAAGATGCGGTATCCTTCCTTCGCCAGGTTGCCGTCCACCCGCGTCTCCACAGACGAGAGGATCTCTTCATACGGCCTGGAATTGGCGAGCCAGAGGATGCTGCCGTCCTGGTCGGAGGGCTTTGGCGCGCTGCAGGACGCCAGGGCCGTCAGGAGGCAGCAGGTGATGATGTGGTAGTTTTTCATGATATCATGCTGGTAAGTTATTGTCAGAGTCCTTTGGACTTGGCTTCGTCCCAAAAGGCGTCCATCTCCTCCATGGTCATGCCGTCGAAACCCCGCCCGTCCTCGCGGACCTTTTTCTCGAGGTAGTCGAAGCGGCGGCGGAACTTGCTGCAGGTGCGGCTAAGGGCCGCCTCGGGATCGACACCGTAGAGCCTCGCGGCGTTGATGACGGTGAAAAGAAGGTCGCCGAACTCCAGTTCGAGATCCTTCTCGGTGGGGGCTTCGTCTATCTCGCGGCACTCCTCCTTTACCTTGTCCCAGATCCCCTCCCTGTCCTTCCAGTCGAAACCGCATCCGCGGGCCTTCTCCTGCATGGACAGGGCCCTGAGCAGGGCTGGCATTGTATCGGGGATGCCGCTCATGACGGTCTTGTTGCCGCCCTTCTCCTTAGCCTTGACTATCTCCCAGGTGTCGGCGATCTCCCTGGCGGACGGAGCCTCTCCCTCGGGGACGAGGCTGCCGTCCGCACGGAACACGTGCGGATGGCGGAAGACCATCTTGTAGCAGACCTTTTCGATGCAGTCGGCTATGTCGAAGTCACCTTTTTCCTGGGCTATCCTGGCGTAGAAGACCATGTGGTAGAGCAGGTCGCCTATTTCCTTTGCTATGCCCTGGCTGTTGCCTTTCACAATCTCGTCGCTGAGCTCGTAGACCTCCTCCTCGGTCATCGGACGGATGGTCTCCATCGTCTGTTCTGCATTCCAGGGGCAACGCTCGCGGAGGCTGTCCATTATGTCGAGAAGCCTGCCGAAAGCCTGTATCTTTTCTTCTCTCGTGTGCATATCGGATGATTTCTACAAAATTACAAAAAAGATAGTATCTTTGCACTCCCGCTATAACTAATACTGTAATGAAAGGAATCAGATTCGTATCCGCCGACGAGGCAGTCAGCCACATCAAGTCCCACAGCCACATACATCTCAGCAGCGTGGCCAGCGTCCCGCATATCCTTATCCAGGCCCTGTGCCGCAGGGCTGACGCCGGCGATGTCGAGGACCTGCATTTCCATCATTTCCATACGGAGGGCCCGGCTCCCTATTCCGAGCCGCGCTATGAAGGCATATTCTTCGAGCAGGGATTCTTCGTCGGTCCCAACGTCCGCGCCAACGTCAACGCCGGCTATGCCGACTATCTCCCGGTGCATCTCGGCGAGAGCCAGAAGCTCTACCGCGACGGCTTCATCAAGCTCGGAGCGGCATTGGTCAATGTCTCCAGGCCGGATGCCAACGGGATGGTGTCCCTGGGCACTTCCGTCGACTGCTCCGTCGCGGCCGTCGAGACCGCCGAACTCGTAATCGGTGTGATCAACCCCAACGTCCCTTACGCCCACGGCGATCTTGTGTCCCTCGACCGCTTCGACTACCTGGTCGAGGACGACACGCTGCTCGTCACCGCCAATTTCGCGGAGCCGACCCCGACCGAGGTCCTGATCGGAAAGAACTGCGCCGCCCTCGTGGATGACGGCGATTGCATCCAGATGGGCATCGGAGCCCTGCCGAACGCCCTTGCGGCCCAGCTCGGAGGACACAAGAACCTCGGCCTGCATACCGAGATGTTCGCCGACGGCCTGCTGCGCCTGATCAAGTCGGGAGTCATCAACGGCGCCTGCAAGAAGATCGACACCGGCAAGGTCGTGGCCTCGTTCCTGCTTGGCAGCCAGGATGTATACTCGTTCATCGACGACAATCCCGACGTCCTAATGAAGGACATCGCTTATACCAACGACCCGTGGGTCATCGCTCAGAACCCTCACATGAAGGCCATCAACTCCGCCACGGAGGTGGACTTCACCGGCCAGATCAGCGCGGACTCCATCGGCACGCGCATCTTCTCCGGCACCGGAGGACAGCTTGAGTTCGTCAAGGGCGCTACCATGTCCAAGGGTGGAAAATCCATCACGGCCTTCGCCTCCCGTACCAACAAGGGGAAGAACAAGATCGTGTCGTTCCTCAATCCCGGTGCCGGAGTGGTTACTCCGCGCGCCGACGCGCACTGGATCGTCACCGAGTACGGCGCCGTCGACCTCTACGGCAAGTCCCTTCAGGAGAGGGCGAAGCTCATGATCAGCATCGCCCACCCGGACGACCGCGAGATGCTCGACCGCCAGGCATTCGAACGCTTCGGCCCTCACTGGCACAACTTCAGCATCTGACGGTTCCGACTATGGAAAACTGGCAGGAAAGGACGGCAATGCTCCTCGGGGAGGAGGGGGCGGCGAAGCTGCGCGACGCGCACGTCTCCGTGATCGGCGTCGGAGGCGTCGGGGGCTTCGCGGCCGAGACGCTTGCCCGCGCCGGCGTCGGCCACCTGCTGGCGCTTGACTCCGACATTATTTCCGAAACCAACCGCAACCGCCAGATCCTGGCCCTGTCTTCCACGGTAGGCCGTTCCAAATGCGACGTCTTGCGTGAGCGCCTGCTCGACATAAATCCTGAGATCGAGCTGGTTACGGTCCCGGAATACATCACGGAGGAGAATATCGCCACGCTCCTTGACCCTTACAGGATAGACTTCCTGGTCGATGCCATCGACACCCTGAGTCCCAAGATCTGCCTCATCCAGTACTGCCTGAAGAGGGGAGTGCCTATGGTCTCGTCGATGGGCGCCGGCGCCAAACTCGACGCCACGGCCGTGCGCGTCGCGGACATAGCGCAGACGCGCATGTGTCCGCTGGCGCACATGCTCCGTAAGCGCCTCCACAAACTCGGAATCTTCACCGGTTTCGACGCGGTGTTCTCCGTGGAGGAACCCCGGCGCTCTTCCGTCGTGCTGGAGGAGAGCCGGAACAAGAAGTCACAGGTGGGTACCATATCCTATCTCCCGTCCGTTTTCGGCGCAGTCTGCGCCCAGGTCGCCATCCGCCGGATAGTGGGAATCTAGAAGATTTTTACTATCTTTGCAGACTTTTTGTATTGAACCATGTCCAGTTACCATATAGTTGAAGTCACATCCCGCCGGGACCTGATGCGTTTCATCAAGTTCCCGGACCGCCTGTACAAGGACTGCCCGCAGTATGTCCCTGCGCTGCATTCCGACCAGGTCAACTCGCTTACGAAAGTATCGACGCTGAAGTACTGTAAGCGCCGGATGTGGATGGTCCTGGACGGGGAGAAGGTCGTCGGCCGCATCTGCGGCATGATCAATCCCCGCTACAACGAACTGTACGGCAAGAAACGCGCTCGTTTCGGCTGGTTCGACACCATCAACGACATCGAGGTGGCGCGCCTGCTCCTCGGCACCGCCGAGGCCTGGGCGAAGGGGGAGGGGATGACCGAGATCCACGGCCCTCTCTACTACAACACCCTTGGAAAGCAGGGGATGCTGGTGGAGGGCTTCCAGAACATTCCGCCCTTCAACTGCATCTACAACTTCCCTTACTACAACGACCTGGTGACCGCCCTCGGCTTCACCAAGGAGTGCGACTGGGTACAGTACGACGTCGCCGCCAACCATGACATCCCTGAGAAGACCGAGAGGGTGGCGAACATTGTCATGCAGCGCTACAACCTGCATACGGGCAGCATGAACAAGCTGAAGAAGGATCCTGAGAAGGTCCGCTACTTCTTCAAGGTCTACAACGAGAGCTTCTCGTCCGCTGTTTACAACTTCATTCCTTTCACCGACGAGGAGATAGAGGAGGAGGCGAAAGTGTCCCTGAGGTTCGTCTCGGACAAGACCAGCACCCTGCTGCTGGACGAGAACGACAACGTCGTGGCCTTCGGCATCTCGTTCCCGTCCATCTCCAAGGCCCTCCAGAAGGCTAAGGGGCACCTTTTCCCCTTCGGATGGATCCATCTCCTTCGAGCCCTGCACGACTACGAGACCTGCGACCTGATGATCAACGGCGCTGTGCCGGAGTGGCAGAACAAGGGCGTGTCGGCCGTTTACTACAAGGACATGTCGGTGAAGGCGAAGAAGATAGGTAACATACACGCCATCACCAATCCCCAGATCGAGACCAACAGCGCGGTCAACATCTGGAGCAGCTATGACAACGAGCCTTTCATGCGCCGCCGCTGCTATTTGAAACAAATTGATTAACAAATAACTACCATATCATGGCAGAGAATACATTGCTTGAGAAGGTCCTTTCCCTGCAGGACAAGTACCAGTCCCTGCAGGACCAGCTCGCCAGTCCGGACGTGATGTCGGACATGAAGCGCTATGTCCAGCTGAACAAGGACTACAAGCAGCTGGAACCCATCATCAAGGCCGGACTTGAATACAAGATGATGCTCGACGAGCTCGCCTCGGCGAAGGATATCCTCATGAACGAGAAGGATGAGGACCTGCGCGAGATGGCCCGCGAGGAGATCAACGACATAGAGCCCAGGATCCCGGACATGGAGCAGAACATCAAGCTCCTGCTCATCCCGGCCGACCCCGACGATTCCAAGAACGCGATGGTCGAGATCCGCGGCGGCACCGGCGGCGACGAGGCCGCCATCTTTGCCGGCGACCTTTTCCGCATGTACTCCAAGTTCGCCGAGACCAAGGGCTGGAAGCTCGAAGTCACCGACCAGGCCCCCGGCACCGCCGGAGGCTACAAGCAGATCGTCTTCAAGCTTTCCGGCAATGACGGCGTCTATGGCATCATGAAGTACGAGTCCGGCGTGCACCGCGTGCAGCGCGTGCCGCAGACCGAGACCCAGGGCCGCATCCAGACTTCCGCCGCTTCGGTGGCGGTGTTCCCGGAGGCGGGCGAATTCGACATCGAGCTCGATCCCAACGATATCCGCAAGGACCTCTTCTGCTCTTCCGGCCCCGGCGGCCAGGGCGTCAACACGACCTACTCCGCCGTCCGCCTGACCCACATTCCCTCGGGTATTGTGGTCCAGTGCCAGGAGGAGCGCTCGCAGCTCAAGAACCTCGACCGCGCCATGGAGGAGCTTCGCACGCGCCTCTACAACATGGAGCACCAGAAGTACCTCGACGGCATTGCCGCAAAGCGCAAGACCATGGTTTCCACGGGCGACCGTTCAGCCAAGATCCGCACCTACAACTATCCGCAGGGCCGCGTCACCGACCACCGCATCAACTGGAGCATGTACAACCTCCCCGTATTCATGGACGGGGACATCCAGGAGTGCATAGATGCCTTGCAGGTCGCGGAGAACGCCGAAAGACTGAAAGAAGCGGGAGATTGAGTCTCCCGCTTCTTTTTTAAGATCCTTTCGGCAGCTTCGCTCCCTCAGGATGACAATGTCATTCCGAGCGTAGCGAAGGAATCCTATTCGTACTTGAACGCCCTGTATGAGTGGGGCAGCAGAGGCATTGAAGCCGAGGTCCTGGGAGTGGTGCCTCCGCGGCGGCCGACGGCCTGGGTGGACTCGGTCATGTTGATGACGGCGCCGGTCTTGAGGTCGGTGAGTTTCTTCATTCCGGCCTTGCCGACGAGGCTGATGTTGACGGGCTCGTCGTTGAAGTTCTCCACGATGACGGTATTGTTGTCATAGAGGAAGATGCTGACCTTGGCGGGGCCTTCGAGATAGAGGTCCATGTCGCCGCTCATCCTCCTGCGGATCTCGTTCAGCGCTCCGGTAGGATAGCTGTAGAGGTCGCCGAAGTCATCCGGGATGGTGAGGACGTACATCGTGCCCTTGGAATAGATGCAGCGGTGCAGGATGGGGAATCCTGAAACGCCGCCGGTCAGCGGACGTCCGGCGCTCACGACCTCCCAGCTGTCGTTGGTGCGGTAGCGCACCTGAGGGATGATGATGTCCTTGTCACTCTGTCCGTAGCGGCCGAAATCGTTGACGATGGCCTTGAGGTCGTCGCAGTCGAGCTCGCAGATGGGGGCGATCTTCTCCGGCGCGGCCTTCAGGAGCCCCGTGGTGATGAATACGTCACCGCCGCTCCTCAGCTGCTTGTCGATCTTCTCGGTGAGGTTGGGGTCGGTGGCTGCCTGCTGGGTCAGCAGGACGGTCTTGCGGCCCTCGGGGAAGTTGGGATACATATCCATCGGAAGGCCGATCATGCCCAGGTAATTCTGGAGGAATTCCTCGCCCGTGGCGTGATACACCTTGTAGGACTGGATGCCGACGGGGTTGCCCAGCTTGCCGCACAGTTCATCGGCGTCGCGCAGGACGACGTCGGCGATACGGGCCATTGTGGAGGGCGTCACGGTCTCCTTGCCGTTCTGGAAGGGAGCGGTCATCTCGTCATAGCTCCAGCTGGTTCCGAGACCCTGCCAGGGGCCGCGGTAGTTGGGGCTGAGGGCGACGCTGAGCAGCTGGTTGTATGCGAAGAGCATCACGTCGCGGCCCTTCGCGATGGCGGTGAGAAAGAGCTGCTCGGCATAGCGGTCCATGCTCATGCCGATGCCGCCGGAATCCACCCAGCCACCGCCGTTACGTCCTCCGGAAATGTTTTCGAAGTAACGCATGATGTTGTAACTGAGGTAATTCTGGAGATGCTGGTTGCCAGCAGGGTCGCGGGTCTCGGTGCCCGTCCAGACTCCGTCGAAGATCTGCGGACCGTCCTCGAGGTTGAATCCAAGGCCCTGGAAGTCGTCATACCAGTTGGGGTACTTGATGATGACCTTGACCTTGGGGTTGACGGCCTTGGCGGGACCGACGACAAGGTTGCGTCCGGCATCGTTCATGATCTGGAGCCTGTACTCGGTCCAGCTCCTGTCACCCTTGGCGTCGATCTCGACGTCCTTCTTGCTGCTGGTGAAGAAGAAGTCGTCGAGCAGGAACTCGTCGAAATGCCTTGCGGTGTGCTCCGCTATCTTCTTGACCATCGCCCTGTCCTCAGGGTCGGAGTAGCTGAAGGTCTCGAAGTCGTTGGGCTCGCTGATGGTATAGGTGATGCCTCCGGCAACCTCTATACCCTGCTTCTCGAAGAATTTCTTCGCCTTCTCGAGCGTGGCGTCGTCGACGATGAGCAGGTCGCGGTGGGTCTCAAGGTAGATCTTGTCCACGTCGAGCTGGCTGGAAATGATCTTCCATGTCGACTCCAGCCATTCGGTGTCCTTCATCTTGTCCACCTCGAATGCGCGGACATAGACGGAGACCTTGAAATTCTTGTGCTTGGCAGCGGCCGGAACGGCCACGAGCATTGCCAGTAAGGCAAAGAGCAGGAAGTTTTTGAATTTTTTCATAGATGTGATTGATAAAAGGGAAATGGTATTAAGTGATAAGTGTTATGCGGACAAATGAGAAATTACGGTTATTCCTTCGAAATATAGGAAGAAATAACCGTATAACCAAGAAAACTTGTCCCCAGGACTGTTATTCAGCCTTGCGGAAGGCTATGCAGGCGTTGTGCCCGCCGAAGCCGAAGGAGTTGGATATGCCCAGCGTGAGATCCGACCTGACGGCCTTGTTGGGCGTATAGTCTAGGTCGCACTCGGGATCGGGGCAGTCCAGGTTGATGGTCGGAGGGATAACGCCGTCCTTGAGGGCCAGGATGGTGGCGATGGCCTCGGCAGCTCCGGTAGCTCCGAACATGTGGCCGTGCATCGACTTGGTCGAACTGACATGGCACTTGTACGCGAAGTCGCCGAAGGCTATCTTGATGGCCTTGGTCTCGGCGATGTCATTCAACTTGGTGCCGGTGCCATGGGCGTTAATGTAAACGTTGTCCTTGTCCTTGTCGAAACCCGACTCGCGGATTGCGATCGAGATGCTCTCGGCCTGGGTGCTTCCGTCCGGGCGCGGGGCGGTCATGTGGTATGCGTCGCAAGTGCTGCCGTAGCCGACCATCTCGGCGTAGATCCTGGCCCCGCGCGCTTTGGCGTGGCCATACTCTTCAAGGATGAGCACACCGGCGCCGTCCGCGCTTACGAAACCCGCCCTGTTGGCGTTGAAAGGGAGGGAGGCGTACTTCGGATCCTCCGAATGGGTCAGGGCCTTTGCATTGGCGAAGGCGGCCAGGCCGATGGGGATGGTGCACTGGTCGGTGCCGCCGGCGATGATGGCGTCGGCATAGCCGTGCTTCACGGCGCGGAACGCCTCTCCGATGACATTTGTGGATGTGGCGCAAGCCGTAGACACGTCAATGCAGGGGCCGGTGGCATTATGCCTGATGGCGATGTTGCCCGCGGCGATGTTAGGAATCATCGTGGGGACGAACAGGGGGGAGATCCACTGCCCTGAGGGGTCTTCAAGGAACTTGCCGATCTCGCGTATCTGAACGTTGAACCCTCCGATGCCGGAACCTACGTAAACTCCCAGGCGGAAAGGGTCGATGTTGCGCTCCTCACCGGAGGATAGCAGGCCGGAGTCGGCCATGGCCTGGTATGCGGCGGCCACTCCGTAGATGGTGAACCAGTCCTGCTTGCGCATGAAAGGCTTGTCGATGCCGTATAGGTCCGGATCGAAGTCCTTGATGCGGCCGCCGATCTTGACCGGCAGCTGGTCTGTGGGGAAGTCGGTGATGCTCTCGATGCCGCAAACGCCGTTCCTGAGACTGTCCCAGAAGGTCGCGACGTCGTTTCCGACGGGGGATATGATGCCTAGTCCGGTAATAACTACACGTCTTTCCATAATTCGCTTAGCTCAAACAGGCTGCAAATATAGTCATTTTTTTATTTATCTTTGCAGTCATGTTCGCGTTGAATGAAAGGATACCGGGCTATCTTCTCGGAAAGTACCAGCTTACGGCGACGGTGACGTTCACCGCCTTCTTCTCGCTTGTTTTCCTTCTGTTCAGCATCCCTTTCTCCCATAATGCCTGGTTCGAACTCAGCGCCACCGACGCCTTCGGCATCACCGTGGTCTTCTATCTTTTCTCGCTCCTTATCATAATCGTCAGCAAGAGGATACTGTACGTTTCCTTCAGGAACAGGGCGCGGAAGCCCACGTTCTTACTGTATATCCTCTGGAACATGGTCGAGATGCTGCTGATCAGCGCCTTGTACATGGCCTTCACGATAAAGGGCGACGAGATGGGCATTATCGACAACGGGGGGCAGGCATGGCCTCTGCTGTTCTTCAACGCATTCATCTACTGCCTGATGACGCTGGGCGTGTCCTATGTCATCTGCGGCATGTACTTCGCCATCATCGACAAGAACAACACCATCCGCGTGCTGAATTACAGCACCGTCGTGACGGACGAGGTGTACGCCCCGCAGGAAGAAAGGAAGATCACCCTTTTCGACAGCGGCGGCGCACTTCGGTTCTCGGTCGCCCCTTCCAACCTATATTACATCGAGTCCGACGACAACTACGTCAAGGTCTGGTATACCGACAGTCGCGGGGAGATGAAGCAGTACATGCTGCGCTGCCGCCTGAAGACCATCGAGGAGAGCTTCTCCGACAGCGAGTTGCTGCGCTGCAACCGCAAGTACGTCGTGAACATGGACCACGTACGCGTCCTGCGCAAGGGCCGTGACAATTATATCCTGGAGCTCGACAACGACGCCATTCCGCCCCTCCCTGTAACAAAAACGTACGAGGAGAATGTCCTCGCACGTTTCAATTCAGTCTATAGGGGGGAATAGCTATTTCCTGTTCTTCTTCCTGGTGCGGAGATGGTTGACGCTCTCCGCCACCATGATGTCCGAGGCTATCCCGCGCGCCGCGAGGAGGTCGAAGATAACCGCGACTATTGGGAACACCGCTGTCAGGCGGAATACCAGGGAACTGTCTGCCGTGAAGTAATCCACCGCTATCCAGGCCTGGAGGGCCAAGGTGATGAGGGCGGCCAGCACGGCCGTCCGCATCTGGAACACGCGGAACCTGAAGGTGGTCAGCGCCAGTAAATCCAGCAGCACGATGACTATCAGGAGGATGAGGTAGGGAAGGTACGCCGTGTACCTGACCTCCTGCAGGAAAGCGCCGTCAGGACCGGGTACCACTGCCTTGAGACTGAACAGCATGGCGGCGATGAGGCCGGTGGCCAGCGCCAGATACAGGGTTTGGATTCTCTGCCACATGATAAAATATTTAAAAATTCCTTGCAAAAATAGGAAAATCGCCGGTAAAAACCTATTTTTGTAAGAAATGCCCTTATCTGTATCAGTCCGGGCGTTTCGGTTAGTGTAATACGGTTAGTGTCAGTAGTGTTATGGAACGCAAGATCTATGTCAGCGACGTTACCATGAAGCAGGCCCATGGCCTGTCCGGGGAGTCGTTGTCCTTCCGCCAGAAAATAGAACTCGCCAAACTCCTGGACAGGCTCGGAGTGTCTGTCATCGAGTCCGCGCCCATCCTTAACGGCAGGTCCGACAGCCTTCTGGTGAAATCTCTCGCTTCCGCCGTCAGGGACAGCGTCCTGGCGGTCCCGGTGGATATAATGGACGAGGCCAGCGTAGCGCTGGCGTGGAGCGCTCTCTGCGGTGCCGCGCATCCGCGCCTCCAGGTCTGCGTCCCCGTCAGCACGGTGCAGATGGAGTATCTTTGCCACCGCAAGCCCGCCGACATCCTGAAACTGATCGCCTCGCAGGTGGCTGCGTGCGCCGCCCTCTGCCCTGAGGTGGAGTTCGTCGCCGAGGACTTCGGCCGCAGCGACCAGGCCTTCCTTTCCGAGGCCGTCGCCACCGCCGCCGCCGCCGGCGCCGGCTTAGTAACCGTTTGCGACGCCGCCGGCAACCTCCTTCCCGACGAGTTCCACGCCTCCGTCTCCGAGGCGCGCAAGGCCCTTCCTGAGGGCGTCCGCCTGGGCGTCTATTGCTCCAACCTCATGTTCCAGGCCGACTCCTGCGCCATCGCCGCCGTCCGTGCCGGCGCCGACGAGATCAAGACCATGCCCTATGGCAATACCACGGTGTCCCTCAAGCGTTTCGTCAAGATACTGGACGCCAAGTCCGACCTGTGCAATGCGAGAAGCGGTGTCCGTGTCATCGACCTGGAGCGCACCGTGGGCCGCATCAAGGTCCTGTGCGAGGCCCGCAGCTCCAAGTCCTCCAAGCCCCTCGAGGGGCTGGACATAGACCGCGACGCCCTGACGCTCACCATCCACGACGACCGCGAGGCGGTCCTCAAGGTAGTTTCCAAGCTGGGTTACGACCTCGGTGAGGAAGATGCAGCCCGCGTGTATGACACTTTCGTGCGCATCGCTTCCAAGAGCGATACGGTGGAGGCCAAGGAACTCGACGCCATTGTGGCGTCCGTGGCTTACCAGGTGCCTCCGACCTACCGTCTGGAGAGTTACGTCATTAATTCAGGCAACATCATCTCCGCCACCTGCCACCTGCGCCTGCGCAAGGGTGACGGCGTACTCGAGAGCGTTTGCGTGGGCGACGGCCCCGTGGACGCCGCGTTCCAGGCCGTGGACAAGGTCGTCGGCCGCCAGTATGAACTGGACGATTTCCAGATCCGCTCCGTCGCCGAGGGCCGCGAGGCCGTGGGCGAGGCCGTGGTCCGTCTCCGCTTCGGCGGAAAGGTCTATTCCGGCCGCGGCGTGTCCCGCGACATCGTGGGCTCCAGCCTGATGGCCTATCTCAACGCCGTCAACAAGATGGCATACGAGGAGGGTGAGGCATGAGACTGTCGTTTTCCACACGCGGATGGATGGACCTCGCATGGGAGGACATCCTCGAGAGCGCCTGCGAGATGCGTTTCACGGGCGTCGAGTTCTACAATGTGCTCAAGTATCCCGGATTCACCGGCAAAGGAGGCCCTTTCCACAAATATTCCGTCGCCGCGTCCTACAGGGACCTGCGCGAGCGTGACCTGCTGATACCCTGCTTCGACTCCTCCAATGACCTTTCCGAGGAGAACGAAGCCATGCTGGGGGAGATGGAGGCGCTCATCCGCCTCGCCGCCGACATGCGTTCGCCTTATGTGTGCGCCTATGCGCACTCGGACGCCCCTGAAATCATACGCCGCAACCTGTCGCGCCTTGTGCCCGTCGCCGAGGCTTGCGGCATCACCATCCTCATCAAGACCAGCGGCATCTATGCCGACACCGCGCTCCTGCGCGACCTGATGAACGATTTCGCCTGCGACCAGCTGGCGGCTTTGTGGGACGTCCACCATCCCTACAGGGACAAGGGCGAGAGTCCCGCACAGTCCATAAACAACCTCGGAGCCTATGTCAAGCACGTCCACCTGCGCGACAGCGACGAGGCGGGTGCCTACACCGTCATCGGCGAAGGCAACTTCCCGGTGGGGGAGGTCATGAACGCCCTCGCGTCCATCGACTACGACGGTTTCGTGTCGCTCGAATGGAAGCCCGAGTGGATGGAGGACCTCACCGACAGGGAGGTCATCTTCCCGCATTTCGTCAATTACATGGAGCGTTTCGAACGCTCCCGCGACAAGAAGACCAAGCTTTATCCCAACCACGACGGGACAGGCTTCTATATCTGGAAGAAGGACGAACTCATCGACCTCACCTTCCCCCAGGTCCTGGACCGCGTCACGGACGAATTCCCCGACCAGTACTGTTTCAAGTACACGACCCTGGACTATACCCGCACCTACGAGGAGTTCCGCAGGGACGTGGACGACTTCGCGCGCGCGCTCGTGTCCCTGGGCGTGAAGGCAGGCTCGAAGGTCACGATTTGGGCCACCAACGTTCCCGCCTGGTATATCACCTTCTGGGCGGCCACCAGGATAGGCGCGGTATTGGTGACAATGAACACCGCCTACAAGATCCATGAGGCGGAGTACCTCCTGCGCCAGTCCGACACGCATACGCTGGTCATGATAGAGAACGCCCTCGACTCCAATTACCGCAAGATCATCAACGAACTCTGTCCGGAGATCGCGGAGAGCGAGGCGGGCAAGCCGCTGCATTGCTCCAGGCTGCCTTTCCTGCGCAACGTCATCACCGTGGGATTCCGCCAGAAGGGCTGCCTGACCTTCGAGGAGGCGATGGCCCGGGCGGACATGGTCCCGCGCGAGACGACCGCGGCCATGGCCGCCGCCGTGCGCCCGGACGACGTCTGCAACATGCAGTACACATCCGGAACGACAGGATTCCCTAAGGGAGTCATGCTGACCCACTTCAACGTCGTGAACAACGGCAAGTGCATCGGCGACCGCATGGGACTCTCCACGGCCGACCGCATGATGATACAGGTGCCGATGTTCCACTGCTTCGGCATGGTCCTTTCGATGACTTCTTCCATGACGCACGGCGCCACGATGTGCCCGATGCCCTATTTCTCGGCCAAGTCGTCGCTTGCGTGCATCAACCAGGAGCGCATCACCTGCTTCAACGGCGTGCCTACGATGTTCATCGCCATGTTCAACCATCCCGACTACCGCAGGACGGACTTCTCGCACATGCGCACGGGCATCATGGCCGGTTCCGGCTGCCCGCCCGAGCTGATGAAGAGGGCCGCGCGTGAGGACGAGATGCACATGGTGGGCATAGTCAGCGTGTACGGCCAGACCGAGACCGCCCCGGGCAATACCATGTCCGCCTGGACCGATCCGCTGGACGTCCGTACGGAAACGGTGGGATATGCATTCCCGCACGTAAGGTGCAAGGTCGTCGACCCCGAGACGGGGCTCGAGGTGCCTCCGGGAGTGAACGGGGAGTTCTGCGCGAAGGGGTACAATACCATGAAGGGATACTACAAGATGCCAGAGGCTACGGTCCAGACCATCGACAAGGACGGCTGGCTGCACTCCGGCGATCTCGCCTGCGCCGACGAGAGGGGCAACTACCGCATCACCGGCCGCCTGAAGGACATGATCATCCGCGGCGGCGAGAACCTTTATCCCAAGGAGATAGAGGAGTTCATCTATACGCATCCCAAGGTGAAGGACGTCCAGGTCATAGGCGTCCCCGACAAGAAGTATGGCGAGGAGGCCATGGCATGCATCGTCCTGAAGGAGGGTGAATCCGTCACGGAGGACGAGATGCGCGCCTTCATCACGGCCAGCCTCGCGCGGCACAAGGTGCCCAAATACATTGACTTCGTCGAAGGCTTCCCGATGAATGCCGCCGGCAAGATCCTCAAGTACAAGATGCGCGAGGAGGCCGTGGCGAAGTATGGTCTTGACAAACAGTAGGTTGAATGAGAAAGACAGTGACGATGGACGGCAATGAAGCCGCCGCGAACATAGCTTATGAGTTTACCGAGATAGCCGCGATCTATCCCATCACGCCCTCTTCCCCGATGGCGGAGCACACCGACTTCTGGTCCGCCAAGGGGCGGAAGAACGTCTTCGGACAGCCCGTCACCGTGGTGGAGATGCAGTCCGAGGCAGGCGCCATTGCGGCCGTGCACGGCGCGGCCCAGACCGGCACGCTGGCCACGAGCTTCACTTCCAGCCAGGGTCTCATGCTCATGATACCGGTGCTTCACCGCATCGCGGGCGAACGCCTTCCTGTCGTCCTTCACGTGGCGGCCCGCACCGTCGGCACTCACGCCATGAGCATCTTCGGCGACCATTCCGACGTCATGTGCTGCCGCAACACCGGCTTCGCGATGCTCTGTACGGGCAGCGTGCAGGAGGTTATGGACCTCTCGGCGGTGGCCCACCTCGCGGCCGTGAAGGGCCGCACGCCTTTCATGCATTTCTTCGACGGTTTCCGCACCTCTCACGAGATCAGCACCGTAGAGCAGATCGATGCCGAGGCGCTGCGAGGCCTCCTTGACAGGGAGGCGCTGGCTGCGTTCCGCGCCCGCGCTCTGAGCCCCGAGCATCCGCTGATGCGCAGCACCGTTCAGAATTCCGACATTTTCTTCCAGGCCCGCGAGGCCTGCAATCCCTACTACGACGCCCTTCCGGGTATCGTGGAGGAATATTTCGGGCAGGTCAACGCCCTGACGGGCAGGGACTACCGCCTGTTCAATTACTACGGCGCCCAGGACGCTACGGACGTCGTCGTCGCCATGGGCAGTGTGTCCGGTGCGGTGCGCGAGGCCGTGGACGCCCTGAACCGTGCGGGGAAGAAGACAGGCTTCGTACAGGTTCACCTGTACAGACCTTTCAGCGCTGAGCACCTTCTCGCCGCGCTTCCGGAGAGCGTGCGCCGCATCGCGGTGCTCGACCGCTGCAAGGAGCCCGGCAGCGCAGGCGAACCCCTCTACGAGGATGTCTGCACCGTTCTCTCGCAGGCCGGCCGCGACGTGGCTGTCGTCGGAGGACGTTACGGCCTTTCCTCAAAGGACACGGATCCGGGACAGATCCTCTCCGTTTTCGCGAACCTCTCCTCGGAAGCCCCGAAAAACGGCTTCACAATCGGCATAACCGACGACGTGACTGGACTCTCCCTCCCTTCGCTCCCTTACGGGGACGACGCTTCCGGAGTGTACTCCTGCAAGTTCTGGGGCCTGGGCGGCGACGGCACCGTGGGAGCAAACAAGAATACCGTCCACATCGTCAGCGACCTGTCCGGCATGTACGGCCAGGCCTATTTCGAGTATGACGCCAAGAAGTCGTTCGGCGTCACCAAGTCCCACCTGCGCTTCGGAAAGAAGCCCGTGGAGAGCTCCTATTATGTGAAGAAGGCGGATTTCATCGCCTGCCACAACCAGACATACATCGGGCAGTACGACATAGTTTCCGAACTCAAGGACGGAGGCGTTTTCCTGCTGAACTGCAGCCGTACCGGGGCAGACCTGGAGGCCTGGCTGCCGGATGACGTCAAGCGCACGCTGGCCCTCAGGCACGCGCGCTTCCATGTCATCGACGCCACGGCCATAGCCCTGCGCCTCGGTCTCGGCAGCCACACCAATACCGTGCTTCAGGCGGCATTCTTCGCCGCCACAGGCATTATCGGCACCGAAGAGGCGCTGGAGGCCATGAAGGCGGCCGCGCGGAAGACCTACTTCGCCAAGGGCGACGAGGTCGTGGCGCGCAATGTCGCCGCCGTAGAGGCCGGCGCCGCGGAGGTGACGGAGGTCACCGTCCCGGCGGCATGGGCCTCGCTGCCCGCAGGCCCCGAAGAGGACCTCTCCGGCCTGCCTGCCGCGGTGCGCGGACTCCTTCTGCCCATCAACCGCCAGAAAGGGGACGACCTGCCTGTCAGCAGTTTCGTCGACTACGTGGACGGCTGTGCGCCTTACGGGCTTACCGCCTACGAGAAGAGGGGTATCGCCGTCAAGGTACCTCACTGGCATTCAGACAAGTGCATACAGTGCAACCGCTGCTCCTTCGTCTGCCCTCACGCCGTCATCAGGCCGTATCTGCTGGATGACGCCGAGAAGGCGGCCGCGCCGGAGGGCTTCGCCACCATCCCGGCCAACGGCCGCGCCAAGGGCCTCCATTTCGCTCTGGCGGTATCGGAGCTCGACTGCACCGGCTGCGGGAGCTGCGCCCAGAGCTGCCCTTCGGGCGCGCTGGAGATGGTCCCCGCCGCCCCTGACGCCTCCAATCGCGCCTGCTTCGACTATGCCCTCGGCCTGAAGGACAAGGGCGACGTCTTTGACCCTTATACCGTCAAGGGAAGCCAGTTCCGCCGTCCCCTGCTGGAGTTCTCGGCGGCCTGCGCCGGCTGCGGCGAGACGCCGTACGCCAAGCTCCTGACCCAGCTCTTCGGAGACAGGGTTTACTGGGCCAACGCCACGGGCTGCTCTCAGGCCTGGGGCGCCGCCATGCCCGGCATCCCTTATACAGTCAACGGCCGCGGCTTCGGCCCTGCATGGACCAACAGCCTCTTCGAAAACAACGCCGAGCTCTGCCTGGGCATGTGCCTGTCCGTGAAGCAGCGGCGGGCCGTGCTGCGGGAGAAGGCCGAAGCCTTCGCCACCGCAGCCGCCGGCCCGCTCAAGGAGGCTCTCGACGCCTTCCTGGCCGCCTTCGACGACCTGTCGGCCTCGCGCACCGCGGCCGACGCGCTCATCCCTCTCCTTGAGGAGGATGGGAGCGCCGCCGCCCTCGAGCTCCTTTCCATGCGTGACCAGTTCTCCCGCAAGACCTTCTGGATGTACGGCGGCGACGGCTGGGCTTATGACATCGGTTTCGGAGGCCTGGACCACGTCATAGCCAGCGGCGAGAACGTCAACGTCTTCATCGTCGACACCGAAGTTTACTCCAATACCGGAGGCCAGAGCAGCAAGGCAACCCCTCTCGGTGCGGTGGCGAAGTTCGCATCTTCCGGAAAGAAGAACCGCAAGAAGGACCTCGGTGCCATCCTCATGACCTATGGCTACGTCTATGTCGCCCAGGTTGCCATGGGAGCCGACCCTGCCCAGCTCGTCAAGGCCGTGAAGGAGGCCGAGGAGTACGACGGTCCTTCCGTCATCATCGCTTACACCCCCTGCTCGTCCCACGGCATCTGCATTGGCATGCACAGGGTTCAGGAGGAGATGAAAAGGGCCGTGGACAGCGGCTACTGGCTGCTTTACCGCTATGATCCCCGCAAGGAGCATCCTTTCCATCTCGACTCCAAGGCTCCTACCATGCCTTACACCGAGTTCCTCGACGGCGAGGTGAGATACGCCTCCCTGCGCCGCAGCTTCCCCGAGAACGCCGAGAGGCTTTTCGCCCGTGGCAGCGAGGATGCAGAGCAGCGCTACAAAAAATATAGCGACAGGGAAAAGGAAAATCGCTGATTTTTCCCTATCTTTAATGTCTGACACTAAAACGGCATCAATCATGAGAATACCAGAATCAGAACTTATAATCAACGGTGACGGTTCCGCCTTCCATATCCACCTGAGGCCTGAGGAGCTAGCCGACAGGGTCATCGTCTTCGGCGACCCGGAACGCGTGGACATGGGTGCGGAGTTCCTGGAAGAGAAGGAGTTCCGCCACGCTTCGCGCGAATTCGTCTCCATCACCGGAAAGTATAACGGAAAGCGTGTCACCCTTCTTTCCACCGGCATCGGGACCGACAACATCGACATAGTGATGACGGAGCTGGACGCCCTGGCCAACGTGGATTTCACCACCCGCGAGGTCAAGCCGGAGCCCCGCAGGCTTACCGTTCTGCGCATCGGCACCTGCGGCGCCATCCAGCCGGACATCCCCCTCGGCTCCTTCATCTTCTCTGAGATATCCGTCGGTTGCGACGGACTCCTCAACTGGTACGCCGACCGTGACAGGATCGCCCTCCTGGACATGGAGGAGGCTTTCAAGAAGCATGTGAAATGGGACCGGCACCTGCCCGACCCTTACTTCGTCCGGGCCGGCAAGAAGCTCGTAGACTTGTTCGCGGATTGTTCGGTCATGGGTGTAACCATCTCGGCGTCAGGCTTCTACGGCCCCCAGGGCCGTGTCGTGCGCCTGCCTTTGGCCATGCCTGACATGGTGGAGGATTTCGAGAGTTTCCGCTTCGGGGATTACCGCATCACCAACTTCGAGATGGAGGGCTCGGCGCTCGCCGGCCTGGCCGCGCAGCTTGGACATGACGCAGGCACCATCTGCTGCGCCATCGCCAACCGTTATCTGAAGGACGCCAACACCGACTACAAGCCGATGGTGCGCAAGCTCATAGAACTATCGCTGGAGAAGCTTACTCAAGTTTGACCCTTCCGCTGTAGAGGGTCTTTAGATCGTTCACTTGGAAAACTTCGATCGAAGGGTCGTTGACGGTAGCGTCAATGGTCCTTTTTTCTTTCCGTATGATATTGTTCTCAAGCCACGCGAGCTGCTCGGGGAAGGTCTTGTACATTGCAGCCGCTATCTCGTGGCTGTTGTCCTTGTAGCGGTAGATGCTGCAGTTGAAGCCGTTGCCCTTCATGATGCGGGCCAGGACGTTGGATCCCTGGAAGGCCAGGTTGAAGAAGTGTATCTGGCGGTATGTGACGATCTTGTCCGCCGTTCCGTGGAACAGCAGGGTGGGGGCGGGCTCGCGGGTGTAGTGCACCCTGCCGCTCCTCGAATAGATGGCGCCGGCGAACGACATCACTCCGGCATATCGGAATTCGGCGGGCAGCATCACGGAGGTCCCGGTGCGGTTGCAGAGCTCCCACTCGGCCTGGAGCACCGTGATGGCTCCGGCCGAGGACCCGGCGATGACCAGCGAAGACGGGTCGATGTCCACATCCACGGAGTTGTCGATGATGTATTTCGTAGCGGAGAAGAGGTCCTCGACGGCCACCTGGATGGCGTCGTAGACATCCTTTATGCTTCCCATGCCTTCCTTGTCCTTGAGGCCCAGGCGGTAGTCGATGGCCGCCACGGTGAATCCCTCGTCGGTGAGCAGCCTGAACCAGCGGCGGGCGGTGGGGGTGTCCCTGCGGCCGGCCTTGAAGCCTCCTCCGAAGACATAGAGGATGGTGGGCTTGTTAACCCCGTCCACGGTCATCTCGCTGCCGTCGGCGGGATAATATACATCCATGAACAGCTGGAGGCTGTCCCTTTCCGCGAACATGAAGGTCTCGTCGGGCTTCAGGAGGTCGTCCTGGGCCCGGCATGTGCCGCAGTCAAGGCAGATCAGCGCCGTCAGGACGGCCGCTGCGGCCGCAAATTTCCGGATATCCATATAAATTTCGTTTTTATTTTTAAATGTGTCACGGTTTGGCACAAGCATGCGGTATCTTTGTACCAGCGAAACACAAAAGCGCATGTCATGAAGAACACTGAATACGATTACAACGTCCTCGGTTCCATAATCTCCTCCGAAGATTCCCTCGCGGCCCTCCTCGAGATCATCGAGGACATGGACCTTGAGATCACCGGCGTCAGGCAGTCCTAGTCACCCTGGTGTGCTCCCCGTCCTTTGTCAGCGACACCCTGAGGGTGCCTCCGGCACCTTCGCGGAGCATCCTGTCGGTGATGATATACTCCGACACGGGGTCCTCTATGAGTCTCGTAACGGCGCGCTTGAGCGGACGGGCGCCATAGGCCGGGTCATACCCTGCGTCGGCGACGAACTCCTTCGCCCTGGGCGTAACCGTCAGCTTGTATCCGGCTTCCTCAACCCTCGCCTTGAGGTCCTTGAGCTCCAGGTCTATGATCCTGTGCAGGTCCTCCCTCGTCAGTGAGTTGAAATACACCTTCTCATCCACACGGTTGATGAATTCCGGCGGGAACAGTTTCTTCACGGCTTTCTCCAGCACGCTCCGCCGGTCTTTCTCAACATCCTTTCCAGGGCTGGCGAAGCCCATTCCCCTGCCATATTCCTCGAGCTCTCGCGAACCCACGTTGGAGGTCATGATCACTATCGTGTTGCGGAAGTTCACGGTACGTCCCACGCTGTCCGTCAGCCTTCCCTCGTCCAGCACCTGGAGGAGCATGTTGAAGATGTCGGGATGGGCCTTCTCTATCTCGTCCAGGAGAACCACGCAGTAGGGCTTGCGCCGCACCTTCTCGCTCAGCTGGCCGCCCTCCTCGTGCCCGACGTAGCCCGGAGGCGCTCCGACCAGCCTGGAGGAGGTGAACTTCTCGGAATACTCCGACATGTCCACACGTACCATGTTGTCCTCCGAGTCGAAAAGATACTCCGCCAGGCATTTGGCCAGGCGCGTCTTTCCGACGCCGGTGGGGCCGAAGAAGAGGAAGGTCCCGACCGGACGGCGGGGGTCCTTCAGGCCCGCCCTGTTGCGCCTGATGGCGCGTACGACGGTGTCCACGGCCTCGTCCTGGCCGACCACTGCGCCGCGGAGGCGCTCCTTCATGGCCAGCAGCCTGTGCCCCTCGCTCTCGGCGACCTTGCTGACAGGTATGCCGGTCATCCTAGAGACGACACATGCGATGTCGTCGGCGTCAACGATGTTGTTGCCGCCCTTGCGCCCTTTGGCCATCCTCAGCCTGACCATCGACCCCGCCTCGTCCATCACGTCGATGGCCTTGTCGGGAAGGGCGCGGTCGGTGATGTATCGGTCGGTCTGCCTGACGCAGGCCTCGATGGCTTCGGGGGAATATTTAACGTTATGGAAATTCTCGTAATTCTCCTGCAGGTTCCGGAGTATGTCGATGGACTGCGGGATGTCGGCGGCTTCCACCACTACTTTCAGGAAGCGCCTGTCGAGGGCCCCGTCCTTCTCTATGATCTTGGTGAATTCGTCCATCGTCGTGGCTCCGATGCACTGGATCTCGCCGCGGGCCAGGGCGGGCTTGAGCATGTTGGCCGCGTCCAGGCTGCCCTGCGCCCCGCCGGCCCCCACGATGGTGTGGAACTCGTCGATGAACAGGATGATGTCGGGATTGGCCTTGAGGTTCTCTATGATGCCCTTGAGGCGCTTCTCGAAATCGCCGCGGTAACGCGTACCGGCGACGACCGAGGCTATGTCCAGGGAGATGAGGCGCTTGCGCCTGAGAGCGGGCGGGACGTCGCCGGCGGCGATCTTGAGGGCCAGTCCCTCAACGATCGCCGACTTGCCCACGCCCGGCTCGCCGATAAGCATGGGATTGTTCTTCTTGCGCCTTCCGAGTATCTCCACTATGCGGGCGATCTCCGCGTCGCGGCCGACTACGGGGTCGAGCGCTCCTGACTCCGCGGCCTTGGTGAGGTCCAGGCCGAAGCCTTCGACGCTGTTCTCCTGAAGGGAGGCTATGTCGTCGGCAGCGCGGTTTACGGCCTCGCCGAACTCGGCCTCCTGCTCGGGCGTTTCCCTGGGACGCGCGTCCTCCTTGCCGTCGAAGAACTGCTGCTCCTGCATGTAGGAGAGCACAACCGGGTAGTTAACACCGTGGTTCTTCAGGAATGCCTGGGTATAGTTCCCTTCCGTCCTGCATACCGCCAGAAGGAGGTGCGTGCCGTCGGTCTCGGCGTGCTTGAGCCTCGTCGCCTCGAGGATGGTGAGGTTCAGCAGGCTCTGGGCCGAGCGGGACAGGACCACCTGGTCCACGTCGGAGTAGGGGATGGAACCCTGCCGGAAAATATGCGTGTCGATGAACTGCTTGAGCTCCTCCGGGTCGGCACCGAGGCTGCGCAGGACACGGCATGCGTCGTTGTCCCCGTGCCTGAGGATGCCGAGCACGAGGTGGTCCACCCCGATCCCGTAACTCCCGGTGCGCATCGCTTCCTCGCGTGCGTACCGGACGATGAGGTTCAGTTCATCGGAAATTCTCATTTCCATAGATTCGAAAGTGCTAATAGAGTTCTACAAAAGTAACAAAAATCAAATAAATTTATTAAATTTGCATGTTTATATACGAGTAAATCGAGAAGAATATTTTCAATCAGTTTATGGATATTGAGGAAAACAACAACGAGCAGTTCCACGGAATCATCGAACCGGTCGAGATAGACCAGGAGATGCGTACGGCCTACATCGACTATTCGATGTCCGTCATCGTCTCCCGCGCCCTCCCGGATGTCCGCGACGGTCTCAAGCCGGTGCAGAGGCGCGTTCTCTTCGGCATGGACGGTCTCGGTCTCAGCTATTCCGGGCAGACGAAGAAGTGCGCCAGGATCGTGGGAGAGGTGCTCGGTAAGTTCCACCCGCACGGCGACTCCAGCGTCTATGACGCCATGGCGCGCCTCGCCCAGAACTGGAACCAGCGTTATCCCCTCGTGTTCGGCCAGGGCAACTTCGGCTCCATGGACGGAGACCCCGTTGCGGCCATGCGATACACCGAGGCCAAGCTCGAAAAGATCACCGAGGACGTACTTGCCGACCTCGACAAGAATACGGTAGATTTCCAGCTCAACTTCGATGACACCATACCCGAGCCCACGGTGCTTCCCACCAAGGCTCCGCTCCTCCTGCTCAACGGTTCCGCCGGCATCGCAGTCGGAATGGCCACCAACATGGCCCCGCACAACCTTTCTGAGTGCTGCGACGCCATCTGTGCGTACATCGACAATCCCGACATCACCGTCGAGGAACTCATGGAATACATCAAGGGTCCTGATTTCCCGACGGGAGGCATCATCCAGGGCCGCCAGGGCATCATCGACGCCTATACCACCGGCCGCGGCAGGGTGGTGGTGCGCGCCCGCACCGAGATCGAGGAGGACGAGCGCGGCCGCGACTGCATCGTCGTGACCGAGGTCCCCTACATGGTGAACAAGAGCGAGATGATCAAGCGCATCGGCGAGATGGTCGAGGACAAGCGCATCGAAGGCATCTCCGACATTAAGGAGCTCACCAGCCGCGAGGGCATCCGCATCGTCTTCTACCTGAAGAAGGACGCCAACGCCAACGTCGTTCTTAACACACTCTTCAAATATACCGCCCTCCAGTCCAGTTTCGCGATCAACAACGTCGCGCTGGTTAAGGGCCGTCCGCGCACCCTCTCCCTCAAGGAGATCATCGCCAATTTCGTGGATTTCCGCCACGAGGTTGTCGTGCGCCGCACGAAGTTCGACCTGGACAAGGCGCAGAAGCGCGCCCACATCCTGGAGGGACTCCTGCGCGCCATCGACGTGATCGACGAGATTATTGCCATCATCCGCCGTTCCGCCACCATCGACGAGGCCAAGGCCGAGCTCGTGGCAGCCTTCGGCTTTACCGAGACCCAGGCCACGGCCATCGTGGAGATGCGCCTGCGCCAGCTCACCGGACTCGAGAAGGCCAGGCTCCAGGCCGAGTACGACGACCTCGAGAAGTTCATCGCCCGCTGCCAGGAGATCCTCGCCAGCGAGACCGAGCAGCTCAACATCGTCAAGCAGGAGTCGATGGAGCTCAAGCAGAAGTACGGGGATGAGCGCCGCACCGAGATCACCCTTTCCTCCGAGGAGTTCAATCCCGAGGATTTCTATGCCGACGACGACGTGGTCATCACCATCTCGCACCTCGGCTACATCAAGCGCACCCTCCTGAGCGAGTTCCGCACCCAGAACCGCGGCGGAGTGGGCATGAAGGCCAGCGCCACGCGCGACGAGGACTTCATCGAGCACATTTACGTGACCAACATGCACAGCACGCTGCTCCTCTTCACCGAGAAGGGCCTGTGCTATCGCCTCAAGGTCTACGAGCTGCCGGAAGGCACCCGCACCTCGAAGGGCCGCGCCATCCAGAACCTCCTTCCCATCGAGTCGGACGACCGCGTCAAGGCGTATGTCTCTGCCAAGTCCATCGAGGATCCCGAGTACTGCCAGAACAATTTCGTGGTGCTCGTGACCAGGAGGGGTACCATCAAGAAGACCACGCTCGAGGCCTATTCCAACAAGCGCAGCCGCGCCAAGGGCATCATAGCCATAACGGTGCGCGAGGGTGACGAGCTGGTCGAGGCGATCCTCACCAACGGCAACCACGAGATAATGATCGCCGCGAGGAACGGACGCTGCGTCCGCTTCAACGAGGAGGAGGCACGTCCTCTCGGACGCGGCGCAGCCGGTGTCCGCGGCATAAATATCGAGGATGACGACGAGGTCGTCGGAATGATCTCCGCAGACCCTTCAGACCCCGAAAGCCAGAGCCATACAGTGCTGGTAGTCAGCGAGAACGGCTTCGGCAAGCGCTCCCAGCGTGAGGACTACCGCATCACCAGCAGGGGGGCCAAGGGAGTGAAGACTTTGGACATCACCGACAAGACTGGCCCGCTTGTTGCAATGAAGACCGTTTCAGAGGACAACGACCTGATGATTATCAACCGTTCGGGCATGACCATAAGGATGTCCGTCAGTGACATAAGGGTGGCCGGCAGGGCCACGCAGGGTGTCAAGCTAATAAACCTCAGGGGCACGGATTCCATAGCCGCCGTCTCTGTTGTAGCCAAATCCGAGGAAGAAGGCGAGGCCGGACCTGCAACCGGCACCGAAACCGCAAATCCTGCAGTCGAGGAATAATTATCAATAACTACTAACTATATTTTCTTATGAAAAAAGTACTTATCGCACTGGCCCTGATCGCTTCCGTGACTTTCGCCAATGCACAGAACAACGTCAAATCGCTGAGTGCCGCCAAGTCCGCCCTTGAGGCGGCCGAGGCTGCAGCCAACAACGCCAAGAAGGCCACCAAGGTGGCTACCTGGCTGAAACTCGCCAGCTCCTACATGGATGCTTACAACGCCCCCATGGGCAACGGTTGGATCGGCGCCCAGGCGCAGGAGCTCAACCTTGTCATGGCCAACCAGCGCCCCACCTCCGAGGAGAACGTCGAGATCAACGGCAACCAGTACGTCAAGAAGGCCTATGCCACCGCTGACTACTATTTCAACCAGGCCGGCCAGCTTGCCGTGATCAAGGTCACCAAGCCCATCGTCGAGGATGCCCTCGGAAAGGCTCTCAACGCTTACAAGAACGCTTTCAAGAACGATCCGAAGGCCACCAAGACCGCCGATATCGTCAAGGGCATCGAGAACATCGCCGAGAAGTACACCCAGGAGGCCTATGACGCCTATACTTTCGGTGATCCCGCTGCCGCCAGCAAGTTCTTCGAGGCTGCCGCCAATGCAGTTGCCGACGCCCCCGTCAGCAAGTTCGACGGCGAGTCCGTCTACAACGCCGGCTTCACCGCCTGGTCCGCCGAGGACTACAACCGCGCCAAGACTTTCTTCCAGAAGTGCATCGACAACAAGTACTTCGGCGAGGAGGGTGACATCTATGCCAAGCTTGCCGACATCGCTGACAAGCAGGGCGACAAGGAAGGCTCCAAGAACATACTCGAGGAGGGTGCCAAGGCATTCCCTTCCAGCCAGTCCATCCTCATCGGTCTCATCAACTACTATGTCAGCGCCGGCGAGGACACCGAGCGTGTCTTCACCCTGCTGAACGAGGCCAAGAAGAACGAGCCCAACAACGCTTCCCTCTACTATGTCGAAGGCAACATCAACAAGGAGCTCGGCAAGGTCGACGAGGCCATCGCTTCCTACCGCAAGTGCGCCGAGATCAATCCTGAGTACGAGTATGGTTACATCGGAGAGGGTCTGCTTCTCTACAACCAGGCTTACGACATCCAGGAGGAGGCTCAGAACGAGCTTGACGACGCCAAGTACAACGCCCTCGTTGACAAGTTCGAGGCCGCCCTCAAGGGCTGCATCGCTCCCTTCGAGAAGGCCATCGAGGTCACCAAGGACGACAGCCTGAAGCCCAGCATCGCCGAGTACCTGAGGAACGCCTGCTACCGCTTCCGCGAGGAGGCCGGTTTCCAGGAGAAGTACGACAAGTACTCCAAGATGGTGAACGGCGAGTAATCTCCGTAAATATCATAAAAAAGGCCTGCATGAACTTGCAGGCCTTTTTTTATTCTTCCGTCAGGCCTTTGTCGAAGGCCTTGACGATCTTCGTGACCAGGGGGTGCCGGACGATGTCCTCGTTGGAGAAGCGGATGATGCTGATACCCTTGATGCCTTCGACGAGTGAGATGCCCTTGAGGAGACCGCTGTCGGCCTTGTTGGGGAGGTCCACCTGGGTGGCGTCTCCGGTGACGATGAACTTGGCGTTGCAGCCCATGCGGGTGAGGAACATCTTGAGCTGGCCCATGTTGGTGTTCTGGGCCTCGTCGAGGATGACGCAGGCGCGGTCCAGTGTACGCCCGCGCATGTATGCGAGGGGCGCGATCTGGATGGTGCCGTCGGCCATGAACTCCGACAGCTTGCGGTGGGGGATCATGTCGCCGAGGGCGTCGTAGAGGGGCTGGAGGTAGGGGTCGAGCTTGTCCTTGAGGTCGCCGGGCAGGAAGCCCAGGCGTTCGCCGGCTTCCACGGCCGGGCGGGTGAGGATGATGCGCTTGATCTCGCGGTTCTTGAGGGCGCGGACGGCCAGGGCTATGGCGATGTAGGTCTTGCCCGTACCGGCGGGACCGACGGCGAAGACGAGGTCGTTGTCGAAATAGGCCTTGACCATCTCCTGCTGCGTGCGGTTCCTGGCGCGGATGGGCTTGCCGTCCGTGCTGTGGACTATGACCGCATCTCCGTTCAGGCGGAACCTGTCCGGGGAAGTCTCTCCGTCGAAGATGTCCTCGACGTCGTAGATGGTCAGGTTCATCTTGCGGTGACGCCTCTGTATCAGTTCATTGAACTTCGTCTCGAAATCTTCTACGCGCGCCTCGGGGCCGTCCAGGATGATCTCGTCGCCCCGGGCGACGACCTTGAGTTCGGGATAGTAGGAGCAGAACTCCTCGAGTATCTTGTTGCCTGCTCCGAAGATTTCGATGGGGTCAATGGCTTCCAGCCTGATGGTCTTCCTCATATATTCCAGTTTCTTTCGTTACCCTTTTGTATGTCGTGGTCATGTTGTCGTAGTCGTAGGGGTCGAGCCATTCGTCGCGTCGGCCGGCGAAATCCCTGACAGGGATGGTGACGTAATTGTCACGCAGGGTGCCGGGCAGGCAGCACCACATGAAGGTGAGTTCGGGTTCCAGCATCTCCATGGAGCCGTCCGGAAAATGCACGAAACGGACGCTGGCGGCCAGCTCGAGCCGGGTGTTTTCCGCGCTCATATTGGAAACGGCGTTGCCGAGGGAATAGATGACGGGCACGCCTTTGACATGCGAGGTGTCCTGGACCACGTGGGGATGAGCCCCGACGATGAGGTCGGCACCCTGCTCCACGAGCCATTCCGCCCATTCCTGCTGCTCGCACGAATGGCGCAGCTTGAACTCGTCGCCCCAGTGGGGGAGTGCTACGATGAAGTCGGCCCCGCGCTCCTTCGCGCGGGCGAACATCCGCCCGACGCTTTCCCTGTCCATCATTTGTATGACCGGCCAGCCGCTGTACGGCTTGTAGTTGTTGTCATAGGTGAAATTGACCAGGGCTATCCGTATGCCCTTGCCGACCACGATGAGCGGGTTCAGCAGAGAGTCGGCGGCGGGGTCGGCGGCGCAACCCGTGTAGCGGACGCCGAGGCTGTCACTCATGGCATCATAGACTCCGAGGGTGCGGACCAGGCCCCTGCGCCCCTTGTCAAGGATGTGGTTGTTGGCGGTCAGGAAGATATCCACCCCGCTGTCGGCGATGCTGTATGCATAACGGTCGGGTGCGGAGAAGGAGGGGTAGCCGGTATAAGGCTTCCCTGCAAGGGAGAATTCCAGGTTCGCCACGCAGATGTCGGGCTCGCGCGTTACCGCACCGAGCTCGGACAGGAAGCCTTCGCAGTCATATCCCAGCTGTTTCTCATGCATCATCAGGTCCCCGATGAAGGATACCGTGACTGTATCGGGCCTGGGATGCAGGGCCTTGGGGAAGGGGACGTCATAATTCCACTGCGCCCGGACGGGCCCGCTGAGGGCGAGGAGGGCGAAAGCGAATATGACATTCCAGCGATGGCTCATCGGCACGATATTTTCCTGTTACGAATGCAAATATACATTATTTTTTGTTGTCGAAACTTAATTCACTAAATTTGCATTTTGTTGAAAAACGGCCTTATGAAGAATAAGATTCTTGTTATCAGTGCGTTTCTGCTTACGGTCCTAGTCTCGGGCGGGTGCGACATGTTCCGCTCGCTCGCAGGGCGTCCGACCTCGGCGGACATAGAGGCCATGCGCGTGGAGCTCGCGGCCCGCGAGGCCGCGGAAGCGGCCAGGCGGGACTCGCTGGAGCGCGCTGCCCGCGAGGCCGAAGCCGAGGCCGCCCGCATCGCGGCCGCCCTCGACACCCTCGGGTCCATGAAGGGCTTCCTCAGGACGCCCGCCAGGCTCGGAGGCCTTGCCAAGGGCTCTGAGCCGTCTTCAAAATACTGCATAGTGATTGGGTCGTACCTCGACAGGGCCAATGCATTGAAATACAGCGAGAAACTGACGGCGGACGGCTTCCCTTCGGAGGCCGTGAGTTTCCGCAACGGCTTCACGACCGTGGGCGTCTGCCCCACTGACAATCCCGCCGACCTTCTCGCCTCACTGCGCCGGGTGCGGCAGCAGAAGTTCTGCCCGAAGGAAGTATGGATACTCTTGAATGAATAGGCCATGAAGAGATTCCTTTCCATCCTTTCCCTGTTGGTCTGCAGCGCGCTCGTTTGCGCCGGACAGTACCGCACGCGCGATTACAGCGACCTTACCGACAGCGAGACCGTAAGGGCCATGCGCTCCCATATCGGTTACCTGGCGTCAGCCGCCCTTGAGGGGCGGGCAGCCGGCTCCGAGGGTGAACTCGAAGCCGCCGATTATGTCCGGGAGGTTTTCGAGGCATACGGGATAGACATGCTTTCCGGCCCGGACGGAGACCTTTTCGGCATCAAGAGGGACAACGGCGACACCCTTGTGTCACGCAATGTCATCGGAGTCATCAGCGGCTACGACAAGTCCCTCAAGGACAGATATATAGTTATTGGCGCCAGGCTGGACAACATCGGCACCAGGACCATCACCGTCGACGGTGAACCCCTGACCCGCATCTACAACGGGGCGAACGGCAATGCCTCCGGCGTAGCCATGATGCTGGAGCTTGCACGCATGCTCAAGGTCAACTCGGTGATGCTGAAGCGCTCCGTCGTTTTCGTGGCCTTCGGAGCGTCGCTCGAGTCCCACATCGGCTCCTGGTATTTCCTGAACCGTTCCTTCGAGGGGGCTGACAGGATCGACGGCATGATCAACCTCGACGCCGTCGGGCGCGGACAGGGCTTCTACGCTTTCACGTCCTCCAACGCGGACATGAACCGAATTCTGAACCGTGTCAACGGCACGCTCCAGCCGGTCAAGCCGGAAATTACCACGTCCGAACCCATTGATTCCGACCACAGGATGTTCTACGCATCGGAGATACCCTCGGTGCTTTTCACCACCGGCCTCTATCCCGAGTACGGCACGGACCGCGATACGCCCTCCATCATCCAGTATGACGACATGGAGCGCGAACTCGAATACATCTACAATTTCTCGCTGTCGCTAGTAAACGGAGAAGCGCCGGCTTTCCGTCCCGATCCCGTTTCGCCCGTCACGGATTCGCCTTCCGGCGCCATCCCTTATTACGAATGCGACATACTGCCTTCCTTCCTCGGCAGCACAGATCCCAAGGTCTTCCTTGAGAAGTGGGTCTATGCCTATCTCAAATATCCCCATGAGGCGGTTCGGAACGGCGTCCAGGGCCGCGTGCTGGTGGATTTCGTCATCGACGAGAAGGGTAAGGTCAAGGACGTGAAGGTGCTCAAGGGCGTGGATCCGCTCCTCGACGCCGAGGCGGTAAAGGTCATAAGCGCGTCTCCGGACTGGAGGCCCGCAAGGCATGGTGGGAAGAAAGTCCGTTCGGAGATGTCCCTCTATGTTGAATTCAAACTCGAAAGGAAGAAAAACAGATAGTCAAATGGATTACGATTTCAAGTCAATCGAAAGCAAATGGCAGGCCCGCTGGGCCGCCGAAAAGACGTTCAAGGCTTCGCAGGATTCATCAAAACCGAAATATTATGTCCTGGACATGTTCCCTTACCCCTCCGGGGCGGGACTCCATGTCGGACACCCGCTGGGATACATCGCCAGCGACATCTTCTCGCGCTTCAAGCGCCTTACGGGCTATAATGTCCTTCATCCCATGGGATACGACGCCTTCGGCCTCCCGGCCGAGCAGTATGCCATCCAGACCGGACAACATCCCGAGAAGACCACCACGGACAACATCAACCGCTACCGCAGCCAGCTCGACCGCATAGGCTTCTCGTATGACTGGGACCGCGAGGTCCGCACCTGCGACCCCGCATACTACAAGTGGACCCAATGGGCTTTCCTCAAGATGTTCGGCAGCTGGTATGACAACGACCTGCAGAAAGCCCGCCCGATAGGGGAGCTTGAGGAGCACTTCGCCGCCAACGGCACTGCAGAGGTGAATGCCGCATGCTCGCAGGAGCTGGAGTTCACCGCCGCGCAGTGGAACGCCATGTCGGAGAAGGAGAAGTCCGACACCCTCATGAACTACCGCATCGCCTATCAGGGCGAGACCGCCGTCAACTGGTGCGAAGGTCTCGGCACCGTCCTCGCCAACGACGAGGTCAAGGATGGCCTTTCCGTCCGCGGGGGCTTCCCGGTGGAGCAGAAGAAGATGACCCAGTGGCAGCTCCGCGTATCGGCTTATGCCGGCAGGCTCCTCGACAGCCTTGGGAAACTCGCTTGGACGGACTCCCTCAAGGAGATGCAACGCAACTGGATAGGCAAGTCCGAGGGCACGGAGGTCGTGTTTGACACAGTCAATGGCGACAAGCACCTTCCCATCACCATATTCACCACCCGCGTGGACACCATCTTCGGCGCCACCTTCATGGTGCTCGCCCCCGAGAGCGAGCTCGTCGATGAGCTCACTTCGCCGGAGCAGGCGGAGGCCGTGGCAGAGTACGTGAAGCAGGTCAAGAAGAAGACCGAGCGCGAGCGCATAGCCGAGACTAAGACCGTAACGGGAGTGTTCTCAGGTTCTTACGGCATCAATCCCCTTACGGGTGACAGCATCCCGATCTGGATTTCCGAGTACGTGCTCGCGGGCTACGGCACCGGCGCCATCATGGCTGTCCCGGCGCATGACAGCCGCGACTACGTCTTCGCGAAGACCTTCGACCTTCCCATCGTCCCCATCATCGAGGGCTGCGACGTCAGCGAGCAGAGCTTCGACGCCAAGGAAGGCCGCATGTGCAACTCCGGCTTCCTCGATGGACTGGAGGTGAAGGAGGCCATAGAGCGCGCCAAGGATTACGTGGAGGAGAAGGGCCTCGGCCGCCGCAAGACCAACTACCGCCTGCGCGACGCCATCTTCTCGCGCCAGAGGTACTGGGGCGAGCCTTTCCCGATCTACTACAAGGACGGCATCCCTACGCCCCTCCCGGAGTCCGAACTTCCGCTCGAACTTCCTGAGATAGAGTCGTTCAAGCCCGCGGCCAATGGTGAACCGCCGCTCTCCCGCGCCAAGGACTGGACATACAAGGGATATCCCCTTGAGAAGAGCACCATGCCCGGATTCGCGGGCTCCAGCGCATATTACCTGCGCTATATGGACCCCCACAACGACAAGGCCCTCGTGGACAAGGACGTCGACGCCTACTGGCGTGACGTGGACCTCTACATCGGAGGCACCGAGCATGCCACCGGCCACCTCATCTATTCCCGTTTCTGGAACAAGTTCCTCTTCGACCTGGGCTATGTCTGCGAGGACGAGCCTTTCAAGAAGCTTGTAAACCAGGGCATGATCCAGGGCCGCTCCAACTTCGTGTACCGCATCGTCGGCACCAACACCTTCGTCTCCCTCGGCCTCAAGGACAGGTACGAGACCACGGAGATCCACGTCGACGTCAACATCGTCTACAACGACAGGCTCGACCTGGAGGCCTTCAGGGCATGGCGTCCTGAGTACGCCGACGCGGAGTTCATCCTCGAGGACGGCGAATATGTCTGCGGCTGGGCCATCGAGAAGATGAGCAAGTCCATGTTCAACGTGGTCAATCCCGACCTCGTCTGCGACACCTATGGAGCCGATACGCTCCGCCTCTACGAGATGTTCCTCGGCCCCCTGGAGCAGTCCAAGCCCTGGGACACCAAGGGCATAGACGGAGTGAACCGCTTCCTTAAGAAGTTCTGGAGGCTGTTCTACGACCGCGACAACTGGCTCGTCACCGAGGAGGCTCCCACCCCCGCCGAACTCAAGGCCCTTCACAGGCTCATCGCCAAGGAGCGCGCGGACATCGAGTCGTTCTCCTTCAATACCGCCATCAGCGCGTTCATGATTGCGCTCAACGAGCTCTCCACTCTCAAGTGCAGCAAGCGTGCGGTTCTGGAGCCCCTGGTGGTCCTCCTGTCGCCCTTCGCCCCGCACATCTCGGAGGAGCTCTGGCATGCCCTCGGGCATGAGGACAGCGTCACCTATGCTTCCTTCCCGGAGTACGTAGAGGCTTACACGGTCGAGGACAGCTGCACGTATGCGGTTTCGTTCAACGGCAAGACCCGCTTCACCGTCGACCTCCCCAAGTCGGCCGGAAAGGATGAAGTGGAGGCCAGGGTGCGCGCCCTGGAGCAGACGGCGAAATATACGGACGGACTTAACATCATCAAGGTCATCGTGGTCCCTGGAAAGATCGTGAACATCGTGGTCAAGTGATTGTAATGAGTACCGAAAGAAAGAAATACTACATTGTCAATGAATTCCTGATCCTGACCGTCGCCTGTTTCATCTTCGCCTTCGCGTGGGAGGCGTTCATGATTCCGAACGGCATGTCGGCCGGAGGCATGATGGGCCTCTGCACCGTCATACAGTACGCCACTGGCGGGCTGATCCCGGCGCAGTATTCGTATTTCGCCGTCAACGCCCTGCTCATCATCATCGCCGTCATTGCCATGGGCATAGGCTTCGGCTTCAAGACCATATATTGTATCGTGATGTCGTCGCTCGCCATGCAGGTGGTCGCCTCGATTCCGGAAATCCACTCCGTTGCCGGGCAGTTCTTCTACGTGCGTGAGACGCTGCTGATCCCCATCATCGCCGGTCTGCTAGAAGCCGTCGGCCTAGGCCTCGTCCTGCGCTACGGCGCCAGTACGGGCGGTACCGACATCGTCGCCATCATGGTCAACAAGTACTGGCCGGTGTCGCTCAGCAAGGTATTCCTCATATCGGACATCATAATCGTCAGCCTGCTTATCCTGCTGCCCGACAAGTCCTTCACCGACATGGTGTACGGATTCGTCGAGATCATAACATTTTCCGCACTCATAGACAGCGTCGTCGGCGGTAACAAATCCTCCTACCAGCTCCTCGTCTTCTCCGACCGTTATGCCGAGATCGCGGACCATATTACACAGAACATGAACCGTGGCGTAACGGTGCTGAGCGCCCAGGGCTGGTATACCCGCAAGGAGAAGAACGTCCTGCTCATCCTCATCAGCCGCAAGCAGCTGCCCGAGCTCACCAAGGTCATCAAGGAAGCCGACCCCCGTGCATTCATGTCCGTCTCCTCCACGAACAACGTCTATGGCGAGGGCTTCGAGGAGATGAAGACGGGCCTCAAACTCAAGAACAAATCCGAATCAAATGCCTCTTAAAGAAAAAACGATCCTCCACCACGTCAAGGAATATGCATCCCTGGTCCTCGGCCTGCTCCTGTATGTGCTGGGCTGGACGGTATTCCTCGTACCGAACAATCTCGTCGGAGGAGGCGTGACCGGCGTCGCGTCCATCATCCAGTACGCCACGCACGGCGTGATCAAGATAGGTTACACTTATTTCACGGTCAACATCCTCCTGCTTGTCATAGCGCTTTTCACCCTGGGAAAGGGTTTCGGAGGCAAGACCGTCGTGGCCATAGTCCTTGCCTCCCTGGGACTTAACCTCTTCCAGACATGGATCCCGGCCGAGATCTGCCAGACGCTCGCCGTCGACAACGGAAAACTGATGAGCGTCATCATGGGCGGCATCCTCGTCGGAGTCGGCATAGGCTTCACGATGGCGGCCGGCGGAAGCACCGGCGGTACTGACATAATCGCCCTGATCGTCAACAAGTACCGCGGCATCTCCCCGGGCAAGATGATACTCGGAATGGACCTGGTGATCATCCTGTCGTCCCTGCTCGTCCCTTCCTATACCGCCGACGGCACGCTCATCCCCTTCACGGAAAAGATCGTTACCGTCGTGTACGGCCTTATCCTGATCACAGTCTGCAGTACCGTGCTGGACATGTTCCTGGCGGGATCCAAGCAGTCCGTCCAGCTCTTCATCCTGTCGCAGAAGTATGAGGAGATAGCGGACGCCATCGCCAAGGACCTGCATCGCGGAGTTACGGTCCTGGACGGCCAGGGATGGTATTCGAAGCAGTCTACCCATGTACTTATGGTTCTCACCCGCAAGACCGACCTTAACATATTGCTCCGGTATATCAAGTCCATCGACCCGGACGCCTTCCTCTCCGTCTCGACTGTCACGGGAGTATACGGCAGGGGATTCGAGTCCATCCATATCCGTCATTCTTCCAGGAACGTCGGTAAAGCATAAAAAAAGATAATTATTCCGTTTTTACCCCCTCTTCGCGTGTTTCGCGGAGAGTTTTTTTATTGATATTTGGCCAGGAAGGACATTATCTGGAGGAGTTATGGAGATGGTTGTCATGTATGGTTTCCCGTGTTTCTCCCTTTTCCTGTGGATTTTGGGAGGGATTAGGAGAAGGGCCGTCATGGGTACGGGCAGGTGGATGCTGCAATTGCTCCCGGCATTGCTGGTGACGGGCGTCATGCTGGTGGATGACAGGCGCAACTCCGGAGGGATATCCGCATCCCTGCTTGCGGCAGACATACTGTTCCTGAACGCCCTTGTCCTTGAGACGGTCCGTTTCCAGTCGGAGAAGAAACGCGTATCCCATCTTTTCCTCCTTCTGGCTGCCGCGGGCCTGGCACGCAGCGTGGTGGAACTGGCTGACAGTGACTTCCCCTTTGACGGCGATGCTTACATGGCCGTCGTGTCCGGCATGATCCTGTCTTATTCCGTCATGGAGGAGGTCGTCCGCATGTTCCCGTCCGGACGCCTCAGGGGTATCCTGCACGAGAGGGTGACCTTCGTCTTCATGAAAACCGCCTGCGCACAGGCGCTCACCTTCCTTGCGGCGGTCATCCTGTCGGTACGTGCCAGCCCTGATCCGTTTGGAAGGTACGTCAGTCTTTTCATCTGCCTTATCCTCGCGGCGGCATACCTGTATCTCCAGTCGTCCCTTTTCAGCGGAACTCCGGTCATCAGGCTGATGCCGGTGGCCGCGGCTGTGGCTGTCCGCCATGCTGGAAACGGCCGCGAACGCGTCACGGAAGAGTCCAGGCGCATAGACCTCCTGTTCGAAAGGGTGGAGGAGTACATGCGTAAGGAGAGGCCTTATCTGGACGACTCGTTCACCATGACGAGACTCGCGACCGAGATGATGACCAACAAGTCTATGCTGTCGAAAACGATAAACGAGAAGGCCGGAAAGAACTTCTGCAGGTATGTCAACACATACCGCATCCAGTATGCGGTCTCCCTGATGAAACGTGACAGGATGCTGAAGGTGAGCGAGCTGTCGATGATGTCAGGCTTTCACTCCCTCGCGTCATTCAACATGGCGTTCAAGTTGATCATGAACGACACTCCGAGCGAGTACATGAGGACCCTGCATTCCGCAGGTCTGGCCAGGACGGCGGCAGGGGAGCGGTCAGGTCCACGGGGACGGCCTTGACCGGGTGGATGAAGCTTATGTGTCTGGAATGCAGGGAGATGCTGCCATCGGGATTGGAACGCGGAGCCCCGTATTTCAGGTCTCCCTTGATGACGCATCCCATACCGGCGAGCTGGCAGCGGATCTGGTGGTGACGGCCTGTCAGGAGCTCTACCTCCACGAGATGGTAGCGCTCCGTGGGCCCCAGATAGCGGTAGCGGAGCCGGGCCGGCTTAGCGTCACGGTTACGCTCTCCCGCCTTGGCGATGAAGGTCTTGTTGAGTTTCTCGTTGCGCACGAGCCAGTCTTCGAGCTCGCCTTCCGGGGCCGCGGGAGCGGTGCAGCAGAGCGCCCAGTAGGTCTTGTGCACGTCTCCTTCGCGGAACATCGCCGAGAGGCGCTCAAGGGCCTTGGAGGTCTTTGCCAGCACGACTATGCCGCTGACGGGACGGTCGAGGCGGTGCGGGACGCCCATGAACACGCGTCCAGGTTTGGCGTCGCGCTGTGCGATGAAGGCCTTGAAAGTTTCCGCCAGGCACTCGTCACCGGTCTTGTCGCCCTGCACTATCTCTCCCGCCCGCTTGTTCACTACCAGCAGGTGGTTGTCCTCGTACAGGATCCTGGACTCCAGGTCCCTGTACTCTTCTCCGTTCAATGTCCTGTAATACATCCTGCCACAAATATAGGAATAATTCTGCCAAAATGTCAGCGGAAATGAATGGCACAGGATTAGAAGGTAGTGCGTTGTCGCGGACGGACAGTCCGCCGTCGAGTGAAAAACAAATAAAAGGAATCATATTATGGGAAAAATCATCGGAATCGACCTCGGAACCACCAATTCGTGCGTTTCGGTCATGGAAGGCAACCAGCCTACCGTCATCATCAACAATGAAGGTGAGCGCACCACCCCTTCGGTGGTGGCTTTCACTGAAGGCGGTGAGAGGAAGGTCGGCAACCCGGCAAAGCGCCAGGCCATCACCAACCCCGCCAACACCATCTATTCCATCAAGCGCTTCATGGGCGAGACCTACGACCAGGTCTCCATGGAGGTGAACCGCGTGCCCTACAAGGTCGTCAGGGGAGACAACAACACTCCGCGCGTCGACATCAGCGGCCGCCTGTACACCCCTCAGGAGATTTCCGCCATCATCCTCCAGAAGATGAAGAAGACCGCCGAGGACTACCTCCGCCAGGAGGTCACCGAGGCCGTCATCACCGTCCCCGCCTACTTCTCCGACTCGCAGCGCCAGGCCACTAAGGAGGCCGGCAGGATCGCGGGCCTTGACGTCAAGCGCATCATCAACGAGCCTACCGCGGCCGCACTCGCATACGGCCTCGACAAGAAGGACAGGAACTCCAAGGTTGCGGTCTTCGACCTCGGCGGCGGTACCTTCGATATCTCCATCCTCGAGCTTGGTGACGGTGTCTTTGAGGTCATGTCCACCAATGGTGACACCCACCTCGGCGGCGACGACTTCGACCAGGTCGTAATCGACTGGCTCGCCCAGGAGTTCGCCAGCGAGAACCACGGCATCGACCTCAAGAAGGACCCCATGGCCCTCCAGCGCCTCAAGGAGGCTGCCGAGAAGGCCAAGATCGAGCTCTCCAGCCAGACCTCCACGGAGATCAACCTGCCTTACATCATGCCTGTCGACGGCATTCCCAAGCACCTTGTTAAGACCCTCAGCCGCGCCAAGTTCGAGATGCTCTGCGACAGCCTGTTCCAGAAGACCATCGAGCCTTGCCGCAAGGCTCTCGCGGACGCCCACCTCAGCGCGTCCGACATTGACGAGGTCCTCCTCGTGGGCGGTTCCACCCGTATCCCGAAGGTCCAGGAGCTCGTGAAGAACTTCTTCGGCAATGAGCCCAACAAGAGCGTCAATCCCGACGAGGTCGTCGCCATCGGCGCTTCCATCCAGGGCGGCGTCCTCACCGGCGACGTCAAGGATGTCCTCCTGCTCGACGTCACCCCGCTCTCTCTCGGCATCGAGACCCTCGGCGGCGTGATGACCAAGCTCATCGAATCCAATACCACCATCCCTGTCAAGAAATCCCAGGTCTTCTCCACCGCGGCTGACAACCAGCCTTCCGTGCAGGTCCGCGTCCTCCAGGGCGAGCGTCCGATGGCCCGTGACAACAAACTCATCGGCGAGTTCAACCTCGACGGCATCGCTCCCGCACCGCGCGGCGTCCCCCAGATCGAG
>JAFZQO010000024.1 GCA_017620335.1 Bacteroidales bacterium
ACCTTCAACCTCGACGCCAACGGCATCCTGAACGTCTCTGCGACCGACAAGGCCACCGGCAAGGCCCAGAACATCCGCATCGAGGCTTCTTCCGGCCTCAGCGACGCCGAGATCCAGCGCATGCGCGACGAGGCCAAGGCCAACGAGGCCGCCGACAGGGCCGCCAAGGAGCGCGCCGACAAGATCAATAACGCCGACTCGCTCACCTTCCAGGCCGAGAAATTCCTCAGGGAGAACGGCGACAAGATCCCTGCCGACATCAAGGGTGAGGTCGAGAGCAACATGAACCTCCTCAAGGATGCGGTCAAGAGCCAGAACATCGCTGATATCGACCGTTACTCCGAGGCCCTCAGCAAGGCTTTCGAGAAGATGTACCAGGCCAGCGCCGGCGCCCAGCAGGGCGGTCCCCAGGGCCCGTTCCAGGGTGGCCCGCAGGGCGACCCTTACGGCCCGCAGGGACCTCAGTACGGCCCTCAGGGCCCGTCCAACGGCCCTGACACCCCGGACGAGCAGTAATCGATACAAGCGGGCGGCTACCATACCGTCCGCTTTTTTGTTTGATAAGCAATGACAGTCAGGAAGAATTTCCCCGTGGTCGGCATGGGCTGCGCCGCATGTGTCGCCAGGGTTGAGAATACCCTCAGGAAACTGCCGGGCGTGACGGATGTGTCCGTCAGCCTGGCATCCAACATGGCGCAGGTCGAATACGACCCCGCCGTCGTGTCCGCGGCTGGGCTGAAACAGGCCGTCGTGGACGGAGGCTACGACCTGATCGTGGAGGAGGCGGAGAAGCCCGAAGAGGTGGCTTCCGGTCCGGACCCGGACGAACAGGCGGAAAGGATACGCCTGAAAGAACTCCGCTCGTTACGGAGCGATGCAGTCGGGGGCCTGTGCGCCGCTGCGCTGGTGATGGCCGTTTCCATGTTCTGCAAGGATTCGCCCAGGTGGACGGTGTTCCTTGCCGTTTTCACTTTGATCGTCGTAATCCTGTTCGGCCGGCGGTTCTTCAAGTCCGCTTGGAACCAGCTCAGGCACGGCAGCGCCAATATGGACACGCTCGTGGCGCTTAGCGTCGGTATCTCCTGGCTTTTCAGCGCCTTCAACCTTCTGTTCCCGGAGGTCTGGACCTCGCGCGGTCTGAAGGCCGGGCTGTATTTCGAGTCTTCGGCCATGATCCTCGCGTTCGTGCTGCTCGGCCGCTGGCTTGAAGAGCGGGCAAAGCATGGCACGACCGCGAGCCTGCGGGCGCTCAAGCAGCTCCAGCCGGAGGTGCACTGCGACGTGGGCGAAGTGATGGCGGTCGATCCGGGATACCGTATCCCTGTCGACGGAGTGGTCGTGGAAGGGGAGTCGCTGGTGGACGAGAGCGCCCTCACGGGCGAATCCGTCCCCGTCGCCAAGGCTCCCGGAACCAAGGTCTATGCCGGCACCACCAACGGCTCCGCCACGCTCAAGGTGAAGGCGGAGAAGGTCGGGAACGGCACGCTGCTGGCCGGCATCGTGGACATGGTGCGCGACGCCCAGGGCAGCAAGGCCCGCATCCAGCGCACGGTGGATAAGGTTGCCGCCGTATTCGTCCCTGTCATAGTGGGCGTCGCGCTGCTGACCTTCCTGGTATGGGCGCTCGCAGTTCCCGGGGGAGTGGCAAAGGGCATACTCGCGGCCGTGGGTGTGCTGGTCATCGCCTGTCCTTGCTCGCTTGGCCTCGCCACGCCGACGGCGGTCATAGCCGGCATCGGCAACGCGGCGCGGAAGGGCATCCTCGTCAAGGATGCAGACGCGCTGCAGGTGGCCGCCGGCATCGACGCCGTCGTGCTGGACAAGACCGGTACCGTGACCGTCGGCTCGGCCGAGAAGTTTGACGCCGACTGGCGCGATGTCATCAAGCCTACCTCCCGCGAGGCGGTGCAGGCCATGAAGGACATGGGGCTGGACGTCTACATGCTTACTGGAGACAAGGCTGAAATCGCCTCCGGGATAGCCCGGGAGGCCGGAATCGACAACGTGGTGTCCGAGGTGCTTCCCGATGCGAAGCACCATTTCGTTGAGAAACTCCAGAAGGAAGGACGCAGGGTCGCGATGGTCGGCGACGGCATCAACGACAGCGCCGCGCTCGCCCTCGCCGACCTGAGCGTGGCGATGGGCCGAGGCAGCGACATCGCCATAGACACTGCGATGGCCACGGTCATCAGCTCCGACCTGCGCAAGGTCCCGGAACTGGTGAAGCTGTCCGGCCGCACCTCCCGTATCATCAAGGAAAACCTCTTCTGGGCATTCATCTACAACGTGCTGGCGGTTCCTGCCGCGGCCCTCGGGCTCGTGAACCCGATGATAGCGGCGGCGTGCATGGCGCTCAGCAGCGTCTGCGTCGTCAGCAACAGCCTCAGGTTGAGGAAAGGGTGATTTACATCAGATACTCCGACATGTCAAGGCCTTCTTCAAGGCCTTTTCTTATTTCCGTGGAGGAAATGTCCACCTGCGGAGCGTCCGAGAGGATGCGGATGCGGTAGGAGTCCCCGTCGGGGGCGTTCCTCAGCTCCGCCGCGAGGGCCTCGGAGTCATATCCCGGCCTTGGATAGACGACTATGCCGTACTCCTTGAGGATGCGCTCCGCCTGCCTCCAGCCGCTGAAGCGGACGAGGTTGTCGGAACCTATGACCAGGGTGAAGTCGCACTCAGGCTCCCTCTCTTTCAATGCATCCAGCGTGTCGATGGTGTACTGCGGAGGGTCGCGGTGCAGCTCGATGTCGTCCACCCAGACGCGCAGCCCGGGATGCCGCTTCACGGCATCTACGGCTGCCAGGTAGCGCCGCTCGCCCTGCTCCGCCAGTGAGGGGTCCTTGAAGGGGTTCTGGGGGGAGACGATGAGGTACACCCACTCGAAGCCCTTCCCGCGGGTGAGATACTCCATGATGGCCTGGTGGCCTATGTGCAGGGGGTTGAACGATCCGGAATAAACCGCGATCCGTTTCCTTCAGTGGCCGTCGAGGTACTTGTCCACCACGTCCTCCGCCTCCTTGAGGGCGGTCTGCAGGTCGTCGTTGACGAGGACGTAGTCGAACTTGTCGGCGTAAGTCATCTCCTCGGAAGCCTTGGCCACGCGCTTCTCGATGTCCTCCTCGCTGTCGGTGCCGCGCAGGACGAGCCTGCGGCGGAGCTCCTCCACGCTCGGGGCCTGGATGAAGACCGACAGGGCCTGGTCGCCGAAGTACTTCTTGAGACTCACGCCGCCCTTGACATCCACGTCGAAGAGGATGACATGGCCATTTGCCCATATGCGCTCCACCTCGGACTTGAGGGTGCCGTAGAAGCGTCCGGGGTACACTTCCTCGTACTCCACGAAGGCGTCGTCAGCGATGCGGCTGCGGAACTCCTCCGCGTCGAGGAAATAATACTCCACGCCGTCCTGTTCCTGTCCGCGGGGCGGACGGGAAGTGGCTGACACTGAAAACTCAAACTCGGGATGCAGGCCCAGGAGATGGTTGACGACCGTGCTCTTGCCCGAGCCGGAAGGAGCTGAGAATATGAGTACTTTATTGGCCATAGCTATGTGATATTTCCACAAAAATAGTTAAATTTGCGTGATTCAATTGCAATCGTTCAAAACAAATTTTATAACTATGGTTTCTTACAAAGATTTGGGCCTTGTGAACACCCGCGAGATGTTCAAGAAGGCCGTCGCCGGCGGTTACGCCATCCCCGCTTTCAACTTCAACAACATGGAGCAGCTCCAGGCCATCATCCAGGCCGCAGCGGAGACTAAGTCCCCCGTCATCCTCCAGGTTTCCAAGGGCGCGCGCAACTATGCCAACTCCACCCTCCTCCGCTACATGGCCGAAGGTGCCGTCGCATATGCCAAGGAACTTGGCTGGAAGAACCCCCAGATCTGCCTCCACCTCGACCACGGTGACAGCTTCGAGCTCTGCAAGGACTGTGTCGACATGGGCTTCTCTTCCGTGATGATCGACGCCTCCTCCCTTCCTTACGAGGAGAACATCGCCCTCTCCAAGAAGGTCGCCGACTATGCCCACCAGTATGACGTGACCGTCGAGGCCGAGCTCGGCGTCCTTGCCGGCGTCGAGGATGAGGTCGCTGCCGAGGAGTCCCACTACACCCGTCCGGAAGAGGTCATCGACTTCGCCACCCGCACCGGCTGCGACTCCCTCGCCATCTCCGTCGGTACCAGCCACGGCGCATACAAGTTCAAGCCCGAGCAGTGCACCGTCGATCCCGAGACCGGAAAGCTCGTTCCTCCTCCGCTCGCATTCGACGTGCTGCATGAGATCGAGAAGAAGCTCCCCGGCTTCCCCATCGTCCTCCACGGCTCCTCCAGCGTTCCGCAGGAGTATGTCGACATGTGCAACAAGTACGGCGGCAACCTCCCCAACGCCATCGGCATCCCTGAGGAGCAGCTCCGCGAGGCCGCCAAGAGCGCCGTCTGCAAGATCAACATCGACTCCGACAGCCGCCTGGCCATGACCGGCGCCATCCGCAAGCACCTGGCCGAGAACCCCGGCCACTTCGATCCCCGCCAGTATCTCAAGCCCGCCCGCGAGGAGATGAAGAAGATGTACATGCACAAGATCATCAACGTCCTCGGTTCCGACGGCAAGGCCGAATAAACCCGAAAGGACGGTATTTTACGACCTTCCCCTCCAAGGGGAAGGTTTATTTCGTATATTTACGAGGAAATGCGCAAGACCCTTCTGACACTGGTTTCTGCGATGCTGTTCCTCGGGGCGGCCGCGGCGCAGGAACTCCCGCTGCGGGAGTTCCGGGGCGCCTGGCTGCACATCGTCGGCAACGGCAGTCTTAAGGACATGGAGCAGGAGGAGATACGCACGTGGCTGTCCGAGACCCTTGATTCCCTCCAGACCTGCGGCTGCAACGCCGTCTTCTTCCAGGTGAGGCCTGAGGCGGACGCATTCTACATCTCCGACATCGAGCCCTGGACGCGGTATCTGACCGGAACCCAGGGCAAGGCTCCGGAACCGCTTTGGGACCCCCTGCAGTTCATGATAGAGCAGTGTCACTCGAGGGGGATGGAGCTGCACGCGTGGCTCAATCCTTACCGCGTCACCCTCAATTCCACCGAATCTCTCGTTCGGGACCACATCGCACGCAGGAATCCCGACATTTTCAAGAAGTATTCCGGGCAGGTGTACTTTGACCCCGGCGAGCCCGCCTCGCGTGAGCACGTCGTGAAGGTCGTTCGCGACATCGTGACGCGCTACGACGTGGACGGGATACATTTCGACGACTATTTCTATCCATATCCCGTGAGCGGAAGGAACTTCCCGGACGACGACACCTTCGCCAAATACGGCAAGGTCCAGGGCTTCCGCAGCAAGGCCGACTGGAGGCGGAACAATACCGCTACGCTCATCCACGAGGTGCAGCAGGCGGTGAAGGAGATAAAGCCCTGGGTGCGCTTCGGGGTGTCCCCGTTCGGCATCCACAGGAACATCTCCGAATGGCCGGAGGGCAGCCGTACCAACGGGTTGTCCTGCTACAACGAACTTTACGCCGACGCCCTTGCATGGGACGAGGCTGGCGACGTGGACTACCTGGCTCCCCAGCTTTACTGGAAGATTGGCCACAAAGCGGCTGATTACGAGACCCTTATAAATTGGTGGAACGATCTCAATCTGAAGGGACAGCTGTATATAGGGCAGAGCATCGAGACTTTCGGAGAGAAGGACCTGAAGAATCCCAAGACCACGCAGCTGGCCCGCAAGATGGAGCTGGTTCGTGAGCTCCCGGAGGTGGACGGCAACGTCTGGTGGCCGGGCTGGTCGCTCGCGGACGGCACGCTGGGGCTCGCCGACTCGCTCGCCCGGCGCTACCAGCGCGCGCCCGCCCTCATACCTGCTTATACCGGCATAGACGACATACCTCCGGAACCGGTCTCCGACATCTGGGCCTCGCAGGGACTCGTCATCTGGAGCGTGGAGCCCGTGGAGGATCCTCTGCAGGTGCCGCATTTCTTCATCGTCCGGCGTTTCGGGATGGACGAGACGGCCGACCTGACGGACCCCTCGCACATAGTCGCCGTCACGCGCAACACCTGGTACGGGACGGAGGGCTCGGATGAAGGACCCTTCTTCTATGTCGTGACGGTCGTGGACCGTTGCTGGAACGAAAGCCCGCCTTCCGATGAGATTGTTTACTGACTTTTTGCTAACTTTGGAAACCAATTGACAAACGATATGAAAACATTCCGCATCCTTGCCGCCGCAGCGCTCCTGACGGCCGCCTGTTCCGGCCTCCGCGCCCAGGAACTCCAGAACTTCCAGAACAGACAGCCCCTCGTCTCGCCCGAACTGACGGCCGAGACCATCACCTTCCGCCTCCGCGCAGACTATGCCACTGAGGTCAGCGTCCACGCTTCCTGGATGGGCTACGGCCCCGAGGCCGCCAAGGCCGGCAGGATGACCAAGGGCGAAGGGGGAGTGTGGAGCGTCACGCTCCCGCGCCCCGCGTCGGAGCTCTACACCTACACTTTCACCGTTGACGGAGTGAGCATGCTCGACCCGGCCAACCTTTTCGTGCAGCGCGACGGCACCCGCTTCATGAGCGCGGTGCTCGTGGACGGCGGCTATGCCGACAACTACAAGGAGTGCAGCAAGCCCGGCAACATCGAGCATGTCTGGTACTACTCCGGCACCAACGACATGATCCGCAGGATGTACGTCTATACTCCCTTCGGCTATGACAGGAACGACAAGAAGACCAAGTATCCCGTCCTGTACCTTCTCCACGGAGGCGGCGGCGACGAGGACGCATGGAGCACCCTCGGCCGCACCCAGCAGATCCTGGACAACCTCATCGCCCAGGGCAAGGCCGTCCCGATGCTTGTCGTGATGCCGAACGGCAACCCCAACCAGTACGCCGCATCCACCCTCCAGATCCCTGTCAAGCAGGACATCAAGCAGTATCCCAGCGGCTTCGACAACTACGACTCGATGGTGGCCGACATCGTCCCCTACATCGATAAGAACTACAACGTCATCAAGGACCGCAAGGGCCGCGCCGTGGCCGGCCTGTCGATGGGCGGCGGCCAGTCGTTCTACATCGCCCTGCGCAATGTCGGGACCTTCGCCAACGTCGGCATCTTCTCGTCGGGCCTCATCGGCGGCTCCGGCGCGGGCCAGGCAGAGTTCAATCCCGAGGCGCAGATGCCGGGCCTGATCTCCACCCCGGACAAGTACAACAAGTTCGACCTGTTCTACCTGTCCTGCGGCGAGTCGGACAACCGCATCGGCGGAACGGAGGCGTTCTACAAGCAGCTCACGGACCTGGGATACAAGAATCTGGTTTACGAAACCTATCCCGGCGGCCACGAGTGGCATGTATGGCGCCGCAACCTCGCCTCCTTCGTGCAGAAAGTATTCAAGAACGTGAAATAGCATATTAATGGATAAACTCAGTTACGCATTGGGCATGAGCATTGCCCAGAGCCTGTCGCAGACGGGCGTGGAGAAGCTCGATTTCGAAGATTTCAAGAACGGTGTCAGGGACAGCCTGCTGGGCGCGAAGCCCGCGCTGTCCATGGAGGAGGCCAACAAGGTCCTGAACGATTTCTTCGCGCGGGCCGAGGCCGAGGCCAGGGAGAAGCAGGCCGCCATGGCGGCCGCCTTCAAGGACGAGGGCGAGGCCTGGCTGAAGGAGAACGCCCGCAGGGACGACGTGGTCGTCCTGCCTAGCGGTCTTCAGTACAAGGTCCTGAAACAAGGGACCGGCCGCAAGCCCGGCCGCACCGACCGCGTCCGCTGCCACTATGAGGGCACGCTGACCAGCGGCATGAAGTTCGACAGCTCCTACGACCGCGGCGAGCCGGCCGTCTTCGGCCTCAATCAGGTCATCAAGGGATGGACCGAGGGCCTTCAGCTGATGCCCGAGGGCTCCGTCTGGGAGCTCTACATCCCGTACCAGCTCGCGTACGGGGAGGCCGGCGCCCACGGGAGCATCCCGCCCTGCGCCGCCCTCGTCTTCAAGGTCGAACTCCTCGAGGTCCTGTAATGAAGCTTGTTATCGACAGCGGGGCGACCAAGGCCGAGTGGTGCGTGACTGACGGCATGGATGTCGTCCGGGAATTCCGCACAAAGGGAATGAATGTTTCCGTCCTTTCCGGGGACGATTTCAAGGGTATCGTCAGCGAGGCTGCGGAACAGGTCGGGAATGTCCCGGTAACGGAGATCCACCTGTATGCCGCGGGGCTTATCGAGGGCTCCGAGGCGGCGGAGGGCGCCGCGAAGTGCCTCTCCGAGGCTTTCGGCGGCGCTCCCGTCGAAGGCGCCTCGGACATGCTCGGCGCCGCCCGGGCGGCCTGCGGCCGCTCCGAAGGCGTCTGCGCCATCCTCGGTACCGGCTCCAACAGCTGCCTCTATGATGGCTCCCGCATAGTGCATACCGCCCGCTCCGGAGGCTTTATCCTCGGCGACGAGGGCGGAGGAGCCTGCCTGGGCAAACTGTTCCTTGCGGACTATATCAAGGGCCTTGTCCCTGAGCCGCTTGCTACGGAATTCGGCGCGGCCTTCGAGGTCGATTACATGACTGTCGTCCGGAAGGTGTACCGCGAGCCGGCCCCGTCCGCCTACCTCGGCAGTTTCGCGCCCTGGCTCCTGGAGCATCGCGCCGACCCGTACGTGGAGGCGCTCATAGACCGCAACCTCACCGACTTCTTCGAGCGTTCCCTGTTGAGGCACGGGCGCGCGGACCTGCCCGCCGGCTTCGTCGGCGGCCTTGCCGCGGCCCTCTCCTCGCATATACGCACCGTCTCCGACCGCTTCGGCGTACGCATCTCCCGCATCCTTGCTTCCCCGATGGAAGGCCTTCTCAGATATCACAGCCTATGATCGAAAAGTATCCTTCAGAACTGCTCCAGAACGCCGTGGAGGCGATCAGTTCGCTGCCGGGCGTTGGTTCGCGCAGCGCGCTGCGCCTGGCCATGCACCTGCTGAACCAGCCCAGGGAGAACGTGCATCATTTCACTGATGCCATCAACCGGCTGGCCGACGAGGTGCAGTACTGCCCCGAGTGCATGATGATCTCGGACAACGGCCTCTGCTCCATCTGCGGAGACCGCCACCGTGACCACAACACCATCTGCGTCGTGGAGAACGTCCGCGACGTCATGAGCATCGAGAACACCGGCCAGTACCGCGGCGTCTATCACGTCCTCGGCGGCATCATCTCGCCCATAGCCGGCATCGGCCCCTCCGACCTCACCATCCGCCAACTGGTCGACCGCCTCCACAGGATGGATTGTACTGAAGTCGAGGTGATTCTGGCACTGTCGGGAGACGTGGAGGGGGAGACGACGGCGTTCTACATCTACCGGCAGATCGAGGGGTTCGGCGTCAGGGTCTCGACCCTGGCGCGCGGTCTGGGCTTCGGCGACGACCTCGAGTACGCGGACTCGCTCACGCTCGGAAGGTCGATAGTCAACAGACAGATTTTCAAACCATAACGTATGCTGCGTTCGATAATACTCGCCCTGCTTCTGGCCGTATCGCTTTGCGCCGACTGCTTCGCCGTTTCGCTCTGCTCGGGCGTGACGATGGGTAATGTGCGCCGTCGCCAGGTGCTGACCATCGCACTCGTGTTCGGATTCGTGCAGGCCGGTCTCCTTCTCCTCGGCTATCTCTTCGGGGACCTCTTCGTGGGCTATGTCGAGAAGTTCGCCCACTGGATCGGCTTCCTGCTGCTGCTTTATGTCGGAGGGTCAATGATACTCGAGGCCGTGAAGGGCAAGGAGGAGGCGCGCGACCTGAACGGCCTGCGCAACATCATCGTCGCGTCGATTGCCACGAGCATAGACGCCCTGGCGGTCGGCATATCCCTCTCGATGGAGCAGGACACGCTTTCTTCCGCACTGTTGAAGACCGCTGCGGTATTCCTTGTGACGGTGCTTTCCGTCGTCGCCGGCATCCTCGGCGGCCGGAGCATCGGCACCCGCTTCGGCCGCACGGCCGAACTCATCGGAGGCATCGTCCTCATTTTGATTGGATTGAACATCCTGTTTGGTATAGTATAGTCGCCATGAAGAGAATCATAGTCATTGTCGCAGCGCTCGCCCTTGTTGCGCTTCCCTCTGCCGCGCAGATGCCACGTACACCGATGTCGCACCCGGACCAGCATGTCCTGAAGCCGGATTCACGGAAGGCGCGCAAGAGCCCGTATAAGGGGGCGAAGAACTATGGCGCCCGCATCGCCGTTTTCGGCGGCTCCCTGTCCGTGAATGCCGAATCCGATGCCGCCAAGCAGATCTGGGCCGACCTCCTGGACGCCGAGGTGACGACGTATGGTGTCGGAGGAGCCGGTTTTTCGATCGACCAGGGCTATTCGATCCAGAAGCAGGTGGATACCGCCGGTGTCTATGACGTCTATGTCCTGTGGGCTTCAACTAATGATTTCAACAACAACCGTGAATGCGGCACCTGGCGCGATTATTCGGTTTTCGACGGTTATGATGCGTCGAAACTCCACACGCAGTGCGGCGGCATAAACTATTGCATCCGGACCATACTCGAGAAGAATCCCCGTGCGGAGATATATTTCTTCACCGGACTGCGTTTCTTCATGAACGATTCCGGTCATAATCCTTTCTCCGAGGAGAAAAACAGGACAGGTCTGACCTTTGCGGACTATATCCGTGCCCAGAAGGAATGCTGCGAGTACTATGGGATACCGGTCCTGGACCAGTTCTCGCTCCAGGGAATCAACGAATTCAATTTCGAAGGATACTACAAGCCGGACAAACTGCATATGACCGAGGAGGGGTACAGAAGGATAGGTCCGGTGCAGGCCTCTTTCCTTGCAAATGGCAGATAATCGCTCCGCAAGTGCTTGATTAACCGAAAAAATGCATATCTTTGCAGGCTGACTTCTCCGTAACGTCAGCCAGACTTGAGTGTTTAACCCTCCCGGACCATACCGTCCGGGGACAAAAAGGGAAGCGGTATGATCAACATTTTCTA
>JAFZQO010000025.1 GCA_017620335.1 Bacteroidales bacterium
CGCGCTCGGGACGACCGCCGCCGTTGCCGCCGCGCGGACCGCGCTCGCCGCGGCCCTTCGGCTCGACATAGCCTTCCGGCTTCTCGGTGAGAGCCCTCATGGAGAGCCTCATCTTGCCGGTCTTGGCATCGATCTCGAGAAGCTTGACATCGATCTCGTCACCGACCTTGAGGACGTCCTCGACGTTCTCGGTCTTGTTCCATGCGATCTCGGACACGTGGAGAAGGCCTTCCTTTCCGGGGAGGATCTCGACGAAAGCACCGAACTCGAGGATGCTGACCACCTTGCCGTGATAGACCTGGCCGGCCTCAGGCACTGCGCAGATGCCCTTGATCCACTCGAGGGCGGCATCCATGGCCTGCTTGTCGGTGCCGAAGATGTCGACGATGCCCTCGGTCTCGCCCTGGGCGCCGCCTTCCTTGGGCTGCTCGTCGATGGTGATGGTGGTGCCGGTCTCCTTCTGGATCTTCTGGATGGTCTCGCCACCCTTTCCGATGACGGCTCCGATGAACTCGCTGGCGATGCGGATCTGGACGATGCGTGGCACGAAGGGCTTGTAGTCCTCACGGGGCTCGCTGATGGTCTTCAGCATCTCGCCCATGATGTGCATGCGTCCCTGGCGGGCCTGCTCGAGGGCCCTCTCCAGCACGTCGTAGGACAGGCCGTCCACCTTGATGTCCATCTGGGTGGCGGTGATGCCGTCGGCGGTGCCGGTGACCTTGAAGTCCATGTCACCGAGATGGTCCTCGTCGCCGAGGATGTCGGTGAGGATGGCGTAGCGCTCGTTCGGGCGCTCGGCGTCGGTGATGAGGCCCATGGCCACGCCGGCGACGGGCTTCTTGATCTTCACGCCCGCGTCCATGAGGGCGAGGCAGCCGCCGCAGACGGAGGCCATGGAAGAGGAACCGTTGGACTCAAGGATGTCGCTGACCACGCGGACTGCATAGGGATTCTCCGGAGCGAGGGGAACGACGGGCTTGAGGGCGCGCATGGCGAGGTTGCCGTGGCCGATCTCGCGACGACCGGGGGCGCGCATGGGCTTGGCTTCGCCGGTGGCGAAAGGAGGGAAGTTGTAGTGCAGGACGAACTGCTGGTCGCCCTGGATGAGGACTTCGTCAACCTCCTTCATGTCCATCTTGGTGCCGAGGGTGACGGTTGCGAGGGACTGGGTCTCACCGCGGGTGAAGATGGCTGAACCGTGTGCGCAGGGGAGGTAGTCCACCTCGCACCAGATGGGACGGACCTGGTCGCATACGCGGCCGTCCAGGCGGATGCCCTCGTCGAGGATCATGTTGCGCATGGCCTCTTTCTCGACGGCATGGTAATATCTCTCAACGAGCGGGGTCTTCTCCTCGAGCTCCTCCTCCGGGATGGTGGCCAGGAACTCGTCCTTGATGGCGGTGAAGCCGTCCTCGCGCTCGTGCTTGGGCTTCGCGGACTTTGCGAGTGCATAGCACTTGTCATAGCAGAAAGCCTCGACGGCCTTCTTGAGCTCCTCGTCCTCCACGTCGTGGGGATAGTCGCGCTTGACATCGGTGCCGAGCTCGGCGATGAGCTCCTTCTGCACGCGGCAGTGGCGCTTGATCTCCTCGTGGGCGAACTTGATGGCCTCGAGCATGTCGTGCTCGCTGACCTCGTTCATCTCGCCCTCGACCATCATGATGTTCTCCTCGGTGGCGGCGACCATCAGTTCGAGGTCGCTGTCGGCCATCTGGGAGAAGCCGGGGTTGATGACGAACTCGCCGTTGACGCGGGCGACGCGGACTTCCGAGACGGGACCGCCGAACGGCAGGTCGGAAGTGGCGAGAGCCGCGGATGCGGCCAGGCCTGCGAGGGCGTCGGGCTGGGTGTCCTTGTCAGCGGAAATGAGGCTGAGATAGACGAACACCTCAAGGTGGAAATCGTCCGGCCAGAGGGGCCTGATGGGACGGTCCACGAGGCGGGCGATGAGGATCTCGTAGTCAGAGGGCTTGCTTTCCCTTTTCATGAAACCGCCGGGATACCTTCCCGCGGCGAAATACTTCTCACGGTAGTCCACCGTGAGGGGCATGAAATCAGTGCCCTCCTTGACTTCCTTGGCTGCGCAGACAGTGGCGAGGATCATGGTACCTCCCATCTTCACGACAGCCGAACCGTCCGCCTGCTTGGCGAGTTTTCCGGTCTCGATCTCGATCACGCGGCCGTCCGCGAGTTCGATCTTTTTCGTGATAACGTTCATTACTGTTTTCTTTACGTCTTTATTACTGCAGGGAAGCGGACCGTCCGCGTCCCGGGTTTTTCAAAAAAAAGGGGGAGGATCCCCATGGAATCCTTCCCCCCGGTGTTTCCTATCCTTTTATCGGCGGAGACCAAGCTCCTTGACGATGTTTCTGTACCTCTCGATGTCGATCTTCTGGAGATAATCCAGGATCTGACGTCTCTTACCGACGAGGCGGAGAAGGGCACGACGAGTGACGACGTCTTTCTTGTTCTTCTTCACGTGCTCGGTAAGGTGAGCGATACGGTAGGAAAATAACGCAACCTGACTCTCGGGGGAGCCGGTGTCCTTATTGGACTTCCCGTACTTCGCGAAAATCTCTTGCTTTTTTTCAGGCATCAGGTATTCAGCCATCTTGCAAAAAATTTTGGGTTAATAAAACAACTAAAATCAATCACTTCGCCTTTGAGGGCAAAAGTGGGGCAAAGGTAGTGATTTTTTCGGACTTTACAACATGTTTCCACCTATTTTAAATTTTGATGCAGTATTCCGGAAAAACATCGTTTGAAAATAGAGAGTAAAAGTTTATTTTTGTTTCTTGTTATGAAACGAACTCTTCTATCTGTCTTGACGTGCGCTTTCCTTGTCCTGCCGGCCCTGCCATCAGCCGCCCAGGATTACAGCGAACGCCATGACTATATCAGGGATGCCGGAGGCAGGTCGGTCCTGTATCGAGGGCGGCAGGCAATCAGGTACAACATCAATTATGACGGGACATTCTTCTGGGAGTCGCCGGAGTTCGTCGAGGGAAGCATCACCCTTGACGGCAAGGTTTACGACGGCGTCCTGGTCAATGTCGACGCCTTCGCCGGCGAGGTGCAGCTGATGCCTCCCGGCGCACGCTCCGCCATCGTTCCCGCGAGGGAACACGTGGACGGGGCCAGTATGGGGGACACGAAGTTCGTCAACATGCTGAAGAAGGGTTACGACGTCGATCCCGGCTTCTATGAGGTGCTGTATGAGGGCGATTACACCGTCTACCGGCTGGTAAGGAAAGCCCTTCTTTCCGACCTTTCAGCCGCCGCGTCCACCGGGTATGCCAAGGAATACTTCGACACCAGGTCATCTTACTTCATCGAAAAGGACGGGCTCCTGCTCCCGATAGGGAAGAGGAAGGCCATGCGGCTGGTGGCCAGTCCTTCAGCTTCCGCCGCCGCCTCGGCGATGCGCTCCCGGCGCAGGGCCGTGAGCATGCAGGTCCCCGAGCCCGAAGCTCCCGCGCCCCTCTGGGTCGCGGAGGGCGAGGTCCCGGCCTTGCCGGAGGGCGACTTCAAGCTCAACGACAAGACCATCTATACCTCGCTCCCCCTCGGTTTCTTCGACTCCGGAGAGAAGAAGGAGGCCGACGACGAGCTCCTGCGCCTCATCAACGCCGGCAACGAGATGGTGACCTTCGCCAACAAGGTCTATGATGTCGGGCGGGCTGAAGACGCACGCGGTAACCGCGCTGTCGTCAGCGGCACCGTACGCGACATCCTTTCCGGAGAGCCCCTTGCAGGTGTGGCCGTATTTGACGAAAAGTCAGGGACTTACGCCATGACGGACAATGACGGAGGCTTCCGCGTGAGCCTTCCTCTGGGAGAGAACGTCCTCGGTTTCAGCGGGTATTCCCTCGAGGACCTGCACCTCAACCTGGTTGTCCACAGCGACGGCGGCCTCGACGTCGTCATGAAGGAACGCATCACCTCCTTGAAGGAGGCGGTGGTTTCCGCCGAGAGCATGGTCAACCACCGCGACGCCCGCATGGGCATTGAGAAGGTCCGCATCAACACCATAACGAAGATACCTTCCGCGTTCGGTGAGGCCGACGTGATGAAGGCCGTGCTGACGCTGCCCGGCGTCAAGAGCGTCGGCGAGGCGTCCAGCGGCTTCAATGTCCGCGGCGGATCCGCCGACCAGAACCTCGTCCTTTTCAACGACGGGACCATATACAACCCCAGCCACTTCTTCGGGGTCTTCTCCGCCTTTAATACTGATGTCATCAACGACATCGAGCTGTATAAGAGTTCCATACCCGCCGAGTTCGGCGGCAGGATCTCGTCCGTGCTTGATGTCCGCGGCCGCGAGGGCAACGCCAAGAAGGTCCAGGGCTCGCTCGGCCTCGGCCTCCTGACCAGCCGTTTCCATCTCGAGGGGCCCATCAAGGAGGACAAGACCACTTTCATCATAGGAGGCCGCACCACTTATTCCAACTGGATCTTCGGACTGCTTCCGGAGAACAGCGCCTATTCAGGCGGACGGGCCTCATTCAGCGACCTCAACGCTTCCGTGACGCACCGCGTCGACGACAGGAACACCATCCAGGCCTATGCCTACTGGTCCAGGGACAGTTTCTCCTTCGACGGGGACACCACGTTCCATTATTCCAACCTCAACGCTTCGCTGAAGTGGCGCCGGGCTGTCACGGGCCGTACGGGCATGACGCTCGTGGCAGGCTACGACCGCTACTCCAACATCGTGGACGACGCCTTCAACGAGGTCTCCGGCTACAGCCTGGCGACCGGAGTGAACCAGGCTTTCGTCAAGACCGGCTTCAAGAGCGTCTTCGGAGACAGCCATACCGTTTCCTACGGCGGCCAGGCCCAGCTCTATGACCTCAACCCCGGACACATGACCCCCCTTACCGCAGCTTCCCTTGTGGCCGACCACGAACTGCAAAGGCAGAGGGCCGTGGAGGCCGCCCTGTATGGCGGGGACACGTGGAAGCCCGGGGAACGCCTGTCCGTGGACATGGGCGTGAGGTTCTCGGGCTTCCAGGCCCTGTCCCCTGCCAAGTTCTACTGGGCGCCCGAACTCCGCGTCTCCGGCAAGTATTCCTTCCGACCCAACCTCTCGGTAAAGGCTGGATTCAACTCCATGGCCCAGTACATACATCTGATTTCCAATACATCCTCCGTATCGCCGATGGACGCCTGGCAGCTGGCCGGGGCGGACCTGAAGCCGCAGCGCGGCTGGCAGGCCGCCGCCGGCATCTACTGGACCGTCCGCGACAACACCATAGACCTCTCGCTTGAATCCTATTACAAGCAGTCCTCGCACGGCCTGGACTACAAGTCCGGGGCGGTCCTTATCATGAACGACCATCTTGCCGACGACGTCGTGGAAACTTTCGGGCGCGCATACGGCGTGGAGTTCATGGTAAAGAAGGCCCTGGGCAAGCTGAACGGCTGGATGTCATATACCTACTCCCGTTCGATGCTCCGCGAGATGGAGGACCGCGGGGTCGAGACGATCAACGGCGGAGCCTGGTACCCGGCTCCGCACGACAAGCCCCATGACTTCAAGCTCGTGGGCAACTACAAGATGACCCACCGCTACAGCCTGTCGGTCAACGTCGATTACTCGACCGGCCGGCCGGTCACGGTGCCGGTTGCGGTGTACGAGTATGGCGGCGGCATGCGCCTTGCCTACTCTCTGCGCAACGGCTACCGCATCCCGGACTATTTCCGCATGGACCTGGCCCTCAACATCGACCCGGGCCATTACCTGCGCAAGCTCACCCACATGTCCTTCACCCTCGGCGTCTACAACGTGACCGGCAGGAAGAACCCCTATTCCGTGTATTACACCACGGCCGGGGGCGCCCAGGTGAACGGCTACATGATCTCCGTCTTCGCGACTCCCGTCCCTTACCTCAACCTCAACCTGAAATTCGGATGATGAAGATGAAACCCATAATCTTTGCGGCGATGGCCCTAATGGCCGTCTCCTGCGTGTATCCGTTCGAGGCGGAGACCGAGGACGGGTCGGGATCGCTCGTTATCGAAGGTGACATCCTCGTCGGCGAAGTCTCCAAGGTGACCCTTGGGCTGACCTACCCTGTCGGCGGAGTCCCGGAGACGGTCGCTAAAGGAACGGTATGGATCGAGGACGATGCCGGAGGGAAATATTACGCTGACAAATCATATGATTACAACCAGAAAATAATGTATGAGATAGACACCAGGGACGCCGACCCGTCGCGTCAATACCGCCTGCACGTAGATGCCGTGGGGGCGAAGGGCGGCCACGACTACGAGTCTTCCTGGCAGTCCGTCACCCCGGCACCCGAGATAGATTCGCTCTCATACCTGAAGGATTTCGACAGGTCGAGGTTCAACATAACCCTGAGCATGCATTCCAAGAAGGGAAGCTTCTTCAAGTGGACCTATATCGAGGACTGGGAGTACCATGTCGATTATTACGCGACCTATGTCTATCACCCTCCCCAGACCGGATGGTGGGGTGTGAACGGCTACGGCAGCATTGAGGAACTGGTTCCTCCGGACAACATCTATTACTGTTACGGCCACGAGGAGTCCTCCGAAATCCTCACCTTCTCCACCGAGAAGCAGACCGACGACCGTTTCGTGGACCTGGAGTTCCGCAAGATACCCAGGGACGACATAAAGATATCGTTCTACTACCGCATCAAAGTCTTTCTGGAAGCCCTCGACAAGGAGGCTTACACCTACTGGGAGAACATGAAGACCAACTCCGAGTACAACGGCAACCTTTTCGCCCCCACTCCGAGCGAGATGGTCGGCAACATCCGCTGCCTCCAGGATCCGGGTGAACTCGTCATCGGATACATAAGCGCGGCGCAAAGGGCTCAGAAGACGCTGTTCCTGGATGCCGCCGACATCCAGTTCTACAAGAGGAACGAACCTTATGTGGAGCCGGTGCTTCTGGAATCGCCGAGCGAATGGTATCAGTATTACTCGAGGGAAAGTTTCCTGCCTTATTCTTCGGTGATGCCCCACGATACCGGCCAGACATACTGGGCTCCCGCGCGGTGCGTAGACTGCAGAAAGAGGGGAGGCACCCTGACCAAGCCTGACGACTGGCCATTTTTGCATTGGTAGGATTATGAAAGGAACATATAGAATATTACTGGCTTTACTGGCGTTCGCGGCCGTCCCGGCCGTGGCGCAGGACCATCTGTCTGAGCGTGTGTTCGTCTCGACCGACCGCGGCGTTTATGTCGCCGGGGACGACATGTTCCTCTCGGCCTTCTGCTTCGACATGTCCACCGGACGCCTTTCCGGATACAGCAGCGTGGCATACGTCGAGATCATCTCCCCCGAGGGGCCGGTCCAGACGGCTAAGATAGCCCTCTCCGAGGGCAGGGGAGGCGGCTTCATCCGTCTCGACAACTCCATCCCCACCGGGCAGTACAAGATGGTTTCATATACGGCACAGTGCTTCAACGAGGACGGTTACGACTTCGAGGAGGGGGCTGGGACGATCTCCATAATCAACCCCTTCACCGACGCCCGCTCCACGGCTGGTGTGCAGATCCTTTCCGATGAAGACTATGCCGGACTTGAATCCCCGGTCCGCCCGTCCTACGGCTCCCTGAGGCTCGAAGGGAAAAGTCCCGTGACCATTACCAACACCTCCGACAAGCCCGTCACACTGAGCGTTTCCATATTCAACGAAGACGGCATCGTGGCCCCTTCGACTCCGGACCCCGCCTCCTTCCTCGCGGGCGCGACCAGGGGCACGTCGTTCACGAAGCGCAGGACCATAGATTTCGAAGGGGAGGTCATCCGTACGCGTACGTCGGGTTCCCCCGAAGTCCTGGAAAACCTTGGAGGGTCTTCCGCATACCTCTCGGTCCCCGGACGCTCCTCCGACTTCTATTTCACCAGGGTTGACAGTGACGGTATGGCTTCTTTCTACACCCGCAATGTCTACGGTGACACGGAGGTGGTGCTCGACATAGGCACGGCCTTGTCGCCGTGCCACCTGGAGCTTGTTTCTCCCTTCGCGGAGGTCAAGGCCTCCGGCCTGCCGGCACTGCCGCTCAGCCCCGGACTGGCCGACCGCATCACCGCCCGCAGCATCTCGATGCAGGTGCGGCAGGCCGCGCATGCGGACTCGCTATATGAGTGTCCGCAGCGGCCTGAAGACTACCTGTTCGCAGCCGATTCGGTGGTGTACATCCTGGATGACTATACGCGTTTCCCCCTCATGGAGGAGCTGTTCGTGGAGTTCATCACCGGAGTGAGGGTGAGCAAGGCTGACAATACCAGGAAGCTGGTCATCTCCCTGAACGACACCTTCAGGCCCGCCACGGCATCCTCGCTTTCATCGCTCACGCTCCTGGACGGCGTTCCCGTGACGAACCAGGAAGCCATACTCGACTACGACCCCCTGCTGGTGGAACGCATCGTGGTCTATCCCCATACCGTCTATCTCGGGGGGTGGCCCTTCTCCGGGGTGGTGAGTTTCGTCACCTACAAGCACGACCTTCCGTCGTTCACTTTCGGGGAGGATGCGAGGATCGTCGAGTATCAGGGAGTGAGCAGTCCGGTGAGCGTATCGCTGCCCGACACGCTGCTTGGAATACCGGACCTCCGGCAGACCCTGCTATGGATACCTGTCCTGGAGCTCGCTCCGGGCGAGAGCCGGGTGCTGGAGTTCGCCGCCCCGTCGTACGAAGGGCGTTTCGAGCTTGTGGCCGAAGGCTTCGACTCTGAGGGTAACCCCCAGTCCGTCAGTGCCTTGCTGAATTAGTTGGCATTTCTTAAGATCGTTCTTCGCGGGGATGTCCCTATACCAGGGGATGTCCTCGCGAAGTGTCACGGATATTTCGGAAAAAACCGTTAAATTTGTGCTCGGATAACACAAATTGAGAGTTATGCCCAGAGTCATCACCTTCGGAGAGATCATGCTCCGCCTTTCCACTCCAGGTTACCTTCGCTTTTCGCAGGCCCGGCAGTTCGACGCGACCTTCGGCGGCGGCGAGGCCAACGTGGCGGTTTCACTGGCCAATTACGGCGTCGACGCCGCATTCGTCACCCGCCTTCCCGACAACGACATAGCCCGTGCATGCCTGCGCGAACTCCGCTCCTTCGGGGTGGACACCTCGCAGTGCATCACCGGCGGGGACCGTCTCGGGATATATTTCCTCGAGACCGGCGCCGTGGCGAGGCCGAGCAAGGTCGTTTACGACCGTGCAGGCTCGTCCATCGCCACCATTGGGCCGGGAATGATAGACTGGGACAAGGTGTTCGAAGGTGCGGACTGGTTCCACTGGACCGGCATCACGCCCGCCATCAGCGGGGGCGCGGCGGAGGTCTGCCTCGAGGCCGTCCGCGCCGCAAACCGCCTCGGCCTGACCGTCAGCTGCGACCTCAATTTCCGGAAAAACCTCTGGAAATACGGGAAGGCCGCTTCGGAGGTCATGCCCGAGCTTGTCGCAGGCTGCGACATCATCCTCGGCAACGAGGAGGATGCGGAAAAGGTCTTCGGCATCAAGCCAGAGGGCTTCGACGCCGCGGCCACGGCCGGCTCCATCGACCAGGGCCGGTTCCGCAGCGTGGCCGAGCAGCTCATGGCACGTTTCCCACGTGCGAAGAAGGTCGTCATAACCCTCCGCGGCTCCATCAACGCCAACCACAATACCTGGGGAGGCGTCCTCTTCGACGGACATGTCCTCTACGAGTCCCCGCGCTACGACATCACCCACATCGTGGACCGCGTCGGCGGCGGCGACTCCTTCATGGGAGGCCTCATCTACGGGCTCCTCACATATACTGGTGACGACCAGAGGGCGCTGAACTTCGCCGCTGCCGCCTCCTGCCTCAAGCACACCATCTTCGGAGATTTCAACCAGGTCACCGTCGCCGAGGTCGAGAACCTCATGAAGGGCGACGGTTCCGGCCGCGTGTCAAGATAAGCATATGGAACTCAGGAAAGATTGCAGATACGCCCTTCTCGTCCCGACCAGCATGGGACTGCGCGTCACCCCTGAAAACGGCCAGCCGGTGCAGTGCAGCGACATGCTGCACCTCTACGCCACCAGCGCCGAGACCAACGTCGCCAGCATAGCCTCGTATCTGGGGATGCCTGTCAAGGTCCTCACCGCCTTTGTCAAGGACAGCCCCTTCGCCGCCTTCATCAAGTCCAACCTCCGCTCCCGCGGGATGGATTTCGAAGGCCCCGAGGTGCCCCAGGGAGGCCCCTGGGGTTACAGGCACCAGATAAACGTCGCCGACAGCGGATACGGCTCCCGCGGACCCCGCGTCTGGAACGACCGTGCCGGCGAGGTCGGAAGGACGTTGAATGTCAAGGATTTCGACCTTGACCGCATCTTCGGCCGGGAGGGAGTGCAGATAGTGCACATGTCCGGCCTCATCGCTGCGCTCAGCCCTGATACCGGACGCTTCTGCCTCGAGATCGCCCGCGCCGCGAAGAAGTACGGCACCCGCATCAGCTTCGACCTTAATTACCGCGCCTCATTCTGGATTGGCCGCGAGCAGGAGCTCCGCGACATCTTCGCGGAGATATGCTCGCTCGCGGACATCCTCATCGGCAACGAGGAGGACTTCCAGCTGTGCCTCGGCATCGAAGGTCCGGAGGCTGGAGGAAAAGACATCGCCGCCAAGATCGACGGTTTCAAGGAAATGATAGGCCGCGTCAAGGTGCAGTATCCAGGTGCGCAGGTGTACGCCACCACGCTCCGCGAGGTCAACCATGCCAACAGCCACAACTGGGGAGCCATAATGCTCGCCGGTGACGAATGGCAGGTTGTGGAGCCCCGCAGGATCCATGTCCTTGACCGCATCGGAGGCGGCGACGGCTTCGTCGGAGGCCTCCTGTACGGCATCCTGAAGGGATGGGAGAGCGGGAAGTGGATCCAGTTCGGCTGGGCCACGGGCGCCCTCGCCACCACCTTCCTCACCGACTACGCCCAGCCGGCCGACGAGGAGCAGGTCTGGAGCGTATGGAAGGGCAACGCACGCGTAAAGAGATAGGGCATGCTGTACTACGCCAGGGGTTCGAAGAATGACGCCATCACGCCGGAGGAGGTCCGCGAGGCCCTCTGCGGCATGTTCCGGGCCATGGGCCCGAAGCGCCGCGTCCTGGCCCTCCCTCCGGACTTCACCCGGCTCTACTCCTATGCCGGACCGATTACGGAGATGGTCGACGGTTACTTCGGAGACACCCTGACCGACGTGATGCCCGCGCTCGGGACGCATTCCCCGATGACGGACGGGCAGATCGCCGCGATGTTCGGCAGCGTCCCGAGGGAGAAGTTCCGCGTCCACGACTGGCGCCACGACGTGGTGACCGTGGGAGAGGTGCCGGCGTCGTATGTCCGCGAAGTGTCCGGAGGACGCGTGGACTTCGCCTGGCCGGCGCAGGTCAACAAGCTCCTGCTCGACCCTTCCTTCGACCTCATCCTTTCCATAGGTCAGGTTGTTCCCCACGAGGTCATAGGCATGGCCAATTACACCAAGAACATCTTTGTGGGCGTCGGCGGCAGCGCCGGCATCAACAGGAGCCATTATCTCGGAGCCACCTACGGCATGGAGCGCATCATGGGTCGCGCCAAGAGCCCCGTGCGCGACGTGATGGAATACGCCCGCACGCATTTCATCCCTCAGCTCCCTATAGTCTATATCCTGACCGTCATGGCGAAGGAAGCCGGTAACATGGTCATGAAGGGGCTTTTCATAGGGGACGATTTCAAGTGCTTCCGTCGCGCCGCGGAGCTTTCGCTCGAGACCAATTTCATCATGGTGGAGAAGCCTTTGAAGAAATGCATAGTCTGGCTGGACCCTGCCGAGTTCAAGAGCACATGGCTCGGAAACAAGGCCGTGTACCGCACCAGGATGGCACTCGCCGACGGCGCGGAGCTTATAATCCTCGCCCCGGCGCTCAAGGAGTTCGGGGAGGACCCCGCCATGGATGCGCTGATACGCAAATATGGCTACAGGGGCACTCCGCATACCCTTGAGGCCACTAAGGCCAATGCCGACCTCCAGGAAAACCTTGGAGCGTCCGCCCACCTCATCCACGGCTCGTCCGAGGGACGCTTCAGCATCACATACTGCCCCGGTCCGGAGATGGCGCGGGAGGAGATAGAGGGCGTGGGCTTCGGCTACGCCCCTCTCGGGGAGATGATGGAGAAGTATCATGTCTCCGACCTGAAGGACGGCTGGAACGTCGTGAACGGAGAGGAGATTTACTTTATTTCAAATCCGGCGCTGGGCCTCTGGGCCCATCCGGACAGGTTCAAGGATTGACATGAAAGTAGTCTGTGACAATAAGATACCGTTCCTGCGCGGGGCTTTGGAGCCCTACGCGGAGGTGGTGTATCTGCCCGGTGCGCAGACCACCCCGGAGGTGGTGAAGGATGCCGACGCGATCATTACGCGTACGCGGACGATTTGCAACGAGGCTCTGCTGAAGGGCTCGTCCGTCAAGGCCATAGCCACCGCCACGATAGGCTTCGACCATATCGATACGGCGTGGTGCGAAGCCAACGGGATAGCCTGGAGTAACGCCCCAGGATGCAATTCCTGGTCGGTCAAGCAGTACATCTGCTCGGTGCTGGCCGTGCTGGCGCAGCGCCACGGCCTGCGGCTGGACGCCCTCACGCTCGGCGTGGTTGGCGTCGGCAACGTCGGCTCCAAGGTCGCCGACGCCGGCCGCGCCCTCGGCATGCGCGTCCTGCTCAACGACCCGCCCCGCGCCCGCGCCGAAGGTCAGGAAGCTTTTACCGACCTGGACACAATCCTGGCCGAGAGCGACATAGTCACTGTGCACGTGCCGCTGACGCGCAGCGGCGCCGACGCCACCTGGCATCTGTTCGATGCCGGGCGGCTGGCGCGCATGCGCCCTTCGCAGATACTGATAAACTCCTCCCGAGGCCCAGTAGTTGACAATGCCGCCCTGAAGGAAACCCTCCTGAAGGGAGGCCTGAAAGCTGCCGTGCTGGACGTCTGGGAGGGCGAGCCGGACCTCGATCCGGAACTCGTCGGACTGCTGGACATCGCTACTCCGCACATTGCCGGCTATAGCGCCGACGGCAAGGCCAACGGCACGACGATGAGTATCCGTTACCTCGCCCGGCAGCTCGGCCTGCCGCTCGCGGACTGGACCGCCTCGGGCATTCCGGCCCCGGAGCAGTCGCTGGCATTCACCGTCGACGCCGCCGGAAAGACCGCGCAGGACGTATTGAGCGAAGCGATACTTTATACTTACGACGTGCGCCGCGACAGCGACGCGCTCCGTGGCGCCCTCGGCGCCTTCGAGCGCCTGCGCGGCGACTACATGATACGACGCGAGCCCTCCGCGTTCACGCTGACGCTGCTTAACGGCACCGCGGACCTTGCATCAAGACTGGAAACAATAGGATTCAACGTTATATGAAAGTATTATCCGATATCGGACTCATCGGCCTCGCCGTGATGGGCGAGAACCTCGTGCTGAACATGGAGAGCAAGGGCTTCCGTGTCAGCGTGTTCAACCGCACCGTGGAGAAAGTGGACAGGTTCATGGAGGGCCGCGGCAAGGGCCTGAACATCTATGGCGCCCACAGCCTCGAGGATTTCGTGGCCTCCCTGGAGCGTCCCCGCAAGGTCTTCCTCATGGTGAAGGCCGGAGCGGCCGTCGACGCCTTCATCGACAAGCTCATCCCCTTGCTGGAGCCGGGCGACATTATCATCGACGGCGGCAACACCCATTTCCCCGACACCGCACGCCGCACCGCGTACGTGGAGGGCAATGGCCTCCTCTACATCGGCACGGGCGTGTCCGGCGGCGAGGAGGGAGCCCTGAAGGGCCCCTCCATGATGCCCGGCGGCTCCCCGGCCGCATGGCCCTATGTCAAGCCCATCTTCCAGGGCATCTGCGCCAAGGTCGCGGACGGCTCGCCCTGCTGCGACTGGGTGGGCGAAGGCGGCGCAGGCCATTTCGTAAAGATGGTCCACAACGGCATCGAATACGGAGACATCCAGCTCATCTGCGAGTGCTACCATATCATGAAGGACATCCTGGGCATGACCAACGAAGAGATGCACGGGACCTTCGCGGAGTGGAACAGGGGAGACCTTGATTCCTACCTCATCGAGATCACCCGCGACATTCTCGCCAAGAAGGACGAAGAGGGACGTTACGTCCTTGACTATATACTTGACACAGCAGGCCAGAAGGGCACCGGCAAGTGGACGGCGGTTTCCGCCTTGGACCAGGGCGTGCCGCTTACCCTGATCGGCGAGTCCGTCTTCGCCCGCTGCCTCTCCGCTCAAAAGGAGGAGCGAGTGGCTGCTTCGGAGATCCTCGAAGGTCCCCAGCCCGTGAAGTTTACTGGCGACCGTGCGGCCTTCCTCGAGGACCTGCGCAAGGCTCTCTTCGCCGCAAAGGTCGTTTCCTATGCCCAGGGCTACGCGCTGATGCGCGCCGCCGCGAAGGAGTACGGCTGGAACCTCAACTATGGCGGCATCGCCCTCATGTGGCGCGGCGGCTGCATCATCCGCAGCGTCTTCCTGGGCAAGATCAAGGAGGCCTTCGACAGGGATCCCGATATCGTCAACATCCTGCTCGACCCTTATTTCAGCGGCAAGCTGGCCGGGGCCCAGCAGGGCTGGCGCAACGTCCTCTGCACCGCCATGCAGAACGGCGTTCCCGCCCCGTGCCTGACGGCCGGCCTCCAGTACTATGACGGCTACCGCTGCAAGCGCCTGCCCGCCAACCTGCTGCAGGCCCAGCGCGACTTCTTCGGCGCCCACACCTACGAGCGCACCGACCACCCCCGCGGAGAGTTCTTCCATACCAACTGGACCGGTCACGGCGGCGATACCGTCTCATCAACCTACAATGCGTAATATGCTGGAATTAGGTAAATATTCATTCGGAATCGGCGACCGCTTCGCCCGCGAGGGGGTCAACCAGCTCAGAGCCCTCATCGAGGCCGAGGAGCGTTTCGGCGTGCATTTCGACCCGGTCTGGAACAAGTCCAACCGCGAGCACCAGATCGTCGGCACGGAGCCGGCGGAGACCCGCCGCGAGGCCGATGCGGCCGTGGCGGCCCTCGGCTACACGGCCCCTTACTTCGTCGACGCCGACCACATCAATCTCAATAACGTCGACCGTTTCATCGAGGCTTCCGACTTCTTCACCATCGACGTGGCGGACTACATCGGCAAGTCAGGATCGATGGAGGAGCGTTTTCTCCCGGCCATCAGGGAGGCCGGCCGCATCTACCGCCACATCGAGGAGCGCAAGGGCGCCGGCAACTTCGTAACCGAGGTTTCGATGGACGAGGTGGACGAGGCCCAGACTCCGGAGGAGCTCCGCTACATCCTGAAGGAACTGGCTGCTGAGAACATCCCACTCCAGACCATAGCCCCCAAGTTCACGGGCCGTTTCAACAAGGGCGTGGACTACCGCGGCGACCTCGCTCTCTTCGAGAAGGAGTTCGAGCAGGACCTGCTGGTCATCGAGGAGGCCGTTAAGGCCTATGGCCTGCCCGGAAACCTCAAGCTTTCCATCCATTCCGGATCGGACAAGTTCTCCATCTATCCAATAATGGGCCGGCTCATACGCAGTCACGGCGCTGGCATCCACGTCAAGACCGCCGGCACAACCTGGCTCGAGGAGATCATCGGCCTCGCCGTCGCCGACCCGGCAGCCTTGGACCTCGCCAAGAAGATATATGTCAATGCCCTGGGACGCATGGAGGAGCTCACCGTCCCTTACGCGACGGTCATCGACATCGATCCCGGCCAGCTGCCTTCTCCCGGGGAAGTCGCAGGCTGGGATGCGGACACTTTCGCCCGCACCCTGCGCCACAACCAGGCCGACCCGCTCTACAACCCTTCGTTCCGCCAGCTCATCCACGTCAGCTACAAGATAGCCGCGGAGTTCGGTGACGAGTACTATCCGGCCCTCGAGAAGCATACCGCCGTCATAGGCGAGCAGATCACGGCCAATCTCTGCGAACGTCACGTAAAGCGCCTTTTCTCCCAGGAATAAAACAGATGCAATATGGCACAGTACAGTAAATTACAGACCCTTGCGGCCATGAATGAAACGGGTATAGTCCCCGTATTCTATCATCCCGACCCGGCAGTCGCCAAGCAGGTCCTGAAGGCCTGCTACGACGGCGGCATCCGCGTCTTCGAGTATGCCAACCGCGGCGATTTCGCCCAAGGCGTGTTCAGCGTCCTCGTCAAGTACGCCGAGGCGGAACTGCCCGGAATGATCATGGGCGTCGGAACCGTGGTGGATCCCGCCACAGCCGCGATGTACATCCAGCTCGGCGCCAATTTCGTAGTCGGGCCTTCGTTCAACCCCGCCGTCGCGCCGGTCTGCAACCGCAGGCTCATCCCTTACATGCCCGGCTGCGGCAGCGTGACCGAGGTGGGTATGGCCCAGGAAGCCGGCTGCGACGTCTGCAAGGTGTTCCCCGGCGACGTTCTCGGCCCCGCTTTCGTCAAGGCCCTGCGGGCTCCGATGCCCTGGAGCCGGCTCATGGTCACGGGGGGCGTCAAACCCACCCGCGAGAACCTCGAGGCCTGGTTCAAGGCCGGAGTCGCCTGCGTGGGAATGGGCTCCAACCTTTTCCCCAAGGATGCCATCGAGGCTGAGGACTGGGAGCGCATCGCCACGCTCTGCCGCGACGCCCTGGCCATAGTCAAGGAAGTAAGATAAAGCGTTATGACCACACAACAGAAACTGATGACCAACTGGCGCTGGTGGCTGTGCTCGCTGCTGTTCGTGGCGACCACGGTCAACTACCTCGACCGCCAGGTCCTTTCCCTGACATACAAGGAGTTCATAGCCCCGCAGTTCCACTGGACCGACGCCGACTACGGCACCATCACGTCCTTCTTTTCCATCTTCTACGCCGTCGCCTGCCTGTTCGCGGGCAAGTTCGTGGACTGGATGGGCACGAAGAAGGGATACCTCATCGCCATTGGAGTGTGGTCGGCCGGCGCGTGCATGCACGCGGCCTGCGGCTGGGCCACGGCGTCCCTCTTGGACGGCGTGTCCAACGCCGCGGCGCTCAAGGCCGTCGAGGCCGGCAGCAACGTCGCCCTGGCCATATCGACTACCTCGGTTTACCTGTTCATGCTCTGCCGCGGCATTCTCGCCCTCGGTGAGTCGGGCAATTTCCCGGCCGCCATCAAGGTGACGGCGGAGTATTTCCCGAAGAAGGACCGAGCCTTCGCGACCTCCATCTTCAACGCCGGCGCCTCAGTCGGCGCGCTCGCGGCTCCGCTCTGCATCCCGCCGCTCGCCAAGTCCCTCGGCTGGGAGATGGCCTTCATCATCATCGGCGCCCTGGGCTTCATCTGGATGTTCTTCTGGGCCTTCATGTACGACAAGCCGGAGAAGAGCAAGCATGTCAACGAGGCTGAACTTGAGTATATCCATCAGGATGATGCCGGCATTCCGGCCGCGACGGCTTCCTCGGAGAAGTCGATCCCCTTCCTCAAGTGCTTCACCTTCAAGCAGACATGGCAGTTCATCGCCGGCAAGTTCTTCACCGACGGCGTATGGTGGTTCTTCCTTTTCTGGGCCCCGGCATATTTCCATGACCAGTTCAACGCTCCGGCTTCCACGCCGCTCGGCCAGGGACTCATTTTCACTCTCTACGCCATCGTGACGGTGGTTTCGATTATCGGCGGATACCTGCCGAAGCTCTTCGTCGAGAAGAAGGGCATGCATCCGTACAGCGGGCGTATGCTCGCGATGCTCATCTTCGCCTTCTTCCCGATTGCGGCGCTATTCGCGCAGCCCCTGGGCCTGCATTTCAACACCCCCTGGTGGCCGGCCATCCTCATAGGCCTCGCCGCCGCGGGTCATCAGGCCTGGTCCGCAAACCTCTTCTCCACCATCGGCGACATGTTCCCTAAAAGTACCATCGCCAGCATTACCGGCATTGGCACCATGGCAGGCGGTATCGGCTCGATGATTATCCAAAAGGTCGCCGGCAACCTCTTCACCTACGCGGAGGAGGCCGGTTCCGCCTTCCGCTTCATGGGCTTCGAGGGCAAGCCGGCCGGCTATTTCATCGTGTTCTGCTTCTGCGGCGTTGCGTACCTCATCGCCTGGTCGGTCATGAAGTCCCTTGTTCCCAAGTACAAACCAATCGTAGTCGAATAAGCCATGAGTTTCATCAACGAGGTTTTTATGCTCTCCAATGACTTTGCGCGGGAGCTCTACCACGGCAGCGCCGAGGGCATGCCCATCATCGACTATCACTGCCATCTTTCGCCTCAGGAGATAGCTGAGAACATACAGTTCAGCGACATCACCCAGCTATGGCTGGGAGGGGACCACTATAAGTGGCGCGCCCTGCGTGCCAACGGCGTGCCCGAGGATTACATCACCGGGGGCAGGAGCTCATGGGAAAAGTTTGAGAAATGGGCCGAGACCATGCCATATGCCATGCGCAACCCTCTTTACCACTGGTCCCACCTGGAGTTGAAGCGCGTCTTCGGAATAGACAAGCTGCTGAAGCCGGAAACTGCCCGGGAGATTTATGAGGAATGCAACGCGATGCTCGCCATGGAGGAGTTCCGGGGCCAGGCGCTGATCAGGAAGTTCGGCGTCGAGGTCGTCTGCACGACCGACGACCCGGCCGACGACCTGCGCTGGCACAGGCGTATCTCCCTGGAACCTTTCGGTACCAAGGTCCTGCCGGCCTGGCGCCCGGACAAGGCGATGGCCATTGAGAACCCCAAAACTTACGTCGCATATCTGGACAGGCTCGGCGAGGCGGCGGACATGGAGATCGACTCCTATGCCGGCCTGATTGAAGCCTTGCGGAAACGTCACGGCTTCTTCGCCTCGATGGGCTGCAAGCTGTCGGACCACGGAATGGAGACCTTCTCTTCCGCCGACTATACCGAGCGCGAAATAGAACTCATATTCAAGGATGTGCTGATGGGCAAGGTTCCCGATGCCGCCGGCCTGGACAAGTTCCGCAGTGCGTTCCTGCATGACATGGCTGTGATGGATGCCGAGAAAGGCTGGGCCCAGCAGTACCACGTCGGCCCGCTCCGCAACAACAACGAGAAGATGTTCAGGCTCATCGGTCCCGACACCGGCTTCGACGCTATCGGCGACCTTCCGGTCGCAGCCGCGGGGCATAAGTTCTTCAGCCGCCTGGCCATGGAGGACAAGCTCGCCAAGACCATCCTCTACTGCCTCAATCCCAAGGACAACGCCGTCATGACGGCCATGGCTTACACCTTCAACGACGGCACCTTCCCCGGCAAGATGCAGTTCGGCTCCGGCTGGTGGTTCCTCGACCAGGAGGACGGGATGAGGAAACAGCTGGATACCCTAAGTTTCATGGGACTGCTGAGCCGCTTCGTCGGCATGCTCACTGACTCCCGCAGCTTCATCAGCTACCCGCGCCACGAGTACTTCCGCCGCATCCTCTGCGACGTCCTCGGCCGCGACCTCGAACTTGGCAAGCTCCCTGAAACGGAAATGCCCTTCATCCATCAGATGGTGAAGGACATCTCCTATTTCAACGCAAAGCGCTACTTCGATTTCTGATTGTCTTTATTCACATCGTGCAAGGAAATTGGAAGGGGAGAGGACGGGAATGTCGGTGAAGTCGAGGAAATGGGAGGGATTGCCTGTAACTATGACATCACAGCCTTTATCTTCGGCGCACATGATTTGGAGTGAGTCCTCGAAGTCGGGGGAGTCGCAGTTCCGTATGGCGGTAATGAGCTGCATGTCGTTCATAGGAAGGATGTTGACCAGCTTGCAAAGTCTTGTGAGGCACTCTTTTACTTCTTCCATCGGCTTCTTCCTCAGAACATAAGCGATGTTGGCCATGGAGAGGTAGGAGGTGTACATCCTCACCCAGGCGTTTTCGCTGCCGATGCCGAGAATCTTTCGCGTATCTGTCGCTCCGGCCCTGTCCTGGACAAGGTCGAGCAGGACGTTGGTGTCGAGGAAGACTTTCATTTTCCGAGGATATAGGCGAGCCGGTCGTCCGCCGCCAGCTCTTCGGCCGTAAATTCAACCTTGAAGGAGGAAATTGCTTCAATCTCAGGGGATATTTCCCCTGGAACCTTTATGCCCTTGAGCTTCGAGGATAGCCTTGCATACGGATCACCTCCGCTGTCCAGCGCCTTTTCCACGGCCTCTTCGACATATGCATTGACGCTCTTGTGTTCGAGCCTCGCGCGCTGCTTCAGCCTGCTGACAAGTTCCGCTTTGAAGCGGAACGCCGTCTGTATCGTCCTTGTTCCTTCCATTATTGTATAACTCTTCCACAAATATATAACAAATTGTCCTAATAAGCAAGACCGTGGTCAATAAGTGGTTGAAAGATAGCAGGATAAATGAAAGTACTACCCCTTATGAACGGGGGTAGTACTTTGATATTAAATGCTGATATATAATTATTTGCTTACCACGCGGGACTATCCCGGGAGGCTATTTGACGGTCCAGACTGCGGAGTCTTCGCCGTCGGCGGTCTTGACGACGACCTGGTTGTCGCCTTTCTGCAGTTTCACCTCGGGCCATATTATTGTGGCGTAGGCATCGGTCTTGGCGTTGCTGACCAGCTTGCCGTTGAGGTAGAGCTTGGCGGAAGGGGCCGTGGTGAAGACGATCACGTCGGTGGTGTCCTCTTCGCGCTCTGCATAGTTCTTGGAGCAAAGGTGTACGGTTTTCTCGGCTTTATTCCAGTTGGCCTTGTAGAAATAGAACGCGTCCTTGCGGATCTTGCGGTCGCGGGTCACCAAACCCTTGTCGTTCTGGCCCCGGGTGTCTCCTTCGCGGCGGATCTGGGAGGCGAAGTCGAACATGTTCCAGACGAAAGAGCCCCACACGTAGTCGCGCTCGGCGATAGCCTTCCAGTCGTGGCGGTGTATCCACACCTGGCGCTCCTCGGGATGGAAAGGATCCGCGAAACCGGCCGCCTTCTCGTCGTGGTCGTACTTGGCGACATGGTGCAGGACGCTCGCCCCGCCGCCGTATTCGCTTATGCCGAGGGGCTTGTGAGGGAAGCGTGCGTGCCAGTCGTCCATGAACGGCCCGAAGTCGGCCACGCTGTCCGTATACCAGCCGTAATACTTGTTCCAGGCCATCGCATCCGTGATGAGGTTGTAGGAGCCTTCCTGGTCGGTGGCGGCTACCGTGACGCGGAACGGGTCCAGCTCATGTGCAAGCGCATTCAGCTCTTCGACTATGGCGTCGAAACTGCCGTGGATCTCGTTGAAGATGCCCCAGAAACAGATGGAAGGATGGTTGTAGTTCTGGAGGATGAGCTCGCGGAGTTGGAAACGGAGATTCTCATGGAATCCCTCGTCATTCACATAACCTCCTACGAATGGAATCTCCTCCCAGACCACGTATCCCCTGTGGTCCGCCTCGCGGAACATCGTCTGTGCCTGCGGATAGTGGGCGAGGCGGAGTGCGTCCACGCCCATCTCGTCGAAGAATGCATAGTCCGTCAGATGATTCTCCTCGTTCAAGGCGACGGCTATGTCGGCCCAGTCCTGATGGCGGCAGACACCGTGAAGCTTAAGGTGGTTTCCGTTCAGGAAGAATCCTCTTTCCGGGTCAAGGCTGAAATACCTCAATCCTATCTCCTCCTCGATGCGGTCGATCTCGGCGCCGGAACGTTTCAGGACAACGACGGCCTTGTAAAGGTAGGGATCTGACTTTCCGTTCCAAAGATGGGGATAACTAATCTCAGAGACTATCGAAACGCGGTTGTTATTGACGGTTATGCCGGGGCGGTCGACGACCTTGTCGCCCTGTGCATCAAGGATGAAGAAGTCGAGAGAGCAGTCCTTGTAGCTGCCCGGTGCCGACAGCACCACGTCAGTACGGAGCTGGGCAAGATCCCTGTCCACGCGCGTGGGACTCACGAAAACGCCGGAGGAAGCATAGTAGTCCGGGGCTATGCAAACGTCCTCCGTCACTATCAGCCATGCGTCACGGTAGAGGCCGCCGTACTGGTTGAAGTCGCCGCCCTGCGGGGCGATGTCGATGCGCTGGGAGTTATTGCAGACAACGGCCACAGAGCAGGAATCCCCGGGGGTCACATAGGGAGTAATCTCAAATGCGAATGCATTGTAAGCCCCTTTGTGCGAGCCGATTCCGCGTCCATTGACGAAGACGGTCGCTTCGTTTCCGGCAGCCTCGAATTTCAGGAAAAGGCGCTTGCCGGCATAGGACGCAGGGATGGCAAGTTTCCTGGAATAAGATCCATATCCGCGGTAATAACCGCCCTCGTCCATGAAGTCGGACTGGTTCCAGGTATGGGGGAGGTTGACCTTTTCTCCTCTGCCGCCAAAGCGCGCGAACTGGTCCACGGCTGCGCCGGTGGAGATGCTCTTCGAGAATGACCATCCTTCATTGATGGAGATCACCTCGCGGGCGTTTGCGGAAGCTGTCGCCAGGAAGACCGCGATAATGACAGCCAGGGAATGGTACTTACTCATAATACTTTCAGTCAGGCTACCAGTTCTTCCTCTCGAAGGTCCAGTCGGGGTGGAGGGTCTTGATGTACTCGTCGTTCATGAAGAGCGCGGATGCTCCGACCTTGCCCTTGAGCTGCCAGTCCATCCACATGCGGGCCGCTACGGCGTATGCTCCGGCGTTCTTCTCGTAGTAAGTGCCGTGATGGCCGTCGATCGTGGAGATCTTGACGACGGGGAGGTCCTCGATGCGCCCGTAGTCGCCGTTGGCGTTCGGGAAAGCCACGTCAGCCGTGCCTCCGTTGAGGTAGAGCATGGGGGTGTGGAGATTGACGAGGGTCTCCTTCGACGCTCCGCTCATGGACATTTCTCCGATACCTGAATTGAAGATCATGCAGGTCTTGATCCTGGGGTCGTGGGCGACTGCCAGCACCTGGGCGCCTCCGCAGGACTGGCCCATCGCGGCGACCTTGTCGAGGGCCACCATGTGGAAATACTCGCTCTGGGGATTGGCGCTCTGGTCGGTGATCCAGTCCATGGCCTCCAGGAGCTGTCTGGCATAAGTGCGGAAAGGCTGGGGGGCGGGCTCCGCCTTCTTCTTGTTCCTGTTCTTCTTTGCGGCGGCCTCCGCGGCAAGGCGCTGGGCTTCCTGCTCAGCCGTCTGCGCGGCGAGCTCGGCCTCCGTGTACGGAGTCAGCCGCTCGCCGTTGCCCATGATGGCGAACTCCTTGGTCTCGGGATACCATCCCCTCACGACGCCCTTCCACTGTGCGTAGAACTTGTCGTCGGGCATGTCCTCATAGGGTCCGATGGCGATGACGATGTAGCCGTAGGATGCGACCTCGCTCAGCAGGCGGCTCATCTCCAGGCTGTTGTTGGCGCAGGCGCCGTTGGCGTAGAGCAGGACGGGCAGTCTGCCTTCCTGCTGGACACAGTACTCCAGGTTCTGCGGCCTGTAGATCATGTGCGTCGGGAGGCTGGCGTCTCCCACCGCGATGGACTTGTAGGGGCCGGTCCCGCCGCCCTCTATAACCTGTGAGTGCTCAGTCTGGGCCAGGCATAAAGTGCAAGCGGCTGTAATGACAGCCGCTGCACAAGTGATGATTCTTTTAAATTTCATTTTTCCGAATTTATTTCTTGGCCTTGACGGCGGCGCGTTCGACAGCGAGGCAGGCCTTGTAGTTGTCGAGCCAGGCCTCGAAGCCGGCGACGTCCTCCGGGGAAGGGGCGATTTCCGTACCGGTATTGCCGGCGAAGACCATCTTGTCCAGGAAGTCCGGGAGAGGCATGCCGCTGGGGTTGTTGACCAGGTAGGAGGCGAGGATGGCGATGCCCCAGGCGCCGCCTTCACCAGCGGTCTCCATGACGGAGATGGGGGAGTCTAGGGCGGCGGCGAGGACCCGCTGACCAACGCCAGGGATTTTGAAGAGGCCGCCGTGGCCGGTGATGCGGTCCACCTTGACCTTCTCCTCCTTCAGGAGGACGTCGTTGCCTATCTTGAGCACGCCCACGGTGGAGTACAGTACGGCGCGCATGAAGTTGGCGAGGTTGAAGGTGTCGGTCGCGGAACGGACGAAGAGCGGACGGCCTTCGGCGAAGCCCGTCACGGGCTCTCCGGAGATGTAGTTGTAGGAGATGAGGCCTCCGCAGTCCGGGTCGCCCTTGTCGGCGGCCTCGAACAGGCGGCGGAAGATGGCGCCCGTGTTGACGGGAACGCCCATCAGTTCCTCATATTCCTTGAACAGGCCCACCCAGCCGTTGAGGTCGGACGTACAGTTGTTGCAGTGGACCATGGCGACGAGGTTGCCGTCCGGCGTCGTGACCATGTCGATCATCTCGTTCGGCTTGGAAAGCTCCTTCTCAACGACTATCATCGAGAATGAGGATGTTCCGGCCGAGACGTTGCCGGTGCGAGGCCTGACAGCGTTGGTCGCCACCATGCCGGTGCCGGCGTCGCCTTCAGGCGGACAGAGCGGGACGCCCGGCTTCAGGTGCCCCGAGACGTCCAGGCGCTTGGCGCCCGTCTCGGTCAGGCATCCTGCAGGCGCGCCCGCAGGCAGTACCTTCGGCAGAATGTCACCGAGCTTCCAGGGGAAACCGTAAGGGGCGACGAGGTTGTCGAACTTCTCCACCATGTCGGTACGGTAGTTCCCGGTCGTGGGGTCGATGGGCAGCATTCCGGATGCGTCGCCAACTCCCAGGACCTTCTCGCCGGTAAGTTTCCAGTGGATATATCCTGCCAACGTGGTGAAATACTCTATCTGCGGGACATGCTCCTCCTTGTTCAGGATGGCCTGGTACAGGTGGGAGATGCTCCAGCGCAGCGGGATGTTGTACACGAACAGCTTGGAGAGGGCTGCTGCCGCCTCGCCGGTGTTGGTGTTGCGCCAGGTACGGAAGGGGACCATGAGGTGTCCTCCCTTGTCGAAGGGCATGTAACCGTGCATCATGGCGCTGATACCTATGGATGCAAGATGCTCTATCTCGACGTCATAGCGTTTACGTACATCGGAGCGGAGGTCGGCGTAGCAGTCCTGCAGGCCGAACCAGATGGTCTCGTTGGAGTATGTCCAGAGGCCGTCCACGAGCTGGTTCTCCCACTCATGGCTGCCCTGGGCGATGGGGATGTGGTCCTGGTCCACCAGCACCGCCTTGATACGGGTGGAGCCGAACTCGATGCCGAGGACGGCCTTGCCCGATTCGATGGTTCTTCTTGCGTCCATACTACTTCAGGGCCTTGTTCAGCATGTAGTAGACCTCGTTGGTGCGGAGTTCCTTCTTGAAGCCCTCGATCGTGGTGTCCTTGCTGATATGGACGAACTCGATGCCGGTCATCTCGGCGAAATCGTCCCAGTACTCGGCGTCAATGTCATAGCTGAAAGCGGAATGGTGCGTACCTCCGGCGAGGATCCAGGCGCCGGCGCCGATCTCGAAGGTCGGTTGCGGGACCCAGAGGGCCGAGGCGACCGGGAGGTGCGGCATCGGCTTGGGCTCGATGCATTCGACGTCCTGGGCGATGAGGCGGAAGCGGTTGCCGAGGTCGACGACCGTGGCCTTGATGCCGAAGCCGGTCTTGGAGGTGAACACCAGGCGGGCGGTCTGCTGCTTGCGGATGCCGATGCCGAGGAAATGGACCTCGAGTTTCGGCTTGCCGGTGGCGATCATGGGGCAGATCTCCAGCATGTGGCTCTGCAGGCAGGAACTGCGGTCTCCCGCGAAGTTGAGGGTGTAGTCCTCGAGGAAGGAGCAGCCCTTCGGCAGGCCCTGGGACATCACCCACAGGGTGCGGACGAGGCAGGCGGTCTTCCAGTCGCCTTCGGCGCCGAAGCCGTAGCCCTCCTCCATGAGGCGCTGC
>JAFZQO010000026.1 GCA_017620335.1 Bacteroidales bacterium
CTTGTTAAATCGTGCCCCAATAATGCCCCAATTTTGTACAATATTGAGTAACCTCACCCGCAAAGATACGCAATAGAAAGCATTCCTGCAAGGGTTTGCAAAGGGTGTTCTAGTTGATTTTCGAGCCTCGTCCGCACCGCAAAAATGGAGTCCAGTTTTTATCTGGACTCCATTTTTGTTTGTCACAGCTGCCCGAACTCGCGATCTCTTTTAGTTGTTGAGGCTGTGGATGTACTCGGAGGGGAGGCAGCCGTATTCGTCCTTGAAGTGCTTGGAGAACTGCTTTGGGGAGAATCCTATGCTCCAGGCGATCTGGGAGACTGAAGTCTCGCCGTTTTCGAGCATCTCCCGGCCCTTCTCGAGGCGGAGTATACGGATGTACTCGAGGGGAGCCTTGCCGGTGAGGGCCATCATTTTCTTGTACAGGCCGCTCCTCGAGATGCCGAGGGTGGTGCACAGGGCATCGATGGTGTATTCGCTTTCCTGAATGTTCTTTTCGATCTCGGAATTGATCCGGTCGAGGAATTCTCGGTCCTGGCGGCTCATCCTCTGCCAGGATGCGTCGGTGTCGGTGAGGAGGGAAGCCTTGCGCCTCAGCAGCCTTTCTATGCGGAGTATCAGCGACTCGATCCTGAAAGGCTTCTCCAGGGTGTCGTCGGCTCCGGCCTTGAGGTTCTCCAGTCCGGCCTCCTCGCCCTGCAGGGTGGTCAGCAGGATGATGGGGGTATTGGCGTAGCGTATGTCAGCGCGTATGGCGTGGCAGAGCTCGCGTCCGTCCATCTCCGGCATGACCAGGTCGCTGAGAATTAAGTCGAAATCGTTGTCAGCGATCAGCTTGAGAGCCTCCTTCCCGCTTGACGCCTCCACGACGTCGTATCTTCCGGACAGGTTCTCGGTGACGTAGTAACGGAATGCGGGATTGTCCTCGACGTTCAGTATAAAAGGTCTGCCGGTACGTTCCGTGGCCTTTCCTGAAACGCCTTCGGGTTTGAGGTCGGTCCTGACGGGTATCGTGACGGTGAAAATGCTTCCCGAAGGGACGTTTTCCGCAACCGCCACGTCTCCGCCGTGCTGTCGGACGTATTGAAGTACTATGTCCAATCCCAGGCCGTTGCCGGTGTTTTCCCTTTCGTCTTCCTTGAAATACCGCTCGAATACATGCTGTCTGGCCTTCTCTCCGATGCCCTTGCCGTTGTCGGAGATGCGGATGACTGCGTTTCCGTTCTCTTCGCGGACTGAAACGTCCACCTGTACGTTTTCACCGGTCCGGCGGTATTTATACGCGTTGGACAGGATATTATGGAGGATGCGGCGGAACTGGTCCCTGTCGAAGCATGTCATGACCGGAACCGGACCGGGATCGACGTTAAGGACGTCTCCTTCCCCTCCTATGAGAGAGGCATATGACCTGCAGATTTCCGTCGTGAATGCGGCTAAGTCTCCATATGCGGGATTGGCTTTGGATGCGCGCATCCTCAACGTCTTGAAATCCAGGAGCTTGTCCAGTTCGTCCATGTAAAGGCGGGCATTGCGTTCCACTTGTTCCAGTTCCTTGGCCACAGGCTCTCCGGAATGATTCCGCATCATCTGCTCCAATGAAGTGATGATCATCGAGACCGGGGTCCTCAGGTCATGGCAGAAATTGGTGAAGAAACGCAGCTTGACATCGTCGATGAGCCGTTTTTCGGTCTCCAGCTTCCGGTAGATCCCATGCAGTTTGTGGAGGTGGAGGACAGAGATGACGATGCAAAGGAGCGCAAGTACGCATAAGATTATAACGAGCGCTGAAATGTTGGTACCTTGGGGAATGGTATTCATTGACAAGTCTTGTTTAGTCTGTAGTTTAGTCAGCACAAAATTACTTAATGTAGCTTAAGCGCATGTTCCATTTTTGTGCAATTTCTATCCCAAATGAGTAATATTAAACAAATGGGAAGTTGTTGTATTCGATTGAATACAAGCCCTTTTGTCGATTTTGTGAACAAAACTGAAGGGTTTGAAACATCCGCCCTTTTCTGTTGATCCCCTGTATTCCGCGCCCTCGTATTTGTCCCTTTCGGAGGAAATGACTATCTTCGGGGTGAACTACAACCACTAACGTTAATTGTATGAAGAGATTGCTTCTTTTTTCCCTTTGTGCTCTTCTGCTTGGAACCTTCTCCGCCAATGCACAGTTCCCCGGATTCGCACCCCAGACCCCTTCCGATCCCCCTAAGGAGGATTTCGTTCCTTCCGAGCTCAACCAGCCTGGCCAGGAGTATCCCATGGTCAATTCCCAGGGCTATGCCCGCTTCCGCATCAATGCCCCCAAGGCCACTTCCGTGGTCGTAAGCCTCGGTCTCGGCGGCCGGGGAGGCACCGTCCTCCAACAGGACGCCGATGGATATTGGGTCGGCACGACCGCAGGCCCGCTGGACGAGGGCTTCCACTATTATCACCTGACTATCGACGGCGGCGTTTTCAACGACCCAGGCACCCACAACTATTTCGGCTCCTGCCGTTGGGAGAGCGGTATCGAGATTCCCGCCCACGACCGCGCCTTCTATGAGGACCGCGACGTCCCTCACGGAACCGTGCAGGAAGTCCGCTTCTGGTCGAAAAGCCAGGACAAGCTCCTCAGGGCTTTCGTCTATGTCCCTCCGACATACGACGCCGGGAAGAAAGCATTCCCCGTCCTCTACCTGCAGCACGGCTGGGGTGAGAATGAATACGCCTGGTTCAACCAGGGCAAGGCCAACCTCATCATGGACAACCTGATCGCCGAGGGCAAGATCGAGCCTTTCCTTGTGGTCACGACCTACGGGATGATCAATGACGTCCCCATGGGCCACATGAACGAATACACGGCGGAGGATTTCGAGACCGTGCTCTGCGATGAGCTCGTCCCTTATATCGATTCGCATTACAATACCCGTACGGACAAGTTCGGCCGCGCCATGGCCGGCCTGTCGATGGGAGGTTACGAGACCTCCATCATCACCTTGCGCCGTCCGGAGGTCTTTGGATACTATGGCCTCCTCAGCGGCGGTACATATACCCCGAAAGACATCAAGGATCCCGGCCAGGTGAAGGGCATCTTCATCGGCTGCGGCAGCAAGGAGAACGCGGACGCCGTCAACAAGTCGGCGGCCGACCTCAGGGATGCCGGCATCAACGCCCAGTCTTACATTTCGGAGGGCACGGCCCACGAGTTCCTGACATGGCGCAGGATCCTCCGCGAGATGGCCCCGACACTGTTCAAATGATCATGATTGAGGGCGGCTTTTCGGCCGCCCTCTTTTTTTAGTCTGATAGGATTACTAACGTGAATTGTAAGCCTCGAGGGCCTTTGCCAGCACCTCGAGGGCCTTGCCCAGATCCCCGAGATTGAGTACATAGGCCATGCGGACCTCGTCACGGCCATCGGCCGGATCGGTGTAGAATCCTGACCCAGGAGCCATCATGACGGTCTGTCCCTTGTAGGAGAAATCCGTCAGGCACCACTTGCAGAAATCCTCGGCATCCTCCACCGGAAGGCGCGCCATGGTGTAGAAAGCTCCCATCGGCTTCGGGGAATACACTCCCGGAATCTTGTTAAGGCCTTCGATAAAAAAGTCGCGGCGGGTGAGATATTCGTCATATACCTGGTCAAGATACGCCTGGGGCGTGCTCAGGGACGCTTCCGCGATGATTTGGCCGATGAGAGGAGGGCTGAGGCGCGCCTGACAGAACTTCATGACGGCCTCGCGCACGTCCTTGTTCTTGGTGATGAGGGCGCCGATGCGTATACCACACTCGGAATAGCGCTTGGACACCGAGTCGATCAGGACCACGTTGTTCTCGATCCCCTCCAGGTGACATGCGGAAATATAAGGTTCCTTGGAATAGATGAACTCGCGGTAAACCTCGTCAGAGAACAGGAACAGGTCGTACTTCTTCACGATATCCCTGATCTGGCGCATTTCTTCCTTGGTATAGAGGTAGCCCGTGGGGTTGTTGGGGTTGCAGATAAGGATCGCCTTGGTCTTGGGAGTGATCTGCTCCTCGAACTTTTCGACTGGAGGGAGCTTGAAACCGTCGTCTATGGAAGTGTGGATGGGCTTCATCACGACTCCTGCACTCTGCGCGAAGGCCATGTAGTTGGCATAGGAGGGATCGGTCACGATGATCTCGTCACCGGGGTCCAGGCAGGCCATGTACGCGAACTCCACTGCTTCGGAACCGCCGGTGGTGATGATGATCTCGTCCGGACTTAAGTCAATACCGTATTCGGCATAGTATGAGACCATCTTGGCCCGCAGGCTCAGCATCCCCTGGGAAGGGCTGTACTCAAGTATGGTACGGTCGACGGCCTTCAAGGCGTCGAGACCGCACACCGGAGTCTTGATGTCCGGCTGGCCGATGTTGAGGTGGTAGACATGTATGCCATGGCGCTTGGCGGCGTCGGCATAGGGGGCGAGCTTGCGTATCGGCGAGCTCTGCATGCTGCTGGAACGTTTCGAAATCTCCATATCCTTTGTTTTTCGGATACAAATATATAAAAAATCTACAAAAGGTGAGCGTGTTTTATAATTGCTTGATAATCAATAGATAATACAATTGTCCCCCTCTCAAAAAGGGAGGGGGACAATTGCGCTTTTATTTGACTGTCAGTCAGTTGCGAAACACGTCCCTTCCTTAGAACGACAGGGCGATGGCGATGAAGTCGTCGGCCTTGAGGGCCGCGCCGCCGATGAGGCCGCCGTCGATGTCGGGCTGTGCGAAGAGCTCCTTGGCGTTGGAGGGCTTGCAGCTGCCGCCGTAGAGGATGGTGAGATCGTCTGCTACCTGGGCGCCGAACTCCTCACAGACGACCTTGCGGATGAATGCGTGGATCTCCTCGGCCTGCTCCGCGGTCGCGGTCTTGCCGGTACCGATGGCCCAGACGGGCTCGTAGGCCACGATGATGCTCTTCATGTCCTCGGCGGTGAAGTTGTAGAGGACATTCTTGATCTGCTCCTCGCAGACGTCGAAATGCTTGCCGGCCTCGCGCTCGTCGAGGTTCTCGCCGACGCAGAGGATGACCTTCAGTCCGGCACCGAGGGCGAGCTTCGTCTTCTCGACGAGCTTGGCGTCGGTCTCGCCGTAATACTGACGGCGCTCGGAGTGGCCGAGGATGGTGTATTCGCAGCCTGCGGACACGAGCATGTCGGCGGAAACCTCACCGGTATAGGCCCCCTTGGCGTGGTCCGCGCAGTTCTCGGCGGAGAGTCCCACGACGGTGCCCTTCACTACCTCGGCGACGGGGACGAGGTGGGTGAAAGGAGTGGCGACGATCAGTTTCACTTCTGCAGGGACCTCTGCGGACCTTGCGACGACTGCCTTGGCAAGCTCGATGCCTTCAGGAACCGTGGTGTTCATTTTCCAGTTTCCTGCTACGATGTTCTTTCTCATAATGCTTATATAAAGGTTTGTTGTTTTCCGTGGACTGCAAATATACTCATTAATCCGGAAATAATGAGTATCTTTGCATGATTGAAAAAGACATAATTACGATGAAGAATTTCGTAGAGGAACTCAGATGGAGGGGTATGATACATGATATCACCCCCGGTACGGAAGAAGAACTTAAGAAAGGCCCCATGGCCGCTTATGTAGGCATCGACCCTACGGGTGACAGCCTCCATATCGGACATCTGGTCAGCATCATGATACTCAAGCATTTCCAGGCATGCGGCAACAAGCCTTTCGCCCTCGTGGGCGGTGCCACCGGCATGATCGGCGACCCTTCTATGAAGAGTCAGGAGCGCAATCTCCTCGACGAGGAGACCCTCGCCCACAACGTCGCCTGCATCAAGGCCCAGCTCGGCCGCTTCCTGGATTTCGAATCCGACGCCCCCAACAAGGCGGAACTCGTCAACAACTACGACTGGATGAAGGACTACACCTTCATCAACTTCACCCGTGACATCGGCAAGCTCATCACCGTCAACTACATGATGTCCAAAGACTCCGTGAAGAAACGCCTCAGCCGCGACTCCTCCGAGGGCATGTCCTTCACCGAGTTCACCTACCAGCTCCTCCAGGGCTATGACTTCCTATATCTCTACGAGCACAGGGACGTCCATCTCCAGCTGGGCGGCGCCGACCAGTGGGGCAACATCACAACCGGTACCGAGCTCATCCGCCGCGTGCTCGGAAAGGAGGCCCACGCACTTACCTGCCCCCTCATCACCAAGGCCGATGGCGGCAAGTTCGGCAAGACCGAAAAGGGCAACATCTGGCTCGACGCCGAGCGCACCACTCCTTACCAGTTCTACCAGTTCTGGCTCAACGTCTCTGACGTCGATGCCGAGAAGTACATCAAGATCTTCACCATGCTCGACCGCGAGACCATAGAGCAGGCGATAGCCGCGCACCGCGAGTGCCCCGAGCGCCGCGATCTCCAGAGGCTGCTCGCCCGCGAGGTCACGATAATGGTCCATGGAGAAAAGGAGTATGAGAATGCCGTCAAGGCCTCCCAGATGCTCTTCGGCAAGGCCACCGCTGACGACCTCCGCAGCCTGGACGAGAAGACTTTCCTGGCCGTGTTTGACGGCGTCCCTACCTTCGACATCGAGCGCGCGAAGCTGCCCATGGGCCTTCTCGACGCCCTTGCGGTGGAGACTTCCATCTTCCCCTCCAAGGGTGAGGCGCGCAAGATGATCCAGGGCAACGGCTTCTCTCTCAACAAGGAAAAGCGCAACGACCCCAACGGCCAGCTCACCGAAGCCGACATCATCGACGGCAAGTACATCCTGGCCCAGAAGGGAAAGAAGGACTATTATATCATCAACGTGAAATGATAGACAAGGCACCCAGTACCAGGCAGTTGAAGGTTGCGCGCGAGATCCAGAAGGACATGGCCGAGATCCTGCGCAGCAAGGGCATGGCCGCCTTCGGCGGCGCCATGGTGACCGTCAGCGAGGTGCGCGTCAGCCCCGACCTGTCAATCGCCAAGACCTACGTCAGCATCTTCCCTTCCGCCAAGGCGGAGGAAGTCATGGGCATCCTGAACGACAATGTCCGCACTTACCGCGGCGAGCTGGGCCAGATGGTCCGCAAGCAGCTGCGCATCGTTCCCGAGCTGGTGTTCTACCTTGACACCTCCCTCGACTACGCCGAACATATCGAACAACTCCTCAAGATGTAATGAACCTGCCGCTGTTCATAGCCGGTCGTTATCTTTTCGCCAGGAAGTCCCATAATGTCATCAACATCATCTCGGCGATAAGCGTCATCGGCATGGCTGTGGGTACGGCCGCGCTCATCATCTTCCTTTCCGTCTACAACGGCTTCGACGCCATCATCCGCAAGTCCCTCAGCGACCTCGACCCGGACTATCTGATTACTCCCGCCAGGGGCAAGACCTTCATTCCGGAAGGGGAGGCCTTCGACTGGGCCTACGACTGCCCCTACGTGCTCAACATGAGCAGCGTGCTGCAGGAGAACGTCTTCGTCAGTTATGACGGCCGCCAGGGGGTCGCGAAGGCCAAGGGCGTGGACTCCGTCTATGAGGAGGAGTCCGGCGTGCGGGACTATGTCCGCCAGGGCGAGTTCCTCCTGCACAACGGCACGCTGCCCATGGCCGCCGTCGGCTCGGGATTCGCTTACAAGATGGGCATAAGCCCCAATTTCCTGGCTCCGCTGGAAATCTGGTTCCCGGATAGGGAGGGAAGCATCTCCCTGACCAATCCCATGGCCTCAGTGCGTTCGTTGAAGGCCCGTCCATCGTGCGTCTTCTCCATCAATTCCGACACGGACGCATCGCTGATCATCCTTCCGCTGGAAAGCATGCGCAGCCTCCTGAACCGCCCCGACGGGGTTTCGGGGGTGGAGATACGCCTGGTCCCCGACTGCACCCGCAGGCAGAAAAAGGAGGTTCTGGGCACGCTGCAGGAAAAGCTGGGTGAGAATTTCGTGGTGCTGGACCGCATACACCAGAACGAGTCGCTGTACAAGATGATGAAATATGAGAAAGCTTCTCTCTTCCTCATACTCGTGTTCATCATCATTATCATAGGATTCAATATCTTCGGAAGCCTGTCCATGCTTATTATAGAGAAGCAGGAGGATATCGGCACCTTCCGGAGCATGGGCGCCACCGATCCGCTCATCCGCCGTTTCTTCGTCCTCGAAGGCTGGATGATATCGCTTCTGGGCCTGGCGATAGGCCTTGTGCTGGGCGTAGCCCTCACGCTCATCCAGCAGAAGTTCGGCATTATCCCGATGCCGGGCAACTACCTGGTGTCATCCTATCCGGTGCAACTGAAGGGGAGCGACGTGCTCGTCACATCGCTCAGCGTGGCCGTGATAGGCTATTTGATAGCTCTGATACCGGTTTCTACCGCTTTTCCCAAACGTTGACTATCTCCCCGATGTACATCGTGTGCACGGTCATCTCTTCGTACAGGCGCTCCCTGATGTCCTGGGGCATCCTGGCGAGGTCGAAGGGGGCTGAGTAAAGCTTGCGGCATTCGATGGCCAGGCGGCCTTCTGAGAAGATGGGATTGCCCAGTTCGGTGAACTCCACCGTCAGGCCGGCGTTGGCGCACTTGTCCGGTTCGTCACGCATCGAGTGCGAGCCGATGTACACCAGCGCGTCCTTGCAGGCCTTGGACGGAGGGAATCCGGTAACGGTGAAATACTGGTTGTCGTCCAACAGTTTCTTCGTGGCACGGTCTCCTGATACATAGACGGTTACGACATGCTTGCCCCAGAGCTCGCCAATGCCTCCCCAGGCTATGGTCATGGCATTGTACTGTTTGGCGCTGCCCGTGGCCAGGGCCATCCAGTCCTGCGAGAAGTTAGCCACTGGCTTCAGTTCCAGGTCCAGCGGATCGACCTTCTGCCAGTTGTGGCCGACCAGGACGCTGTCCGCCTGGGCGGATTCGGCATCCGGCTCCGCGTTCCTCCTGCCCTTGCAGGAGAAAACGACCGCGGCCACCGCCAGGGCGGCCGCGACGATGATCAGGATGCGTCTCATTCTTCAGGAAGGAACATGGGATCCCACGCGGGAAGGAGTATGGGCTTCTGGTCGAGCATCTTCATGATGTCTGCGGGCACGTACTTCTTCTCCAGGACAAGGCGGAACATGTACTCGTTGAACCACTCGTCGGTCATGATGATGTTCCCCTTGTAGCCGGAGGAAGCGCCCCAGCTGTTCTCCACCATCCATTTCTTCGGCTTGCCCGCGGCGTCCAGGTCGACGGCCTTGAGGGTCATGGCGTGGGATGAGCCGCTGGCGTGGGTCATGATGCGCTGGCGCTTGTCCATTGTGAACTCCACGCCCATGAGCGAGTCGTAGTCGAAATTGTTCAGGTCGGCGACGCCCTTGCTGCGGTTGAGGAACTTGTTGACGTCGCAGGAGAAGTACATGGCGGTATTGTCCTTGATGGAAGCTATGGCCATCTCCTTGATGCGTTCGATGGGGAGGTTGACGTACACCCAGTTCTGGCCGTCATAGACGTGGCGATCATAATCGATTTCATAGACCTTGCCGTACTCGCGGGTGGGGTCGTTCATCACCATCACGTAGTTGTTCTCCAGGTCGGTGCCGACGAACTCGTCGTAGAAAGCCTTCGGAGTGTAGGTCTTGCTGCTCACGAAATTGCCCTTTGAGTCGTAGCGGGCCCACTCGAACTCGGTAGGAGGCACTCCGAGGCAGAGGGCGAGGATGTGATAGACTTCCTTGAGCATGTCGGTCTTCATGGCGTACACGTCGTCCCTGCGGGTGGCGGCGCGCAGCTTGAGGCCGTCCTGACGGAGGAGGGTCTTCAGCTGGGTGGACATGGCCGAGGTGCTGTTGGCGCTGAGGGTCTCGGGCATGGCGTCCGCCGGGACCACGCCGTATTTCATGATGAGGTTGGACACGCCGGTGAACTGACCTCCGTCACCGATGGGGTTGGCGAAGAGCCAGTCGACCTTGCGGTCGGAGAAATCCAGTTCCTTGGTGTCGATCACCCCCTGCAGGAAGAGGTTGGCCTTCTCCAGCTGGTCATAGAAGAAAAGGTAGTTCTGCGAGAAGGTGAAGTCGCCCAGGTCAAACTTGTCTATCATTTTGGCCCTCAGGACGTTGAGCCCGGAGAAGAGCCAGCAGCGGCCGGACGACTTCTGGTCCGTGATGCCGCGGGTCTTCACCTCGTCGGAGAAATGCGTGTCGATCATCGCGATGTTGTCGGCGTTCTCCGCCAGCACGGTGATGGACGTGGTGTTGAGGGCGTTGCGCAGGGCCTTGTCGGCCGGAGTGCCGGCGTAGCCCTTGCTGATCTCCTTGAGCATCTCGGCCGAAATGCCGCCCCCGGCGGTCTGGGCGCCCATGCCGGAGGCGAAGAGCAGCGCGGCTGCCGCCGCTGCGAAAAATCTTTTCATTGTCATATACTATGTATTGTTTATTCCTGTACGTGGATCACGACTCCGATCTGCTCCTTGCGGTTCCACAGCCAGAAGCGTCCGGAACGGTCGGCCTTCTTGACATGGAAGGTCAGGTCGCTGCGTGTGACTACGTCGCTGCGGTTGGTCCAGGTGATGCTGCCCTTGGCCTTCTGCCCTTCCGCTGTGGGGACAAGGTTGAGGTTGACGCAATAGTAGTCGGACATGTTGTCCGTGTGCACGCGGAACTCGCATTTCCTGCGGTTGAACGCCGTCTGGCAGGTGAGGGGATCGTACTTGAACACGACCTGTCCCTTCACCCGGAGGTTACAGTCGGTGGTGTTGACGAATTCGGGGTCCGCCTTCCCTCCTTCGCAGGAGGAGAGGATGAGGCAGCCCAGCAGGGCCGCGAAGATGGTTATGCGGGCTGGAAGTCTCATTTCACTGTGATCTGCTTGGTGATGACGTCTGTGCTGCCGTCCTCGTAGTCCACGACGGCCTTGAGCGTGCCGCTGCCCTGGACGGTATAATACCCGGAGCCGTCCGTAGTCAGGACGCTGTCGGAGAACACCCAGTTGACGCGGGCGGCGCCGCGGGCGTTGAAAACGCGCAGCGGCATGCGCCCGCCCCTCCTGAACGACCCGTCGGAGTTGCGCTCCGCGGAGTTCAGATATATGAACGGATAGCCGTCGGTGTAGTATTTCTTGGTGGTGAAGCCGGCCGTGACGTAGTTCTCGGGGGAGTCGGGATTATACACCGAGACGGTGTATGACTTGTCCGGTGACAGGCCCTCGAAGGTGTATGAGTAGGAACCGGGCGCATAGGGCTTGACGCGGTATACCGTGGCGTTGCCGCCGGCCGGCTTTATACTGATACAGCTCTCCGCGTTGGAGGGACCGGTCATGTTCCAAAGGACTATGGCCGCATCCTGGAACTCCTCCACCTTCTCGATGGTGAGGGGGCCGGTGATGGAGAAGGTTACGAAAGTGCCTTCCTTCTTTATGCCGGTGATGCCGACCTCGGGCTGGCCGCCGCTCCACCAGCTCATCGGCGGATTGGAAGAAGCGTTGAAGGCGGTGTGGGTACTGTTAGGCCAGAATACTTGGGAGACGTTCGTGGCGATGGGGACGGATTCGACGAGGTCGAAGCAGGGATGGTCCGGATTGGCGTTGGCCTCGTTGTACCACCAGCGTTCGTGGGCGGTGAGGTTCTTCTCCTGCCCGTCGGAATAACCGGCGTCGTTGGAGGAATCATCATAGTGGTAGATCAGCATGCCGGAACCGCCGACATACGCGTCCCAGCCTTCCGTAGCGCGGCATTCGAAGAAATAGTATTCGCCTCTGGTGTCCGTCTCCGCGATGAAATACCGCTTCTGCGAGCTCAGGGGAGCGAGGGTCTGGCCGCCGAGTTCGAATTCCTCGGCGGTACCCAGCCCGAGCGTCCAGAGTTCCATGGAGTTGTAGTTCGGCGGGGTGTTGCCGTTGTTGTTGTAGTTGCCGTGGTCCATGAGGCTGGTGGTGCCCCAGACGGCGTTGCACTGTCCGCCGCTGTCTTCGTAGTCGGTGTCATAGATGTCCATGAGCCCGAGGGAGTGGCTGTATTCGTGGCAGAAAGTGCCTATCGTGGTGAATATCTCTTTCCAGGAATCGTCGCGTGAAAGTTCTGTGGAAATGGCGTAGGAATTGATGACCTTGCCATCCAGGCTGAGCCTTATGCCGGCTTCCCTGAGATACCACTGGTGGGACCAGATATGGTCCTCACTCGCTCCTTCCGCCTCGTCGTGGCCCGCCACGAAGACGAAGACGTTGTCAACCTCCCCGTCGCCGTTGCAGTCGAACTGGGAGAAGTCTATCTGAGAGTCCAGCATCTGGCAGGCTTCCTTGACCGCATCTGGAGCCCTCTTGTCTTCTCCTTTGTCGTTATTCTCACCATAGTACGCATAGCCGTTGGAAAGGGTTATGACAGGGCTGACAGTGAATTCGAAATCGCATACGCCTTCGAACTGGTCGTTGAAGTAGTCGATGGCGCTGCCAGAGGCTCCTCCATATGAATAGCCGTGCTGCGTGAGCATGTTCACGAAGCTGTCGCGGCCGAACTTGAACTTGAGATCCTGGAACTGGACGAGGATGATGATGCCTTTCATGGTGGAGGAACCGGCCTTGGTGGCCTTGGCGGCGGGGGAGGCGCGGCGGGCGCTGCGCGCGGCGTTTGCCGCTGCGCGCCTCTGCGCCCCGCGGGCCATAAGTATCCCGTAGGGGATGTTGCGGGACGCGACGGCCGCCGCGGAAGCCCCGTTCGAGGGCGTGACGCGCACGCCGGTATTCCGTTTGATCCCCGAGATGTCGTACGCCGCGTAGCACCAGTATCCGTCCGCTCCCTTGGTGACGGCCCTGCCGTCCTCGGTACGGACTATCCTGCAGAACTCGTCGCCGGAAACGACGATACGGAGTTCCGTGCCGTCAGGTTGGCGCATCGTCACCGCCGTCCCCCTCGCGGGAATGGCATGGACTTGCAGTGTCGCTGACAGAAGGAACAGTATGGAGAATATGAACCGTTTTTTCATACTTTGCCCTGTCACAAAAAGTATGCATAGTTACGAAAAAAGGGGGAGAAAAACAAAAAAAGAAAGAGCCGGTCACCTCACGGCTTCCCGACTCTTAGACGTGTACTAAAACCTAAACCTATTATATAGATGCAAAAGGTCTTAGAAACGTTGCATTGTCAAATGATTTTTTTCAAAACTATTTCTTTGCCTCATCGACGGAGACCTTCCTGAATTCCTTGAGGTCCTTCATGAGGTCGAGGGCGACCTTGCGGGCGCGGGCACCGGCGGCCTTGTTGCCTTTGACTACCTGGGCGCTGGCGTTCTCCTGGAAAACAGCGGCCTCAGCAATGATTTTTTCGACAAGCTCTTTCATCTTTGAATAATTTTGAGGTTTATAATTATGAATTGTAACAGATTCCTTATAGGGGATTGGTTCTTTCGTGCAAGATATAAATTATTATCCTCAATTCCAAATATTTAAGATTTTTTTGTATTCAGAAGGTTCATTGCGCGTCCAGGCCCTCCCGTGGCGAACTCCTTTATGCCAGCGATGACGTCCACGCTCAGCTCCCTGATCCTTTCCTTCTGCTCCTCGTCGATCTCGCCGAGCACGTAATCCACCTGGCCTCCGCGGGCGAAGCCGTTGCCTATCCCTATGCGTATGCGGGCGTACTCCTGGGTGCCGAGGGCGTCCTCGATGTCCCTGAGCCCGTTGTGGCCTCCGTCGCTGCCCTGCATGCGCATCCTTACCGTCCCGAAGGGGAGGTTGAGGTCGTCGCAGATGACGATGATCCTCTCCGTGGGAACGTTCATCTTGTGCATCCAGTAACGGACGGCGTTACCGCTGAGGTTCATATATGTCGAAGGTTTCAGCAGGATGAACTTCCTGCCCTTGTAGGAGCACTCCGCCACGCTGCCGTAGCGTCTGGTCTCGAAAAGAAGATTGGATGCCTGAGCCCAGGCATCCAATACCATAAATCCCATGTTGTGCCTGGTCGAAGCGTACTCGGCGCCGATGTTTCCCAATCCGACGACAAGGTAGTTCATACCAGGATCCTCAACAGGCTTCCGGCTACTCAGCAGTCTCCTGAGCCACCATGTTACGCGTAGACTTGACACCGCAGATGATAGTATCCTTGTCGGAGATGACGGAGATCTTGTCGAACTTGAGGTCGCCTGCCTTGATCTTCTTGTCAAGGGCGAGGGAAGAGATGTCGACGGTAACGTCGTCGGGGAGGTCCTTCATGAGGGCGCTGATGCGGATGAAGCGGGAGTTCTGGGTGAACTTACCACCCTGCTGCACGCCGATGGAGTGTCCGGTGATGATCACGGGAACCTTGATGGCGATGGGCTTCTCCTCGTTCACGGCCAGGAAATCCACATGGAGGCAACGGTCGCTCACCGGGTGGAACTGGAGTTCGTGGAGGACGGCGGTGTAGGCCTTGCCATTGTCAAGGACGAGGTCCACGATGTAGGACTTGGGGGTGTTGGTGAGAGCCTTGAGCTCTTTCTCGTCCACGGTGAAGAGGATGTTCTCCATGCCGAGGCCGTAGAGGTTGCAAGGGACGACTCCCTGCTTGCGGAAAGCCTTGACGACCGCCTTGTTACCGACCTGGCGGATCTGGCCTTTCAATTCAAAATGCTGCATTTTTAATACTGTTAAAATGTGTTACTCAGCCCCGGACCTGCCGGGGCCCCATTGCACCAAAAGCCGACGGCTTTTCAAATGCGGGCGCAAAGATAGGAAAAAAATTGTTAATCAACAAGTCCCGTGGCCTTGTTCCATGCAAGATCCTTGTAATGGCTGTCAAGGAAAGATGAACCCATGCTCGGAAGATACATGCTGAAACCGCAGTAAGTGCGGATGGTGAAGCCTCCGTAACCCTTCAGGAACTCCTCCGTGGCCGCTTTGTAGAGAACGCAGCCGTTGAGGGCGGACTTCAGCGAATTGTGTTCCGCGTCGTCCATCCCGGCATGCACCAGGACGTCCTCGAGATCATAGAACCAGTGTTTCTGGTAACGGTAATAGCGCTGGACGACGTACGGGTCCAGCTCCTCGAGCCCAGTGGCGTATTTCAGGAAAAGTGTGCGGCAGATCTCCGCGACCGGCTCAAGCTTCGTGCAGTCGATAAGCGAAATGGTGGCAGCGCGGTCGCTCTTGTCGGCCTTGTCGGCATACTGCTGGAAGTAGTCGTCCACGACGGCCCGGATATCGGGCTGGGGCCTCTCGAGCAGGAGCCCCACAAGGTTTTTGTAATTGAATCCGTCAGCGAGTATCTCGGTCTGTGAGAAACCGATCTGGTCACAGACGTCCTTCAACTCATAGGCCACTTCTATGCACCCCATCAGGCAGGCGTCGAAAAGAAGATAATCCAGATGCATCGGGATGGCATCCTTGAAATCAAGCAGTTCCAGCTCCGTCGCGACCGATTCAGGTTTATGCATTGTAACACTCTTCGTAAGAGGTTCACCCGGGAGCAATTCTCGCTCCTCATGATAGAAACTGCCGTCCGGGAAAACGAAAACTGAGGGAACCGCCTTCCGCCCGGCGGAGTAATGAGGTTCAAAATACTCAGGATGTTCATAATAACCTGAAGGCAACCATCCGCTGGCGTGGGAAGACAGGACCATGCCATAATGGTCGGATTTGAACAGGCGCTGGATGTCTTGCAAGACGGTCTTCATCGTTGCCGGGTCGGCCAGATGCGCTGAAGGATAGGTCTTTATCGTATCTGCAACAATCTCGTTCTTCCCGTTCCTGTACAGTCTCCACAGCTTGGGATAGGTTTCTTTTCCTGAGATTACAGTCCTTTCAATGGTTTCTTTTCCATTGATAACCTTTTTGGTTTTCTGAATAACAGGAAGATGGCTAACAATCAGGAATACCTTTTTTTCATTCTGTTTAGGGAGATATCCCTCTTTGATACAGTCGATGTCCTCATCAAGATATTTGGCGAGGTTGTTGACCCCTGCGGAATAGAGGATAGCGACCTGCTCATAAGTGATGTCCTCCGGGTCATCGTGGCCGCACTGGCAACCGCTCACCAGCGAAAAAACCGCGGTGAGTACCAGCAAGACCTTGGCAAACATCCTTTTCATATCCCTGCAAATATACGCTTTATTTTTCTTTTCCGCGAGGATGGTGTGCAAGAATCGAGCCTTGCCACGAAGAGGAGTCGATATGGGTGTAGATTTCCGTGGTAAGGATGCTTTCATGCCCGAGCATCTCCTGCACCACTCGCAGGTCCGCGCCGTTCTCTACGAGATGCGTCGCGAAAGAATGTCTGAAGGTGTGCGGGGAGATGTCCTTGCGCACGCCGGCCAGCATTGCCTGCTTCTTGACCATGTTGAACATCGAGACGCGGCTGAGCTGCCCCCCGCGGAAGTTCAGGAAGACGAGGTCGTCGCAGCCCCTGGCCGGCTCGGGCCTCGCGCCGAACCAGGCTTCGAGGGCCTCGGCGGCCATTTCCCCCAGCGGAACCAGGCGTTCCTTGTCGCCCTTGCCCACTATCCTCAGAAAGCCTTCCTTCCGGTGGATCTGGGAGACCTTCAGGTTCACGGCCTCGCTCACGCGGAGGCCGCAGCCGTACAGGACCTCGAGTATGGCCCTGTCGCGGAGGCCTCCGGGCGTCGAGGTGTCCACGGATGCGATAATCCTGTCGACCTCCTCCACCGAGAGCACTTCGGGAAGGTAGCGGCCGATCTTGGGCGCGTCCACCCTGTCGCAGGGGTTCTCCTTAATCTCCCCTTCGAGTATCATCCAGTCGAAGAACGAGCGGAAAGCGCTCAGCAGGCGCGCCTGGGAACGCTTGGAAAGCGTCTCCGAGCGCGCCGACAGGTAGTCGACGATGTCGGCTGACTTCACGGCGGAGGCCTCCAGCCCGCTTTCCCCGAAGAAGAGCGAGAGGTCGGAGCAGTAGCCCGCCACCGTCTTCGGTGACAGGCCCCGCTCTATCTTGAGATAGTATGCGTAATCCTTAAAGAGCCGAGTAGTTGCGTCCATACTCCAGCATCTGGCCGAGGTAGTCGTCCGTGTATTCCACGACGTAATCCACGATGTTGCCGTCCATGTCGACCGCCGGTATGATGTCAGGGTTGATGAATCCGCCGTAAGGCTTGAGCCCCAGCGCGGCGTAGCGCTCCAGGACCTCCTTGTGGAGGACGGGGTCGATGTGCACGGCGTATTTCTCCACGAGGGCCTTGCCGGCCTCGTAGTCGCCCTCGGACTTGATCCTCTGGACCTCGGCGAGGAGCTCGCCGAACAGGCCCCGCAGGGCTTCGTAGTCGTTGACGACGAAGTAGGTCTTGCCCTTGCGCACCTTCTTTTCTATCACCTTGTCCTTGAGGCCCTTCACGTAGCACCATTCGGCTATGAGCTTGCGGTTCTGCATGTGGGCCTCGGTGTTGGGACGTCCGAGCTCGACGCGGCTGAACTGAACCATTAGGCCGTTGCGGATGTAGTTGGAGTACTCGGCCTTGTAGGCCTCCGGGTCGGGCATGATGCCGAGCTCGACCATCTTCGGGTCGGCGCAGTAGTAAAGGCCGAAGAGGTCGGCGCGGGCCTCTTCGAGGGTGGAACTGTATTCGCCGAGGGCGTTGGGCGACGTGCCCGGCAGAAGCTGGCCGGAGCCGTGCCCGAGGCACTCGTGCAGGTCGGTGTGGATCTCGTCGGTGATGGTGAGGTATTTCTTCGCCAACTCGATCTCCTTCTTGCTCCAGGCGAATTCGGTCAGTGTGCTCTTGGGGCACTCCCGGGCCGCATAGTCGTATGCGTGGGTGATGTTGGCGATGGTGACGCTCTTGGAACCGTGGTCGCGGCGGATCCAGTCGGCGTTGGGAAGGTTGATGCCTATGGGGGTGGAAGGATAGCAGTCGCCCGCGAGGCAGGCGGCGTTGATGACCTTGGCGCTGATGCCCTTGACATGGGGTTTCTTGAAACGCGGGTCGACGGGGGAGTTGTCCTCGAACCACTGGGCGTTGGCGCTGAGGATATCGCTGCGCTCGGAAGCCTTGTGGTCCTTGATGTTCACTATCGCCTCCCAGGCGCCCTTGCGCGCGAGCGGGTCGTTGTAGTCCTCGACGAAACCGTTGACGAAGTCCACGGTGCCGAGGGTGTCCTTCACCCAGAGGATGTTGTACTCGTCCCAGAGCCTGAGGTCGCCGGTGCGGTAGTACTCGACCAGCTTGGCTATGTACTGCTTCTGCAGGTCGTTCTCAGCGACTTCAGCGGCGGCTTCAAGATATCCGACGATCTTGTCGATGGCCGCTCCGTAAAGGCCTCCGGACTTCCAGGGGACCTCCCGGACGACACCGTCGTCACCCTTCACGACCTTGGTGTTGAGGCCGTAGGATATCGGGGTGGGGTCGTCGGGATCCGCGATGGAAGCGTAGTAGCGCTCCACTTCGTCGCGCGTCACGCCGTCGTAGAAATTGACCGCCGAGGCCGCCACGATGTCGGTGTCCGGGTCCGTGGACTTGCGCGATGGCATGAAGCCCGGGTCGTAGATGATGTGCATCAGTTCATTGAAATCGCTGTCGCCGGCTCCGGACTCGTGCAGCAGGCTGAGGAAGTACTCCTCGGAGCAGGCCGGGAAGAACTTGTCCTCGGCGTAGTGATGGTGGATGCCGTTGGAGAAGAAGACCCTCTTGGCGTACACGAGGAAATCCTGGAACTCCTCGCAGCCGCGGTCTCCCTTATAATTCTCCAGGATTTGTTCCAGCGCCCTGCGGACCCTCAGGTTGTACCTGCCGTTCTGGTCCCAGTAGATGTCGCGGCCCCATTTCGCCGCCTCGGAGAGGTAGAATACATACTCCTTCTGCTTCAGGCTGAGGTCCTCCCAGCCGTCGATGCGGTAGCGGATGATGCGGAGGTCCGCGAACTCGTCTATCTGATACTTGAAGTCACCCTGACCGGCGCCCTGCCGGCATGAAACGAGCGCGAGCGCCGCGCTCCCTGTGATCAAAGCCATCCTTATAATACTTTTCATAAAGAATATATGTTTAGGCAAAGATAGGAAAAATGAGTAAATTTGCATTTCAATCCTCCGTAAATGGCAGACGACGGCAGCATAATCATCAGGGGAGCAAGGGTGAACAACCTCAAGGACCTGACCGTGGAGATTCCCCGCGGGAAGTTCGTCGTGGTCACCGGCATTTCCGGCTCCGGCAAGTCCTCACTGGCTTTCGACACCCTCTTCGCCGAAGGGCAGAGGCGCTTCGCGGAAAGCCTTTCCTCGTATGCGCGCCAGTTCCTCGGGAGGATGAGCAAGCCGGACGTGGACTCCATCGACGGCGTGCCGCCGGCCATCGCCATAGAACAGAAGGTCAACACCCGCAACCCCCGCTCGACCGTCGCCACCACCACCGAAATCTACGACTATCTCCGCCTGGTATTCGCCCGCATAGGGCGCACCTTCTCGCCCGTGAGCGGAAGGGAAGTCAAGTGCAACGGCGTCGCGGATGTGATGTCGTACATCTTCGATGGTATCCCGCACGTGGTCTATCTGCTCTCCGACCTGAAATGGAAGGACCGCGGGGACAAGGTGGAGCTGATGCTCCGTCTTAAGGAGGAGGGTTATTCCCGTTTCTTCTCCGACGGGACGGTGATGCGCATCGAGGATGTCATGAAGTGCTCCGAGACCGGGGATTTCCCGGAGGACCTGTACCTGCTGGTGGACCGCATGAAGCTGGACGGAGCGGAGCCGGACGCTGACCTCCGGACGAGGATGCTCGCCTCGGCGGACACGGCGTTCGCCCGCGGTGCGGGCACTATGCTCGTGTCCCGCGACGGCGAACTCCGCAGTTTCACCGACCGCTTCGAGCTCGACGGGATGACCTTCCACCGCCCGGACGAGTACATGTTCAGCTTCAACAGCCCGCTGGGCGCCTGCCCGACCTGCGGCGGCCTCGGGAAGATCATAGGCGTGAGCGAGGACCTGGTGGTCCCGGACAAGACCAAGAGCATCTACGACGGGGCCATAGCCTGCTGGAGAGGCGAGAAGATGGGGTGGTTCAAGGACCATCTCGTAGCCGTCTCCCAGCGCTACGGCATCCCCGTGTTCGAGCCTTACTGCCAGCTGTCGGAGGAGGTGAGGCGCAAGATCTGGGACGGCGTGCCCGCCGAGAGGGAGGAGGACTCCCTCATCGGCATAGGGGAGTTCTTCAACTGGGTGGAGACGCAGCGGTACAAGATACAGTTCAAGTACATGCTCAGCCGTTTCTCCGGCCGTACGACCTGCCCGGACTGCCATGGGAGCCGGCTCCGCAAGGACGCGCTTTATGTCAAGGTGGGCGGAAAGGACATCAACGAAGTGCTGTGCATGAACGTCGAGCAGGCCATCGGCTATTTCTCGTCCCTGGAACTGGATGCGTATGAACGGACGGTCGCGGGAGGTCCCATAGAGGAGATCCTCTCCCGCCTGCGCTGCATCGGCGACGTCGGCCTCGGATACCTTACTCTCAACCGCGCCTGCAACACCCTTTCGGGCGGCGAGAGCCAGCGCATCAACCTCGTGACCGCGCTGGGTTCCTCCCTCGTGGGTTCCATGTATATCCTGGACGAACCCTCCATAGGCCTCCATTCGCGCGACACCGACCGCCTGATCGCAGTCCTGAGGCGCCTGCGCGACATTGGCAACACCGTCGTCGTGGTGGAGCACGACGAGGAGATAATACGCTCCGCGGACCTGCTGATAGACATGGGCCCCCGGGCCGGGGTGAACGGAGGGGAGATAGTCTTCCAGGGCTCCGTGGGCTCCTCCGAGCCTTCGGAGGAGGACTGCGCCCGCTCGCTGACCCTTCAATACCTTACGGGCCGCAGGCCACGATTCGTGAGGGAGAAGCGCCCCTGGCACTACTCCATCACGGTCAAGGGGGCCATGGAGCACAACCTCAAGGACATCGACGTGAAATTCCCCCTCGGGGTCCTGACGGTCGTGACGGGAGTCAGCGGAAGTGGAAAGTCCTCGCTGGTGGGCGACATCCTGTATCCGGCCATGTACCGCAGGATCAACGACAGCGGAGACCTGCCCGGCGTGCACCGCGGGCTGGCCGGCAACCTCGACCGCATCTCACGCGTGGAATACGTCGACCAGAACCCCATAGGCAAGAGCACCCGCTCCAACGCCGTCACCTACCTCAAGGTCTTCGATGACATTCGCAAGCTTCTCGCTGAGCAGCAGTATGCCCGCATCAACGGTTTCGGCCCCAATTATTTCTCCTTCAACCAGGACGGCGGCCGCTGTCCGGAGTGCCAGGGCGACGGATTCGTCAAGATAGAGATGCAGTTCATGGCGGACGTGACCATGGTCTGCGAGTCCTGCGGCGGCAAGCGTTTCAAGCCGGACGTCCTGGAGGTCAGATACAACGGGAAGAATATCGACGACATACTCAACATGAGCGTGGACGAGGCGATAGCGTTCTTCGCGGCGGGGAAGGAGAATCTGGCGCAGAGCATAGCCCGCAAGCTCCAGCCGCTCGTGGACGTGGGTCTGGGCTACATCAAGCTTGGCCAGAGCAGCAGCACCCTCTCCGGAGGCGAGAGCCAGCGCATAAAGCTCGCGTACTTCCTCTCCATGAGCGGGTACGGCGAGGGTATAGACACGAAGAAGATACTCTTCATCTTCGACGAACCGACCACGGGCCTGCATTTCTACGACGTGGAAAAGCTCCTGAAGGCCTTCGACGTGCTTCTGGCCAAAGGGCATTCCCTCGTCGTGGTCGAGCACAACCTCGACGTCATACGCTCGGCCGACTGGGTCGTCGACCTTGGCCCCGATGCCGGCGACAAGGGCGGTGAAGTGGTCTTCGAAGGCACTCCGGAGGACCTCGCGGCCCATGGGGAGACGTTCACGGCACAGTATCTCAGGGAATCGGTCAGGTAGGGAAATGGACATCGTCATCACTTACGTCGACGGGCTGGACCCGGTCTGGCAGGAGTCCTACCGCTCCTGCGTGGGGGATACTATCAATACCAAGCATTTCCGCGACTGGGGTACTTTGAAGTACCTTCTGCGCGGTATCGAAAGGCATCTTCCCTTCATACGCAACGTGTATCTTGTGGTGTCGGGGGAGAGCCAGGTGCCGGAATGGGCCGACAGGGAGAACCTGAAGGTCGTCCTTCACCGCGACATCATCCCGGAGCGGTTCCTTCCGGTATTCAACTCCGCTTCGATAGAGATATTCCTGCACAGGATTCCCGGCCTCGACCGGGAATTCATATACTTCAACGACGACATATTCCCGCTGCGGGACTGCAGGCCGGAGGATTTCTTCCGGGAAGGCAGGGCCGCTGCGCATTTCCAGCGTCATCTTTTCGCGGCCGGGATGTACAAGCGCCATTCCCGGAACGGGGACAGGCTGGCGCGCGAGGCGGCCGGACTCGGGCCTTCGGCCCTGTTCCGGCGCCCGCAGCACGCCTGCACGGCGCTGCTCCGGGAAGTTTTCGAGGAAGTCTGGCAGCTTGAGGCCGGGCGCCTGGAGGCTTCCGTTTCCCCAGTTCGCAGGGAGGACAACGTCAATTTCAGCGTGTTCGCTGACTATGCCTTCTATACCGGCCGGACATTCCCGCACAGGGTGTCCAACCGTCATTTCTCCACCGCCGTAGCCTCGGCTGATAAGGTTTGTACTTTCATCGCCTCGCCGACGTCCGACTTCGCCTGCATCAACGACGTCAACATGCCGGAGGAGAAGTTCACCGTGTTCCGTGACGCCCTGCTGGAGGCCTTCGGGAAGGCTTTTCCCGGGAAATCCCGCTTCGAGCTTTAAGGATTCACCACCACTATTACCAGAAAGCCGTCGTTGACCGGTGGTCCTGCGTCGATGGTGAACATGCCCGTGCCGTTGTCGTGCAGTGTCAGGACCACTCCGTGGCCGTCAGGGTCGATCTCGTAGGTGTAGATACCCCTCTCCACGTCGAAGTCCAGGTCGTCCCGGTCGATGTATACAGGCGTGTCTTCAGGGTTCACCTCCACCCAGACATGGATCCTCTCCTCGTTCGTCCCTGTTATATACTGGCCCGGATAAAGCTTGATCCAAGCTTCTCCCACGACCTCCCCGGGACTGACCAGTACATCCGGGTCAGTGCTGCCCTTGCGGGTGACCAGAAGGCTGTAGGAGTACTTTACATTGCGGCTGAGGCCGTGCGGCCCGGAGGTGTAGCCGAAGCCGTCCTGGTTGACCTCCACGGGATAATAATAGGTGACGCCGTCGATGTCCCCCTGCACCACCATGCGGGTGCGGGGACTGCCGGGGCCGTCGTCCGAGGAGTCGTTAGGATAGCAGTAGAGGTGCACCGGCGCCCAATGTCCCGGCATCACGCTGCGGCTGACCATCTCCGGATGCTTCATGCCGGATATGTATTCCGGGTCCGGGGCGCCGGCATTCTCCAGCTCGGTTATGCGGAATCCGTCCCTGCGCAGTATCTCGCAGCTTCCTGAGAGATTGGTCAGGTAAACCTGGCAGTTCTCCAGTGTACGGCTGCGGTACCCACGGCCGGAGAAATCGACCTTGAGATGGTCCAGGCACACGTCCGTGAGCAGGGGCGTCAGCTGCAGCTGCGTGTATCCGGCGGCGCCCGCGCTGATCTGGCATTCGCCGCTCATCACCGGGCGCGCCGGATCCTCGTCCTTCAGGTGCCAGATAACGTTCCCGAGCGATTCGTAACTGCGGAATTCGTCCGCGGTGAAGGCGTGTCCCAGGCAATTGGCCAGGACGACGACAAGCTTGTCCCCCGCGCTGGAGTTGATATCGAGGTAAGGCGTTTCCGGACTGTCGAAACTGCAGTATGAGTCAAGCCGCCTGATCTCGTCGTCGTTGAAGGTGAACACGTCCAGGCGCGCTATGTCCCCGGATGCGGCTTTCGTGGGATGCTCCGCGGCTGCCAGTACATCCGGCAGGAAAATGGTGGTGGATACGGTGTCCTCTGATGAAAAAGGATCGGCGGGCCCGCACGAAACCGTCGTGCCGGCCAGATAAAACAAGCAAATAAAGACTGAAAGTTGTGCCGGATGCGGCGATTCGGCCCAGACGGGCCTGGACGAACGTCCATTTTGATGTGTAACCGGTGCGAGAGGTTCCATAGTCCAAGATTGAGATTGATCCGTAACCGTGCGGCTTCCGCCGACCTTTGTCCGGAAGCAAATCTATGAAAAACTCCCTTCATCAGCCTACAGAAACATATATTTCCCCGGGGTCCCGCGACCTTTTTATATGTTCCTTATCTTTTTGTATAAAAAAAGTATCCGACCGGAATGCGGTCGGATACTTTTACGGGTTTTGTGCGGACTAGCCGCCGAAGTTGTCGTAGAGGACGTTCGCGGGGTCGACGCCGAGCGAATCGAGGAGGTTGTTCACGGAGGAGACCATCATCGGAGGTCCGCACATGAAGTATTTGATGTCCTCCGGGGCCTCGTGGTCCTTGAGGTAGGTCTCGTTCATGACGTTGTGGACGAAGCCCGGGGTGTAAGGCACTCCGGCGGCATCCGCGGCGGGATCCGGGCGGTCGAGGGCAAGGTGGAACTTGAAGTTCGGGAACTCCTTCTCGATCTCGGCGAAGTCCTCGAGGTAGAAGGCCTCGACGAGGGCGCGGGCGCCGTAGAAGAAGTGGACCTTGCGGTTGGTCCTCATGGTCTTGAACAGATGCATGATGTGGCTCCTGAGCGGTGCCATTCCGGCGCCGCCGCCGACGAAGATGTACTCCATGTCCTCGGGATCGTCCTTCGGGAGGAGGAACTCTCCGTAAGGGCCGGAGATCATCACCTTGTCACCCGGCTTGCGGGAGAAGACGTAGGTCGAAGCGATGCCCGGAGGCACTCCGGGGACGAACTTGAACACGCCCTTCGGCTGGGTCCTGTCGAAAGGAGGGGTGGCGATGCGGACGTTGAGCTTGATGACGTCCTTCTCGGCCGGATACGAGGCCATCGAGTAGGCCCTGATGGTCGGGACGGTGTTCTTGAACTTCAGGTCCGTTATGCCGTACTTCTTCCAGTCGCCCATGTAGATGTCGGCCACTCCCATGTCGGAGAAGTCCGCCTCGTACTCGGGGATGTCGATCTGGATGTACTCGCCGCTCTTGAAGTCGATGTGCTCGCCCTCGGGCAGCCTGACCGTGAACTCCTTTATGAAGGTCGCGACGTTCTCGTTGGAGATGACCTCGCACTCGAGCTTCTTCACGCTGAGAGCGGACTCCGCGACCTGGATCTTGAGGTTGTCCTTGACCTTGACCTGGCAGCCGAGCCTCCAGTCGTCCTTGATCTGCTTCTTGTTGAAGAAACCGACCTCGGTGGGGAGGATGGTGCCGCCGCCCTCATGCACCTGGACCTTGCACTGGCCGCAGTTGGCCTTGCCGCCGCAGGCGGAGGGGAGGAATATCTGGTTTTCCGCGAGGGTGCCCATGAGGTTGCCGCCGGGGGCGACGCTCAGGACCTTCTTGCCGTCGTTGATGTCGATCTGGACGGTGCCCTTCGGGGTGAGCCAGTTCTTGATGATGAGGAGGATGGCCACCAGGAAGAGGATGACCAGAACCATGAAGATCATGGAAGAAATGATAGTACCTGTCATAATCTCGTCCTCCTTGCTTTACAGTGAAATACCCATGAAGGCCATGAAGGCGATGCCCATCAGGCCGACCGTGATGAACGTGATGCCGATGCCCTTGAGGCCGGCGGGGACGTTGCTGTATGAGAGCTTCTCGCGGATGGCGGCGAGGGCGACGATGGCGAGCCACCAGCCGATGCCGGAACCGAAGGCATATACCGCAGCCTCGCCGATGTTGCCGAACTCGCGCTGCTGCATGAAGAGCGAGCCTCCGAGGATGGCGCAGTTCACGGCGATCAGCGGGAGGTAGATGCCGAGCGAGGAATAAAGTGCGGGAAGGAACTTCTCCACGACCATCTCGACCACCTGTGTGAAGGCGGCGATGACGGCGATGAACAGGATGAAGCTGAGGAAGCTCAGGTCAACGCCTGCGAACTTGTCGCCGAGCCAGGACAGCGCGCCGGGCTGGAGGACGAACTTGTTCAGGAGATAGTTCAGGGGAAGCGTGATGAGCAGCATGGCGATCACGGCGATGCCGAGGCCGTTGGCCGTCTTTACATTCTTTGATACCGCCAGGTATGAACACATACCGAGGAAGTATGCAAAGATCATATTGTCAACGAAGATTGACTTTACGAATAAGTTTATATACTCCATATACGATACGTGTTAACTAGTTTTCCTGGAGATCCTTCTGGATCGATCTCTGGACCCAGATGATGCAGCCGATGAGGATGAGGGCCATCGGAGGCAGGATCATGAGGCCGTTGTTGGTGTAGCCGAGGGCAGAGAGCACCGGGATCCCGAAGAGGGTGCCGGAGCCGAACAGCTCGCGGAAGAACGCCACGATGATGAGGATCAGGCCGTAGCCGACGCCGTTGGCCAGACCGTCGAGGAGGGACGGGATGGGCTTGTTGCCGAGGGCGAAGGCCTCGATGCGGCCCATCACGATGCAGTTGGTGATGATGAGTCCGATGTAGACCGAGAGCTGCTTGTCCAGAGGGAATGTGGCCTCGAAGGACTTGAGCACCTGGTCCACCAGGATGACCATCATGGCCACGACCACGAGCTGGATGATGATGCGCACGCGGTTGGGGATGGTCTTGCGGAGCAGCGAGCAGATGAGGCTCGACATTCCGGTGACCACTATCACCGACAGGGCCATCACGAGGGCGCCCTTGAGTTCGACGGTGACTGCCAGCGAGGAGCAGATGCCGAGCACGAGGACGGTGATGGGATTACCCTTGAGAATGGGGTTCAGGATGGTTTCTTTCAATTTCGCATTCATAACTATTCCTCCTATTCTTCAGGGTTCTTGGTAAGGTATGCCTTGTAAGCTCCGAGCCAGACGTTGATGGCTTCGTCGAGGCCCCTGGAGGTCATCGTAGCGCCCGAGATGGCGTCGATGGCGTTGGCCTTGCCGGCCGGGGCGCCGCCCTTCACGATGCTGAAAGCGGCCTTGGAGTCATTGAAATCCACGGTCTTGCCCTTGAACTGGGCGCGGAAGGCAGGGTCGTCCTTGATCTTGCCGCCGAGGCCAGGGGTCTCGCTCTCATGGTCGAAGTAAGCGCCGGCGATGGTCTTCAGGTCGGACTGGAGGGCGATGTAGCCCCAGACCGGCCCCCAGAGGCCCGCTCCGTACACCGGGATGACGGATACGCCGTTCTTGAAGATATAGACGGGGACCTTCATGTCCTTGCCGTCCTTGACGTTGTAGTTCTGGGCCTTGAGCTCGGACTTGCCGTAGACGGCGGCGTCGGCGGCGGAGAGCTCTCCGGCCCTGTTGCCGCTGGCGTCGATGAGAACCGCCTCGGCAATGTTCTGCTTGTAGAAGTCAAGCACGGCCGCGTTGCCCTTGGCCTGCCACTCGGACTTCTCGCCGAACTGGGCCGCCGTAAGGATCTGGCTGATGGTCTCGGCTTTCTCGTTGGCGTCCTGCTTGGGCTTGAGGGACGAGGAGACGAAGGCGAGGATCGCAGCCACCAGTACACACACCACTGTGGTGTATATCACTGTATATACGTTGCTGTTTGTATTCATATCCCGATACGTTTAAGCGGCTTTGACAAGTTTGTTCCTGCGGGCGATGTGGCGGTCCGTGACGTACCAGTCGATCATCGGGGCGAAGGTGTTGCCGAGGAGGATGGCGAGCATCATGCCTTCGGCGTAGCCCGGATTGAAGAGCCTGATGACGACGCAGACGGCGCCGATGAAGAATCCGTAGATCCACTTGCCGCAATCGGTCTGGGCCGACGTGACGGGGTCGGTGGCCATGAAGACGGCTCCGAAGGCGAAACCTCCCATCACGAGGTGGTAGAAGCAGGGGACGTCGGTGCCGCCGCAGAGCTGTGCGAGGCCGCCCACGAAGAGGGCGCCGAGCACGGTCGACAGCATGATCCTCCAGCTGGCCACTCCTGTCCAGAGCAGTATGATGGCTCCCAGGAGGATGGCGATGACGCTGGTCTCACCGACCGATCCGGGGACGATGCCGATGAACATGTCCCAGAAGCCGGTTCCGTACTGGGTGCCAGCGCTAGTAAGGGCGTCCATGCCGTCTCCGATGAAGGAGAGAGGCGTTGCGCCGGTGGCGCCGTCCACGAGAGCCTCTCCCTTGCGCAGGGCGATCCAGGTCTCGGATCCCGACATGCTGTTGGGATAGGAGAAGAAGAGGAAGGCGCGGGTGAGCAGGGCGGGGTTCCAGATGTTCATGCCGGTGCCGCCGAAGACTTCTTTGCCGAAGATGACGGCGAAGGCGACGGCGACCGCGAGCATCCAGAGCGGGACGTCGACGGGGACGATGAGCGGGATGAAGAATCCCGATACGAGGTAGCCCTCGTTCACTTCCTCACCGCGGATCTGGGCGGAGCCGAACTCGATGGCCAGACCTACGACATAGGAGACGATGAACAACGGGAGGACCTTGAGGAAACCGAACCAGAGGTCGGCCCAGAAACGCGGGTCGGCCCCGATGGCGAGGGAGTGCTGATAACCGGTGTTCCACATGCCGAAGAGTGCGGCGGGAACGGCGGCTATCACGGCGATGATCATGATGCGCTTGAGGTCGACGGCATCCCTGACGTGGGCACCTTTCTTCGTTACGGTACCCGGTACGTGGAGAAATGTCTCGAAAGCGTCGACGGTCGAATGGAGCCAGTAGAGCTTGCCGCCTTTTTCAAATATCTTGTTCATATTACTTTCTTTAAGCCATTTCCTTGAGCATCAGGTCTATGCCGTCAGCGATGATGTCCTGTATGTAGTTCTTGGACGGGTCGATGAATTCGACGAGGGCGAAATCCTCGGGGAGCACCTCGTAGATGCCGTACTTCTCCATGTTGTCGATGTCACCGGCAAGGCAGGCCTTGGTCAGATACAGCGGGTATATGTCCATGGGGAGGTACTTGGCGTAGTAGGAGTCAGGCATGACGAACGCGCGCGGTCCGCCGTGGAGGTTGGTGTCCATGGCCCTTTCCTTGCCCATGAGGCCGAGGCACCAGTTGAAGTAGGTGTGGTCGGCGCTGTACTGGTTGAAGCGGAACGGGCGGGCCCAGCCGAGAAGTTCGGGCTCGGTGCCTTCCTTGAGCATGGTGACCTGCGTGTCGTAGAATCCCAGATATCCGCCCTCTCCGACGTTGCGGCCGGTGAGGACGTCGCCGCTGATGATGCGGACACCCTCGGCGTCCACGTAGAACTGCTTGAAGGCGGTCATGGGCGTGCCGGGATATGCCTTGACATAACCGGGGCCGTTGACGGCCGGGCCGCCGACGGCTACGGTCCTGCGGACATCGTAGCGGCCGGTCCTGAAGAGGCGGCCGATGGCGGCGAGGAGGGCGAGGTTCACGGTCCAGACAGTCTCGTCCTTGAGGATGGGGCTGATGTGGGAGATCTGCACGCCTACGTTTCCGGCAGGGTGCTTGCCCTTCACCACATGGACTTCCGCGTCACGGAGCTTAGCGAAAGCGGAGTCGGCGGACTTGACGCAGACGTGGACCTTGGCGAGTTTCGCAAGGGCGCTGACGCCGGCCTGGACCGACGTTGCCTCGGAAGCGAGGGTGAACTCGGTGTCCGCGGCGAGGGGAGCGGTGCTGAAAGCGGAGACGAAGATGGCCTTCGGCGTTGCGGCCGGATCGGCCACGATGCCGTAGGGACGCTGGATGAAGGCCGCCCACAGACCGCTCTTGAGGAGGATGTCCTTCACGTCGCCGGCGGTGATCCCGTCCCCGGGAACGCCGAAATCGAGGGACTCCTGGACCTCGTCGGGAGCGACGAGCACTGCAAGCAACTTTCTCTTGTCACCCCTGACCACCTCCTTCACGGTGCCGCTTACGGGCGACGTGACGAGGATGTCGGGATTCTTCTTGTCGGCCAGGACGGGGGATCCGGCGAGCACCCTGTCGCCCTCGCGGACCAGGAGCCTCGGGTTGAGGCCCTTGAAATCCGAAGGCTGTACGGCTACGGTGTCGGGGATTATCGTCCTGCTGACTGCGAGGTCCGGCACTCCGGCGAGGGGAATGTCCAGACCCTTTTTCAAAACGATGTTGTTTGACATTATGGTTTGGTAGTTTGGATATTTACTTTATATCGGTGCGAAGATACGCAAATTTTACTAAATTTGTGGTAAATATGGAGAACAAAGTGAATGCTATTTTCGAGGGGCTGAACAGTGAGCAGAGGAAAGCTGTCGCCTGTGTGGAGGGACCGGTGCTGATAGTCGCAGGTGCAGGTTCGGGGAAGACGAGGGTGTTGACGTGCAGGATAGCGAATATCCTGGACCACGGATGCGATCCGGAGAGGATCATGGCCCTGACATTCACCAAAAAGGCCGCCGGCGAGATGAAGGAACGCATCGCCGCGATGGTGGGGGAGCGCCGGGCGCGCAGGCTTGTCATGGGCACTTTCCACTCCATATTCATCCGCTTCCTGAGGGAGTACTCTGGCCTTCTGGGATATCCTTCCGCCTTCACCATCTACGACGCCTCGGATTCAGTGAGCGCCGTCAAGGCGTGCATCAAGGACCTGGGTCTCGACGACAAGGTCTACAAGCCGCGCGAGGTCCTGGCGCGCATTTCGATGGCCAAGAACAACCTCGTGACGGCGGAGGCGTACCGCGCCAATCCCACGCTGGTGATGAACGACACCCATGCGAAGAAGCCGAAGATATGCGACATCTTCACCATGTATGCGCAGAGGTGCAAGGCTTCGGGCGTGATGGACTTCGACGACATCCTCCTGAACATGAACATCCTGCTCAGGGACAGCAGGGAAGCCCTTGAGGACATCGCCTCCCGTTTCTCGTACATCCTCGTCGACGAATACCAGGACACGAACATGGCCCAGTATCTGATTCTGAACCGCCTGGCGCAGTTCCACCGCAACATCTGCGTCGTGGGCGACGATTCCCAGTCCATCTACGCCTTCCGCGGGGCCAGGATCGAGAACATCCTGAGTTTCAGGAAGGATTATCCTGAGTGCAAGGTGTTCAGGCTGGAGCGCAACTACCGGTCCACCAAGGTCATCGTGGAAGCGGCCAATTCACTGATTTCCAAGAATGAGAACCGCATCCCGAAGGAGTGCTATGCCGTCGGGGAGGACGGGGAGAAGATACGCCTGATCCGCTCCTATACGGAGCAGGAGGAGGCCGTGCTGATCACCAGCGCGATAATGGACAGGATGCGCGAGGAAAGGGCCGAATACCAGGACTTCGCCATACTGTACAGGACCAATTCCCAGTCCCGCGCGCTCGAGGAGGCGCTGCGCAGGCGCAATATCCCCTACATGATCTATTCCGGCAATTCCTTCTTCGAGAGGGCCGAGATAAAGGACATGATGGCTTACTTCAAGCTGGTGGTGAACCCCAACGACGACGAGTCGTTCAAGCGGGCGGTGAACAAGCCGCCGCGCGGGATAGGGGACACCTCGATGGAGGCGCTTGGGGCCGCGGCGAGGGCGCACGGTGTTTCGCTCTTCAGGGCGGCGTACGCGCCGGACCTTCTGGAACACGGCTTAAGGAACGCGGCCATAGTGAAGATAAGGGCGTTCTGCGACATGATCGGAGCCCTGGCTTCCAGGGCCATGACCATGGATGCGCTGGACCTGGCGCGCAAGGTCGCGGACGACTCGGGCCTGTACGCTTATTTCAAGGCGGACACCTCGGTCGAGGGTATGTCGCGCACCTCCAACGTCGAGGAGCTGGTGAACAGTGTCGCGCAGTTCGTCGAGGACCGTCACGCCGAATTCTTCGCCGAATTGGAGGCGGCGACATCTGTCGGGGGCACTGCCCTCGGAAACCGTGCCACCCTCGGCATCGTAACCGACGATGCTGGTGAGAGAAGAGGAACCTTGGTTTCTCTTCCGAAGCGCGAGGAGGAAAAAGGCGGAACGTCTTTAACAGGGGGGGACCCAAGCTTGCTTGGGGGGGGTCCTGCGAAGCAGGACGTTTCAGAGGGCAGTGCCCCCGACGACGAGCCGCCGGTAGTGACGCTCGGGGAGTTCCTGGAAAACATTTCGCTGCTGAGCAGCGTGGACGTGGTGACCGAGGAGGACACCAACAACAAGGTCGCGCTGATGACCGCGCATTCGGCAAAGGGCCTCGAATTCCCTTATGTTTATATAGCCGGCATGGAGGAGAACCTCTTCCCATCCGGCGGCATGCTCGCGTCCGCGTCTGACATCGAGGAGGAGCGCCGCCTGTTCTACGTCGCCGTCACGAGGGCCAAGAAGGCCGTCGGCATATCGTTCGCGACCACTCGCATGCGAAACGGCCGCCACGAGTCAAACGCTCCCAGCCGCTTCATCCGTGAGATCAATCCGAAGTATATAGCCAATCCATTGAACGACAGGGATTTCCGCTCTGTGCAGGACGATGATGACGATGACTTCAGTGGCTTCGGTTCGCATTTCTTCGGACGGGGAGGTTCTTTCGGCAGGGCTGACTCCTACGGCAGGGGAGGCCGGGAGGCCGGGCCGCGTGGATCTTCTTACGGACGTTCTTCCGGAGTGACTTTTTTCAAACAGGAAAGGCGGCCGGCTGAAAAGCCGGCGACGGCCGCGCCTGCCAGGCATCCCGTGGTTCCCGCCGCACCTGCACCCCGCTATGACGATTCCACGTTCGTGCCTTCGCCAATGCGCGACTTCAGCATAGGCCAGCGCATCGAGCACAACCGCTTCGGTCCGGGCCGCATCCTGGACATCACCGGAACCTTCCCGGAACTCAAGGCGAAGATAGCCTTCGACGATTACGCGGAGCCGAAGACCATACTTCTCAAATACGCAAAGATGCGTCCGGAGCAGAAATAACCTCCTTTAGAACAGATAGTTGGTGCCCATGATGAGGCCGAAATGGCCGTCGTCGCGGTTGATCGGCCGCGCCACTTCGACCGACATGACGAAATTGCGGTTCATGACGAGCTTCAGGCCCGCGCCGTAGCTCCCGTGGAACTTGGTGGCCTGCTGCCACGCCTCGCTGCCCCTTCCGGCGCCCAGCCTGAAGGGCGAGACGATGGCCCCGCAGTCGAAGAAGGGGTTGGCGGCGAAGTAGAAGTCCTGATTCTCAAGGCTGAACAGATGCGTGGGGATGTTGAAGTTGAAAAGCTTCACCCTGGTCTCGAAGTTGCCCCAGACATATCCCTTGCCTATGAAGCGGTTGTACAGGGTGCCGCGGATGGTATTCTTGTTCCCCAGACCTTCGTTCACGGTCCTGCTGACGATCAGCGAGGTGATGTTCTGGAGGATGTAGAACGGCGGGTCGCCGCTGATGATGCCCTGGTAGGCGAGGTGGTATGCGAAGGTCAGACGGTCGTTGTCCAGGATGCCGACATAATGGCGGAAATGCGCGCTGAGGCGGGTGTAGCTGTACCCGGTGCGGAAGACGTCGGGAGCGACTGTCAGGTAAAGCTCGGACCAGACGCCCTTGGAGGGGATGGTCGTGGCGTTGCGGGTGTCGCAGACCAGGCCGGCGTTGAACTCCATGACGTTGCCTCCACCGGCCTCGTCGGGCCGTATCACGCCGGAATCGATGTAATGCCTATATAGGGAGTTCCGGGGGTCGTAGTCGAACTTGGGATTGACCGTGCCTATCTTGTAGGAGAGGAAATTGACTCCTGCGGCCCATTCAAGCCCTTCGGTGATGGGTCCCATGAAATTGGCAACCGCGCGGACGAACTTCCTGTCGATGTCGTAGTATGCCACGCCGTCCTTCCGGTCCAGTGCGCGGTTGACGGGGGTCGCGGAGCCGTTGAACCCGTAGAAATGGTACATGGGGTTCATGTTGTACGCAAGGGCTGCGGAGATGCGTATCCCGGGGATGAGGTGTCCCGACTGGTAGGTCAGCTTCATGCTGGTCTGGCCCCTGGTGTACCTGGAGACTTCCATTACGGTCTTGTGCCTGTAGTTGGGGAAGATGGAGCCGTCGCCGTAGTCGAAGAGGGTGTAGTTGACTCCGTACTGGATGCCGAGGTCGTCGTTGTATCCGATCACCGGGTAAGGGACGGAGTTGAAACCATGCTTGACCTTGTCCTGGGCGGAGGCCGCGAAGGACAGCAGGATCAGGGTTATGGCGGCGAGTGCCTTGTTCATCTTTCCGTACTAATGGTCAAAACCTTGCGAAGTTATGGATTTTTCTCGGGATTCCGACAATCGGGGCAAAAAATATCCCCGAAAACGATGTTTCCGGGGAAATTATCCGTGTGTTTGTGCGGAGAAAGGACTAGAATCCGCCGAATCCGCCTCCGCCGAACTGCTCCCTCATCCTCTTCTGCTCCTCGGAGTAGGCCTTGTACTGGTCAGCGGTGAGGATCTTCTTGATCTCCTCGTCCTGCTTCTTCATGTTCTCCTGCATCTTTTCCATGTCAGGCATGCCGCCGCCCTCAAACATCTTGGCCATCTCCTCGTTCTGCTTCTTGAACAGGTCGGTGAGCTTCTTGACCTGGCTGTCGTTGAGCTTGAGGCTCTCCTTCATCTGGTCGACGCGCATCTTGACCATCTCTTCAGGATCGAAGTTGAATCCGCCGCCCGGGCCCTGGGCATTGGCCGAGGACATACCGGCGAACAGCATCGCACCGGCAGCCATGAGAATCATCAAAAATTTTTTCATGATTTGTTGGATTTAGTGTTGTTTTAATAACATGCACCCTCCTTCCGGAAGGATGTCCTATATTAGACGCAGGAAATGCGCGGAGGTTTAAAACAACCTTGCTTTTTAGCCCGTAAATCCTTTGTCCAGCTCAAAAATAGCGATTTTCTATCGAAATTGACAAAAAATGTATGAAAAATTGATATTTTTTTAGGGAAAACCCTTGCGAATACAAGTGGAATGATTATTTTTGCAGTGAAGTTTTTCATAGTTTAAGTTTAGGTTAAGTAGCGGGGCGGTCGCAGTGATGCGATTGCCCCGTGAAAATTTTAAATCATCCTACAGATTCTTCCCGCCTGAACGTTTTTTTCGCGCGTCCCCCCCGGTTCTTATCTTTTTGTATGCCCCGTTTCTCTTTTCTGCATACATTTGGCCGGACTTAAAACTATGTGCGATATGAAACTCCGTCTCTTGATCCCGGCCGCCGCGGTCGCCGGCGCCTGTTTCCTCTCCTCGTGCGAGGCCTTCATCCCTGTCCGGCCTTCCGGCCGTCTCCATCTCCATTTCTGCGAGGACGTCTTCCTGGGCACCCGCTCCGCCTATGACATCCCGGATACCAATGATTTCATCCTGACCGTGCTCGACTCCAAGGGAGGGGAAGTGTACCGTGGAAGGTACGGCGACTCCCCGGGTTCGATAGACGTCCCGTCCGGGAGTTACACCGTCGTGGCCGTTTCCGGGGAGTTCGAGGCCCCTAAGTTCTCCGCGCCCCAGTACGGCGACCGCCAGGTAGTGGCGGTCTCTTCCGGATCCGACAGTTACGTCGATCTCATCTGCCGCCAGCTCAACGCAGGAGTGAAACTCAACATCTCCCCTGACTTCCTGACGGCCTTTCCCAACGGTTCGCTGCATCTGAAGAGCGAAGACGGGAGGCTTCTCTATGCCTATACGGAAAAGCGTATAGCATACTTCAATCCAGGCAACGTCTCGCTGATACTCAGCGACGGCGCGACCGACGAGGTCCTGATCACGAGGACCGTCGAGAGCAGGGAGATACTCGTCCTGAACGTCTCCGCCCCTCCGCCGGGCTCGTCCAGGAAGGGAGTCAGCGTCAGCGTTGACACCACCCGCAACTGGACGGTGGAGGATTTCGTCATAGGACAGGGCGGCAAGGGCGCGACCCCGGAGACGGCCTACAACGTAGGCCAGGCCCGGGCCGCCGCCGGGGAGGAGGACATCTGGGTCTGCGGGTACATAGTCGGCGGCGACCTCAGCTCGTCAAACGCGTCGTTCACCCCTCCGTTCAAGTCCAGGACCAACATCGTGCTCGCATCCCGCTCCTCGGTGACTGACAAGTCCTCGTGCCTGTCCGTGCAGCTCCAGAAAGGGGATATCCGGGATGCCCTCAACCTTGTGGACAACCCGGATATCCTGGGAATGCAGATATTCCTGAAAGGTGATATAGTCGAGGCCTACTACGGTATTCCGGGCCTCCAGAACATCACCGAATACAAGTTCAGGGACTAATACCCGAAGATGTCTTCGAGCGTGACCTGCTGCACGGGACCGAGGGTCTTAAGGAAGTTCAGGTCGAGGCCGGAGGCGTCGCCGAGGATGCCGTACACGTAGGTGCGGTCCTTGACCCATTTCTGCTGGGTCTTGGTGAGGTCTTCAAGGGTGATGTCGCCGAGCTTCCCGAAGATATATTTGTCCAGGGGCTCCTTGAGACCCAGCTCCTTGGAGTTCAGGTAGCTGTTGAGCACGCTCATGCCGGTGGTCCGCTGGGTGCGGAGCGTACCCTCGAGCGAGGACATAGCGATGTCGAAGGCTTTCTGAGACTCAGGCATGTTGTTGATGATCTCGTCGAACGCCTCGACAGCGGTCTGGAGCTTGTCGTTCTGCGATCCGATGCGGGCGTAGAAGCAGTAGGAGTCGTTCCCGTAGGCGGGCGGGTTAAGGTATGCGCTGGCGGAGTATGCCAGTGCGCGTGCCTCGCGCATCTCCTGGAACACGATGGTGTTCATGCCGCCGCCGAAGTACTCGTTGAACACCTCGATGGCCGGAGCATCCTCGATGACGAACTTCTCACCCCTGTCGGAGTACTGGATGTAGTTGAACTGGCGTGCGTCGTAAGGGGCGATGATGACCTTGGGCTCGGAAGTGAGAACCTTCTCCGGGTACTTGCGTACCAGAGGCTCGAGCTCGCCCGCCACGTTATGGTGTTCGGCGAGCAGATTGCGCACCTCGTTCTCGCTCATGGGGCCATAGTACAGCACCTTGTGCTGCTTGGTCAGCAGGTTCGTGACCTTGGCCAGCAGTTCCCCGGAACTCAGCGCGGCGAGCTGGTCGTTGGTGAGGGTCGTGCTCCTGATGAACTCGGGACCGTACATCACGTAGTTGTTGAGGGCGCTGTTGCAGCTGCGCTGGGTCAGCTTGTTGACCGCGCGGCTCTGGAGCATGTCGGCCTTGAGCTCGGTCAGCACTTCCTCGTCGGCCTCGGCGTTGGCGATGAGGTCCTCCATGATGTCCAGGGCCTTGCCGATGTTCTCGGAGAGTCCGGTCACGGAATAGGAAGTCTGGGCGGTGGAGGAGCGCAGGGAGTTGGAGCAGGCGAGGGCGTACATCTCGCTCGCGATCTCCTCGGCGGTGCGGGTCTCGGAACCAAGGTATGAGACATAGTCGGTCGCCAGGGACAGGGCGGGGTCGCTGAGGGCTCCCTCGTCAAAGAGGAACTGGACGGTGGCTATGTCGTTGATGTCGTTGTGCTTGTAGAGGACTTCGATGCCCGAAGGGAGGGTGAAGACGGACATGTCCTTGTCATAGTCCACGAAGACGGGTTCGATGGGCTTGACCTCGCTCGCCTGGAGCTCTGTGAGGAAATCACTCTGCTTGTCGCGGTTGGTGGCGATGGGGGTGATCTCCGGGGCGACGATCTTCTCGTTCCTCGGATTGAGGCCGACGCGCTTGTAGGCCACCACGTAGCTGTTCTCGCCGAGATATTCATTGGCCCAGTCCACGATGTCCTGCTTGGTGACCTTCGAGAAGCGATCGAGCTGCTTCACGTCGTCCTTCCATTCATGCCCTGCGATGAAGGAGTTGACCATCGACATGGCACGGCTGCTGTTACGCTCGATGGAGCGCATCTGCCGGAGTTTGAAATTGGCCACGCTGGCCTTCACGAGATTCTCGTCGAAGTCTCCGCTGCGGAGCTTGGCCACGCTGGCGAGAAGCAGGTCGCGAACCTCCTCGAGGGTCTGTCCCTGCTTGGGATAGCCGTCCACGATGAATTCGCTGTAGTCCGTACGGGAATAGGCCTGGCTTTCGGCGGCCAGGACCTTCTGCTGCTGGTTGAGGTCGAGGTCTATGATGCCGGCCATGCCGTTGTTGAGCACGGCGTCGACGATGTCGGCCATCTCGCTCTCAATCACGGCCTCGCCGGGGTAGCGCCATGCTATCATGACGAATTCGGCCTCAGTGCCGAAGACCTCCTTCTCCACGGGAGCGGTGATGGGCTCCTCGGGTTCACAGCTGAACACCGGGAGGTCCGGGTTGGGCTCCCAGTCGCCGAAGTACTTCTCCACTATCTTCACGAACTCGTCCGGGTCGAAGTCGCCGGACACGCATATCGCGCAGTTGTTGGGGACGTAGTAGGTAGCCTTCTGCTTCTTGATGGCCTTGATGGAGGGGTTCTTGAGGTGGTCGGAGGTGCCGATGACGGTCTGGGTGCCGTAAGGATGGTTCTTGAAAAGCACCGAGTCGATCGCCATCATCGCGTTCTCGCTGTCCTCGTTCAGGTACATGTTGTACTCCTCGTAGACGGTCTCCAGCTCGGTATGGAAGCCGCGGATGACCATGTTCTTGAAGCGGTCGGACTGCACCTTCGCCCAGTTCTCTATCTGGTTCGAGGGGATGTCCTCGGTATAGCATGTCACGTCGTTGGAGGTGAATGCGTTAGTGCCGATCGCGCCGATGATGGCCATTGACTTGTCATACTCGTTCGGGATGGATATCTTCGAGGCCTCGTAGCTGAGGGAGTCGATGACGCGGTAGATGGCCCTGCGCTCCGCCGGGTCGGTCTTGGTCCTGTAAACCTCATAGAGGTCCTCTATCTGGTCCAGGATCGGCTTCTCGGCGGCATAGTCGGTGGTGCCGAGCGATTCGGAGCCCTTGAACATGAGGTGCTCGAGATAATGGGCGAGGCCGGTGTTGTCGGCCGGGTCGTTGCGTCCGCCCGAACGTACTGCTATGTAGGTCTGGATACGGGGTTCCTCCTTGTTGACGGACATGTAGACCTTGAGTCCGTTGTCAAGGGTGTAGATCTTGGTCTTGAGCGGGTCGCCCTTCACGGTCTCGTACTTGTGGCCGCAGGACGAAACGATGACCGCCAGGGCGGCCATCGCAATGATAAGGATTCGTTTCATATTCTTTGCATTAGTCGAGGCCCTCGATGGTTACGATGGTGCCGTCTTCATTGTATTTCAGTTCGCAGACCTTCAGGCTGCGGAGGCGGTTGATGCCCTTGGAAGGGCCGCTGTCATGGTGGAACAGCCACCATTTCCCTCCGAACTTGACGATCGAATGGTGAGTGGTCCATCCGAAGACCGGGGTGAGGATGACTCCCTTGTAGGTGAAAGGTCCGTAGGGGTTGTCGCCGATGGCGTAGCAGAGCTTGTGGGTGTCGCCGGTGGAGTAGCTGAAGTAGTACTTGCCGTTATGCTTGTGCATCCAGCTTGCCTCGAAGAAGCGGCGCTCATTATCCTCGACTTTGATCGGGGTTCCGTCCTCGTCAAGGAGTACGACGGGTTTGGGCTCCTCGGCGAACTGGAGCATGTCGTGGGCGAGCCTCACGACGCGGCCGGGAATGGCCGGCTGGCCGTCGGCGGGGTAGGAGGTGCCGCAGTCCTTGGCGAGGTTGTCCTCGTAGCGCTGCAGCTGGCCGCCCCAGATGCCTCCGAAGTACATATAGTACTCGTCGTCATCGTCGTGAAGGATGGCGTAGTCGATGGAATAACTGCCCCTGATGGGGTCGGGCTCAGCCTTGAAGGGGCCGGTGGGGGAGTCCGACACGGCTACGCCGCAGCGGAAGATGTCGGTCTTGTCCTTGGCCGGGAAATACATGTAGTAGCGGCCGTCGCGTCCTTCAACCACGTCGCAGTCCCAGAGCTGGCGGCGGGCCCAAGGGATGTCCTTGATGTCCAGGGCGACGCCGTTGTCCTTGACGGGCGAGGTCATGGGGTCGTCACCTTCGAGGGACAGGACATGGTAGTCCTTCATGTCGTACTCGCTGCCGAAGTCGTCGTCAGGGGCGGCGGACTCCCAGTCGTGCGAAGGGTAAATGTAAAGCTTGCCGCCGAACACGTGCACGGAAGGGTCGGCCATGTAGTCCCCGGGGAAGAGGTATCTTTTCTTGGTTTTCTCTGCCATAATCAATTGGTATATAGAGGTTTATTCTGCAAGGTGCTTCGCCTCGATGGCGGTGTTGATCTCATCCATGCGCTCGTCGGTGAGCTCGTACTTGCTGATGATCCAGATGGCGAGGAGGAGAAGGATGGCGGGAATCACGCAGACAAGCCAGAGGATGCCCTGCTCCGCGAGCGGGGTCTGCTTGGCGGCGTCGGCATTGAATCCGACCCAGGCGAGGACGAGGCCCGGAACCACTCCGCCGAGGGCCATGCCGGCCTTGAAGAAGATGCCGGTGAGGGCGTTGACGATGCCGGAGATACGCTTGCCGGTGGTGTATTCGCCGTAGGAGATGACTTCAGGAACAAGGGCCCACATGTAGCCGGTGGCGGTGATGATGCCGGTGGACTTGACGAACTGGGCGATGCAGAGGAGCACGAAGTTGGTCTTGAGCGAAGGTATCGACACGAAGGTGTACATCAGCATCATGCCGATGATGGCGATGCCCAGGAAGAGGTAGAACATGCCCTTCTTTCCGATTTTGCGCTTGATGGCGGGCACGAGCGGCATGAAGATGAACGCCGGGATGGTGCCGAGCCACATGAAGAGGGTGGTGAGGAGCGGCGTGGCGCCCACGTTGAAGGTCATGAAGTATGCGTCGGCGGCGTTGCTGACGGACATCATGGCGAAAGCGGTGATGAAGAAGAAGGCGACGATGCGCAGGGGCTTGTTGCGCACGAACTCCATCCAGAGGTCGCTGACCTTGACGTTCTCGGACTCCTTGGAGTCCATGACGACCCTTTCCTTGCACTGCGAGAAGCAGAAGAAGAGGAGGGCGAGGCCGACGAGGGCGAAGATGGTCATGGTGATGAACCATGCGCCTGCGGCGTCCGGGGTGTTGTACACCGCGGTCATCTTGCCGGTCTGGGGATCGAGCACCTTGGGGGCGAAGATGGCTATGATCAGCGGCAGGGACTTCACGCAGAGGGCACCGAGGTTGGCCATGAACATGCGGGTTGAAGTCAGGATGGTGATCTCGTTGGTGTCACGGGTGAGGGAGGCGTTGAGGGCTCCGTACGGGACGTTCACGAGGGTGTAGCACATCGACATGCCGACATAGGTGATGTAGGCGTAGAGGAGCGATCCGCTGAAGCCGTTCCAGAAGCAAAGGATGGCCAGGCCGACGAGCGGTATGCCGCCCAGGACCAGCCAGGAGCGGTATTTGCCCCATTTGGGGTTGCCCTTGTCGACGATGGTGCCGACCACCGGGTCCCAGAGCACGTCGACGAGGCGCACGATGAGGAACATCACGGCGGCGACTTCGGGCTTCAGTCCGAAAACGTTGGTGTAGAAGAAGAGCAGCCAGATGCTGATGGTCTGGTAGATGAGGTTCTGGGCCATGTCGCCGGAACCGAATCCTATCCTTTGCAGCCAGCTGAGTTTGTAGAAGCCTTTCGCTTCGGTCTTGATTGCATCCATATTGAGTGAGATTATTGGTTTCAGTATTTAAATGTTCACAAAAATACTAAATCGAAGCCAATGCACCTTCAATATTTTCAGCAAATCCTTTGGAAATTGACTCATATCTCCAGCAGCCTGTCGAGTTCCTCCTTCCTCGCAGGGTCCGAGAACTTCGCCACGAACTCTTTCGGGGACAGCCCGAAGTAGTCCTTGAACGTGCTCGAGAAGTACGAATGTGTGGAGAACCCCACCTTGTAGGCCACTTCGGAGATGTTCACCTTGTTGTTCACGAGCAGGTATGCGGCCTGCTTGAGGCGTATGGACTTGATGAACGTTCCGGGGGAGACGCTTATGGTGTCCTTGAGTTTCCTGTTCAGGTGTACGCGGCTCATGCCTATCTCGCGGCTGAGCTCCTCGACGCCGAAGTCGGGGTCGCCGATGTTCTCCTTGATGGTCTCCACGATGCGCGGCAGGAACTGGTCGTCTGCGGAGGGCATCTTCATCTCCCGGTAGTCGTAGGGGACGTCGTTGACGTATTTGTTGCGGATGGCCTCGCGGGTGGAGATGACCTTCTGCACGGTCGAACGCAGCAGGTCCATCGGTACCGGCTTCACAAGGTACCTGTCCGCGCCGCTTTCAGTGCAGCGGCGTATCGTGTCGTCGTCCCACTGGGAGGTGAGGATGAGCACGGGGATGAGGCTCGTGCTGGGGTTGCGCTTTATCTTTTCGCACAGGTCCGTACCGTCCATACTGCCGCCCGTGAGCAGGTCGGTCACCACGACGTCGGGCAGCGTGCCGACGACCTTGGCCCAGGCTTCGTCCGCGTCGGAGCAGGTGTCCACGTTGAAATGCTTCCGGAGCTCCATGCCGAGGTAGCTCCGCATCTCTGCGTTCTCGTCCACGAGGAGCAGGCTCTTCCTGGATTTCAGCACTTTGGCGTCGGTCTCCTCCGGAGGGGTATATGCAGTTTCGTCCTTCACGCCGCCGCCTTCCGCCGCCAGTTCCAGGCGGCGCGACTCCTCGAACTCGTTCATCTTGCCGAGGATTATCGAGGCGTTGCGGTACATGATGCCGTAATTCTCCTTGCGGCCGGGGTCGTCGTCGCCTTCCATCAGCACGCGCAGGGGGGACAGCACCAGGTTGAGCGGGGTCCTGATCTCATGGGAGATGTTGGTGAACATCTGTATCTTGGCCTCCTTGAGCTCGGACTCCTCCTTCTCCTGCCTGTGCTGGATGCTTTTCCTGCGCAACGAAAGGGCCAGGAATGCCATGCCCGCAAGCGCAGCGGCATACAGCAGGAATGCCCAGAAGGACAGCCACCATGGCGGGAGCACGCGCACGCCTATGGAACGCTCCGAGAAGTTCTCCCCGTCCCCATCGAAATGCGCCCTGACCGTCAGGGTGTAGCGTCCGTGGGGAAGGTTGGTATAGGTGGCCGTGCGGTTCTGGGCGGACGCGGTCTTCCAGTCGTGGTCGAAGCGGCCGAGCATGTAGGAATAGCGTATGCGCTCGGGGTTGGTGAACTCCGGAACGGAATAGTCCAGGGAGAAGGAGTTGGCGGAATAGGGGAGTACGATGCTCTCCGCTTCCATGATGTCCTTGTCGAGGATGTTGGATTCGCTCCCGGCGACGTATTCCACTTCCTTGTTGGCCACTGTAAGGCGCGTGAACAGGACGGGAGGGACGTCGTGAAGTTCACGGCTCGCCGCCCGGGGGAAGAAGGAGGTCATTCCCTTCGTGCCTCCGAAGTACAGTTGCCCGCGGCGGCTCTTGAAGATGGCGCCGATGCCGAATTCATTGCCCTGCAGGCCGTCATATTCGTAATAGCGTGACATATGTCCGGTCTGAGGGTCGATGCGGGTGAGACCGTATGAAGTAGATACCCAGATGCTTCCGTCATTTCCTTCGAGTATTCCGCTTATCGAGTTGCTCGACAGGCCGTCCTTCACGGTGAGCAGGGTGGATTCGCCGCTGCTCCGGTCCAGGCGGACGAGTCCCTCGCCCGTCCCCAGCCAGACCGTCCCGTCCTTGCTTTCGGCGATGGAGTATGTGCGGGTGCTCAACAGTGCAGGGTCCTTGAGGTCGGCCCTGGACAGCTGCCCGGTCTCCGGATCATAACACCAGTGCCCGTCGAAGGTGGCTATCCACATCGTGCCGGCGCTGTCGAAGGTGATGGAGTTGACCCAGTGGTTTATGCCTTCAGTGACAGTGCCGGTCACGGCCTCCGAGGACGGGTCGACGATGACGATACCGTTGCCGTGCGTCCCGACGTACAGAATATCTTTCTCCCTGTCGTAATTCAGGCAGTACGTCCTTTCCGTTCCAACGCTGGCGTTGTCCCTGAAAGGCTTGAATCCCCTGCCCTCGCGATAGGTGGCGAGACCGTCCATGAAGGTGGCGATCCACAGTGTACCGTGCTTATCCACGGTAATGTCCATCACGGAGTCACCGGGAAGGCCGGAGTTGCCGCTGTTGTAGTTGACGGTCCTGCCGTCTCCAGTGATGCAGAATATGCCGCCTCCGTCACTGCCCACCCATATCCGGCTCTTTTCGTATTCGCGGAATGCTGAAGTAACGCTGACACCCTCATCTCCGGGGCCCGCTCCGTGGCTCAGTCCATAATGGCGGAACCCGAACATGGACTGGGGGACTATCATCAGGCCGGTCTGGTAAGCAGACACCCAAAGATTGCCCTGGCTGTCCTCCATCAGGCCGTGAACCTTCCAGCTGTCAGTATGGTACGGGACGTTGGGGAGGGAAAGGGAGGACAGCGTGCGGGTTTCGGGAGAAAATTGCTTAAGTCCCTGGTTCTCAGTGCCTACGATAACCGTCTCCCGGTCCTGGATCGGGAACTGGGAGCAGACCAGCAGCGACATTACCTTGCACTCCTTCGACTCCCTGTCCGCAGGGATGCGGAGACGTCCGGTCTCCGCCTCGAAGACGAGGATGCCGTAATTCGCCGTCCCGATAATGATGTCTCCGGTGCCCGGGTGCTCGGCAAAAGCCGATACAATGACCTGGCTGCGCATCCCAGGCGCGGTCCCTTCCCACATGTCTTCAAGGATGGTCTTGCCGTTGGTGTCATAGACCAGCAGCCCTCCCATTTCGGACGAGGCCCATATCCTTGACGACGAATCGATGAAGACGGTCTTGAGATGGTCGGAATTGTCAGGGGCGGTGAAACGCCGCCTCATCGCATCATCCGGGACATGTGTGTCGATATCGAGCAGGTAAAGGCCGAAATCCGACGCCGATACGAGTATCCCGCCCTTCCCCTGTCCGGGAGGAACTTCCTCCAGGCCATAGATGAAGTGTGTCCTGCCGCTGTCGTCGAGGAGCACGTCGGAGAAGGAATTGGTCTCCGGGTCGAATGTCTGGAGCCCCGTGGACGTGCCCACCCATGTCACGCCCCTGCTGTCTTCCAATACCTTGAGCACGAGGTCGCTGCCCAGGGAGCCGGCCCTGTCCTTGTCGTGGTGGAACTCCAGGAAGTTCAGTCCGTCGAAGCGGTACAGGCCGTTGTTGGTGGCTATCCACAGCATGCCGTTCCCTCCCTGGAACACTTCGTTGATCTGGGTGCTGGGAAGTCCGCTGCCGGAATCGTACAGCCTTGCGTTTTGTGCATTAACGACAGTCGACAGTGAAATCAATATCGACAGTATGGGGCTTATTCTGAAAGGATGTTTCATTTGTCGGGGCTTTTTTCCGGTTTGTCGTGACGCAAAATTAACAAAAAAAACCGACTATCAATATTGATTCCGATAATTTATGTAAAAATGGTTACATGTCGGATTTGTATTCAATGTGTCGTATCCGGTCGATTGCGTAATTGAAAAAGATTGATTCAATTTTACAAATATACTGTGGCGGACGCGCTCATTTTTGGAGGAAAATCACTACCTTTATGCTTCGAATAGATAACACGTACTCTAATAGCTATGTATTCTTTAGGAATAGACGTCGGATCTTCATCCGTGAAAGTTTCGCTGCTCGACATCGAGAGCGGCAAGTGTATAAGTTCGGCCACCAATCCCAAGACCGAGGCCCCCATCAAGTCCCTGGAGAAGGGCTGGGCGGAGCAGGATCCCAGGTCCTGGTGGAATTATCTTTGCGAAGGCGTCCGCGAGATGGCGGCATCCGGTTTCGACATGGGCAAGGTCGTTTCCATAGGTATTTCCTACCAGATGCACGGCCTCGTGGCCCTCGACAAGGAGGGCACCCCTGTGCGTGACTCCATCATCTGGTGCGACTCCCGCGCCGTCCCGCTCGGCGCCGAGGCGCTTCAGGCCATCGGATATGAGCGCTGCATGTCCCACCTGCTCAATTCCCCGGGCAATTTCACCGCCGCCAAGCTTGCATGGGTAAAGCGCAACGAGCCTGACATCTATGCCAAGATCTGGCGTTTCATGCTTCCCGGAGACTATATCGCATTCCTCCTTACCGGCGAAGCCGTTACCACGGCCACCGGCATGTCCGAAGGCATACTCTGGGACTTCGTCGACCGTCGCCGCGCCCATTTCGTGGCCGACTATTTCGGCATCGAGTCCGATAAGTTCTGTCCCGTCGTCCAGGCCATCGGCATACAGGGTTACACCACAGCCGCCATCCAGGCCGAGCTCGGCATCCCGACCGGCACCCCTGTTTCCTACCGCGCCGGCGACCAGCCCAACAACGCCTTCTCCCTCGACGTCCTCAACCCGGGCGAGATCGCTGCCACCGGCGGCACCAGCGGCGTCGTCTACGGCGTGACGGACGTGCCCAAGGCCGACCCCCAGTCGCGTGTCAACACCTTCCTGCACGTCACCTCCGCCACCGTCAGCGAGCCGCGCCTCGGCGTGCTGCTCTGCATCAACGGCACGGGCATCATGAACTCCTGGGCCCGCCGCAACATCGCCCCCGACCTCTCCTACGCCGGCATGAACGCCCTCGCCGCCACCGCCCCGGTGGCTTCCGACGGCCTACTCGTCCTGCCTTTCGGCAACGGCGCTGAGCGCGTCCTGGCCAACCGCAGCACCGGCGCCAGGCTCGTCGGCATCGACCTCATACGCCACAGCAAGCAGCATATCCTCCGCGCGGTCCAGGAGGGCATCGCCTTCTCCTTCCGCTACGGCATCGACATCATGAAGGACATGGGCCTGCAGCCTGACGTCATCCGCGCCGGCATGGCCAACATGTTCCTCAGCCCGCTGTTCCGCTCGACGCTCGCCACGCTCTGCGACGCCCGCATCGAGCTCTTCGACACCGACGGCTCGCTGGGCGCCGCCCGCGGCGCCGCGCTCGGAGCCGGCATTTACAAGTCCACGGACGAGGCGTTCGCCACGCTCGCCAAGCTCGACACCGTCGAGCCCGAGGCGGAGTGGAAGCAGCCTCTCGAGGTTGCCTACAGCCGCTGGAAACAGGAAGTAAACAATTCACTTAAATAAATCCAATCAACTTTTACATTCAATTATGGCAGTTAAAGAGTACTTCCCCGAGATCGGAAAGATTCCTTTCGAGGGCAAAGAGTCCAAGAATCCCCTTGCATTCCATTACTATGACCCTGAGCGCATCGTCTGCGGCAAGCCCATGAAGGACTGGATGAAGTTCGCCATGGCTTGGTGGCACACCCTCTGCGCGGAGGGCGGCGACCAGTTCGGCGGCCCCACCAAGTCGTTCCCCTGGAATGACGCCGAGTGCCCGATCTGCAAGGCCAAGCAGAAAGTCGACGCAGGTTTCGAGATCATGCAGAAGCTCGGCATCGGCTACTACTGCTTCCACGATGTCGACCTTGTCGACGAGGCCGCTACCATCGAGGAGTATGAGGCTAACCTCAAGGAGATCGTCGCTTACCTGAAGGAGAAGCAGGCCCAGACCGGCATCAAGCTCCTCTGGGGCACCGCTAATGTCTTCGGCCACAAGCGCTACATGAACGGCGCCTCCACCAATCCCGACTTCGACGTCGCCGCCCGCGCCATGGTCCAGATCAAGAACGCCATGGACGCCACCATCGAGCTCGGCGGCGAGTGCTACGTCTTCTGGGGCGGCCGCGAGGGCTACATGAGCCTCCTCAACACCGATATGAAGCGCGAGAAGGAGCACATGGCCACCATGCTCGGCATGGCCCGCGACTATGCCCGCGGAAAGGGCTTCAAGGGCACCTTCCTCATCGAGCCCAAGCCGATGGAGCCTACCAAGCACCAGTATGACGTCGACACCGAGACCGTCATCGGTTTCCTCCGCGCCCACGGCCTCGACAAGGACTTCAAGGTCAACATCGAGGTGAACCACGCCACCCTCGCCGGCCACACCTTCGAGCATGAGCTCCAGTGCGCTTCCGACGCCGGCCTCCTCGGCTCGATCGACGCCAACCGCGGCGACTATCAGAACGGCTGGGACACCGACCAGTTCCCGATCGACCTCTTCGAGCTCACCCAGGCCATGATGGTCATCATCAAGAACGGCGGTCTTGTCGGCGGCACCAACTTCGACGCCAAGACCCGCCGCAACTCCACCGACCTGGAGGACATCATCATCGCCCACGTCAGCGGCATGGACATCATGGCCCGCGCACTGCTCGTGGCCGCCGACGTCCTCGAGAAGTCCGAGCTGCCCAAGATGCTCAAGGAGCGCTACGCTTCCTTCGACGCCGGCATCGGCAAGGAGTTCGAGGATGGCAAGCTCACCCTCGAGCAGGTCGTCGAGTATGCCAAGACCAAGGGCGAGCCCAAGGCCACCAGCGGCAAGCAGGAGCTCTACGAGACCATCGTCAACATGTACATCTAATCGTTTGAATTAGATTATTTTTCACTTTGTGCGGCGGCCGTCCCGAAAGGGGCGGCCGCTTTTTCTCAGACTGCGCTTGGCGGTATACCGAACTTGTTCTTGAACGAACGGGAGAATCCCGTAAGCGTGGCGAATCCCACCTTGTACGCGACTTCGCTGATGTTGAAGTCGCGGGTCTTGAGCAGCTCCATAGCCTTGTTGAGGCGGTAGTTGGTCAGGAAGGCCTGGGGTGACTGGCCGGTGAGGGCCTTAACCTTTGAGAAGATGCTCGTGCGGCTCATGCCCATCTCCATGGACAGGCCTATGACGCCGAACGCCTCGTCGTCGAGGTGGGAGTCTATGATGCGGTAGCACTTGTCCAGGAAGACCATGTCCTGCTGCGACAGGGAGTTGTCCTCGACGGGCTCCTCCGAAGAGGAGGTGCGGTCCGCGAGCAGGCTCTGCAGGCGATGCCTGCCGGCTATCAGGTTGCGGACCAGCGCGATGAGGTAGGCAGGGTCGAAAGGCTTTCCGAGATATCCGTCCGCACCCAGTTCGAGGCCGTGGATCTGGTTCTCCATGTCCGCCTTCGCGGTGAGCAGGATGACCGGGATGTGGCAGAACTCGGGATCGTTCTTGATCTCCTTGCAGAGCGTATATCCGTCCTTGTACGGCATCATAACGTCGCTGATGATCAGGTCCGGGGTGCTGATGCGTATGCATTTCCACGCCTCCTCGCCGTCTCCGGCCATGGTCACCTTGTAGTCCTCGCGCAGGAATCCGCGGATGTACTCCCTCATGTCGGGATTGTCCTCCACCACGAGTATGTGGATGTCTCCCGTACTGGCCTGTGCGGCTGCGGGTGCCACCGCCTCCTTCTGCCCGTCTCCGGGTTCCTGCCAGATGTTGGCATCGTCGAAGTCATGCTTGCTGCAGGGGAAGTTGAAGGTGAAGACTGAACCCATGGGGTCGTTGGCCCTCACCGTGATTTCGCCCTTGTGGAGGTGGGCGAGATGTTGGGCGTAGTTGAGGCCTATGCCGAAACCTGAGGGCAGAGCGCCGCCCACCTGCTCCCCGACACGCTCGTAGCGGTCGAAAATTCGCGCCATCTTGTCGGGCGAGATGCCGATACCCGTATCGGCTACGGTGATGGAGGCCCTGCCGCCCTCAACGCCGGCCCGGATGTCGATTTCGCCGTGTGCGGGCGTGTATTTCACAGCGTTGCTCAGGAGGTTGAAGACTATCCTCTCGACCTTCTCCCTGTCGCAGTAGGCGACCAGTCCGGCGGGGATGGAGGTCGTTACGCGCATGTCCTTCTGGCTGAACATATACTCGAAGTTGTCCAGCATCTTGCGGAGAAGGACCGAAAGGTCCGTGCGCATGACCGACAGGCTGTCGAGCGTGTCCCTGGACCGGCTGAAGTGCAGCAGCTGGTCGGTCAGGCGCACCATGCGCTCGGCGTTGCGGTCGACGATGTCCACGAGCTCCCGCTCCTTGTCGCCCAGCGACTCGTCGCGCGATAGCTCCTTGACGGGCCCGTAAATCAGCGAGAGGGGAGTGCGGAACTCGTGCGAGACGTTGGTGAAGAAGTTCGTGCGCTCCTGGCTGATCTGCTCGGAGAGGGCCCTTTCCTGCTCGGAGAGCTCCAGTTTCTCCCTGTTCATCTGCGACTTGAGGTACAGCCTCATGCCGAAATAGAGGGCGGCCAGGAGCAATGCGAGGTAGAGCAGCAGCATGGGCCAGGCCAGCCATGCGGAAGGCTTGATGCGGACGTGGCGGACAAGTTCCTCGCCACCCCAGCTTCCGTCGGACTGCAGCACCCTCACCCTGAAGGTATAGCGCCCGCTCCGCAGGCCGGAGTACCCGGCGCGGAGTTGTTTCCCCGCCGATATCCAGTCCTTGTTGTATCCTTCCAGCTTGAACTGGTAGGCGGGCATAAGGGCCGGATTGTAATTCTTTCCGGAGAAGTAGAACACGATCTGCCTGGCGTCATGCTTAAGCACGAGCGGGTCCGGGACGTCGCGCATCATGGTCGTACCGTTGATGACGACGCCGTCGAGGTTGAGTGGTATCTCAGGCTCGTCCGAACTGAAGTCAGCCGGGAAGAAGAAGAACATGGAGTGCGTGCCGAAGACTGCCGTGCCGTTCTCGGTGACGGCGAGGCTGTTGGTGTTGTTGCGGACCGGTTCCTGTTCGGGATTGTTCAGGATCATCACTGTTTCCCCTCCGTCCGAGATGCGTATGAAGTCGAAGCGGGACGAGGCCCAGATGTTGCCGTTCCTGTCGCCGGAAATGGACTGTATGGTCCTGTCCACGTCCTTTCCTCCGAGGTCTATCTGGCGGCTCTTTCCGGTCTGCGGCGAATGGTGCCATATCCCAGAATGGCGGGTACCTATCCACCAGTCCCCGTTCTCGTCCTCCCAGATGCAGCTGGGTTCGGGTATTTCGGCCTCCAGCGGGTAGAAGCGGAAGTCGTCGTCCAGGAACCACACCGCGTCGTCGGCCAGGAAATAGACCTTTCCCGAACTGAACTGGCCGCAGAACCAGAACTCCGGATGCGGCGAGACGGCTATCTCCTCGCGCCTCCCGTCGGTGGTGAAGCGCGATACGCCCCCGCTCTGCAGCAGGCAGACGTTGCCGAAGGCATCGTCCCAGATACATACGGTGGGTTCGATGGGCCAGGTATCCTCCAGCACCATGCGGTCGGGCTCCATGGAGTAGCGCCTGAGCTGGTCGTAGTCGTACTGGATCCAGAAGTTGCCGCGGCGGTCCCGAAGGGTGATGCCGAGCTTGCCGTTGCCGTCGAGACCCTTGCCCTCGATGGGTCTGAAGGACCCCGAACCTATATGCTGGCGGAAGATGACCTTGTTGGTAACTACCATGATGTAACCGTCTCCCAGCAGGTAGAACATGTTGAGGGCGCTGTCCGAGGAATATTGCGCGGGGCGCCTGAGGCTGTATTCGTCCTTGTGGCGGTAGAGGTTGACCGGCTCCTTTCCGTCCTTGCTGATCCAGAGGTTGTCGTTCGTCAGCAGGGCCGTGCAGGAATGGACGTTCGAAAGGGACTCTTCCTCCCAGTCCCTTTCCAGGCCGTTCTGGGTAAGCTTGAAAATGCCCTCGTTGCGTAAGCCCACATAAGTGTCTCCGTCGTGGGAGCACATCATGACCACGGCCTTGCCGGCGGTCTCGCGTGCGAGTTCAGTGGGAAGGCTCACCGGCATGCCGTCGTCGTCATAGCACAGGATGCCGTTGTCCGTATATATGCAGACCCCGCCGTCGGGGCGTGCGAAGAGGCCCAGGATCTCCCTGTCGGCCATGTGGAACTCACGCAGTACGCGGAAGCCCTCGTCCAGGACGGTGATATAGGAGGAACTGGTGTTATGGATCCAAATATGCCGGTCTGCGGAAACTATGAAGGTGTTGTAGAGCAGTCTCCTGTCAAGATATACCGGCTGCACGGCACCAGTCGCCTTGTCAGCCGTGAAAAGACCCTCGCGCGTGGAGAAAATAAGATGTCCGGTATCCCAGTCGGCGACCTGGCTCACCCGGTTGGTGCGGACCTTGAATCCCGGGTCCATCCTGCCGTTGCGGACGAGGCTTATCCCGGATCCGTTGCCTATCCATAGCCTTCCGTCGGCGTCGGAGCATATAGCACTGACGAAATCGTCGGGGAAGCCGTTGTCATCCTGGTAATAGACGACATAGCTGCTGCCGTTGTACCGGTTCAGGCCGCGTACGGTTCCTATCCATATATTGCCGTCGGCATCTTCGGCTATGCCCGTCACGTTGGGACTTGACAGCCCGGCCTGGCTCGGTTCGGGAGAAGAATAAACCTGGGCCCGGATGAGAGCGGGCAGCAGCAGGAGGAGGAAAATGGACAATCTTTTCATAACTGATACAAATATACTCATTTTTAACATTCCGCATATCCCACTGTCGATTGGGTTGTGCCGTTTAACATCCGGAATACAAATGTATTTATCGTGCGCTTCGAGTGTGCGTAAAAGGAACTACCTTTGCAATACACTGAAAACGTTTTATTACCAATATTAACCAAATCAACGATCAAGATGAACAAAACCAATCTTATCAAACGCGTGGCAGTGGTATTCTGCGGACTCGTCCTCAGCCTCACCGCCTTCGCGCAGAACCGCATCGTCAAGGGCGTGGTTCTCGATGACACCGACCAGGGAGTCATCGGAGCGGCAGTCATGATCAAGGGCACCACCACCGGTGTCGCCACCGACGTCGACGGCAAGTTCGAACTGTCCTGCGCCCCCACGGACATCCTCGTCATCTCCAGCGTCGGTTACGACGAAGTGGAGGTCACTGTCGGGAACCAGACCGACATCACCGTCCGCCTGAACATCTCCTCCGAACTCCTTGACGACGTCGTCGTCATCGGTTACGGTACCACCCGCGCCAAGAACTTCACCGGCTCGGTCGACGTCATGAAGACCGCCGATTCGCCGGTCGCCGACCTGGGTCTCAACACTGTTTCCGACATGATCCGCGGCCGTATGTCCGGTGTCGTGATGGGTGCCGAATCTCCCACCGTCGGTAGTAACGCCAGCATTCGCGTCCGCGGCCGCCGTTCCATCAACTCCACCAGTTCCGCCCCGCTCCTCGTCGTCAACGGCGTCATCTTCACCGGCAACCTCGAGGATATCGACCAGAACTCCATCGAGTCCATCAGCGTCCTGAAGGATGCCACCTCCCTCGCCGCCTACGGCTCCAAGGCCGCCAACGGCGTCATCATGATTACCCTGAAGAAGGGCCAGGAGGGCAAGCCGGTCATCAATTTCTCGACCTCGCACCAGTTCTCCCAGCCTTCTTTCAGGCCGCGTTTCCTCTCTCCTGAGAACTACATCAAGTACCGCAACGCCAAGAAGGGAATCGAGGACCTCACCAACACCAACTGGATGAACTTCCTTGAGGAGGCCAACTACAAGGCCGGCAAGACCACCGACTGGTATGACCTCGTGACCCGCACCGGCTACACCCAGAATTACAACCTCAGTTTCTCGGGCCGTACGCAGAACTCCAACTATTATGTCGCTCTCGGCCGTTCCGACCAGAGGGGTATCGCCGTGGGCAACAATTTCGCCCGCAACAACGTTTCGATGAATCTCAGTTCCAAGATTACGGAGAGCATCGAGATAGGCGCCAACATGGCTTATACCAACAATGTCGACAACTCTGTCGCCGTTTCCACCTCGACCAAGAACTCCCCTTACATGGAGCCTTACCTTCCTGACGGAAAGACCATCCGCTACTATGTCGAGGGTGTCAACGCCTCCTCCACCAACCCGCTGTGGACCGAGGGCCGTGAGAAGGACAACCGCCGCTTCAACCTTAACCTCGGCGGCTATGTCAGCGTCAACATCCCCTGGATCGAGGGCCTCAACTACCGCTTGAACGCCTCTTACACCAAGGTCCAGTCCAAGAACTACAGCTTCACCCACGAGAACAACACCGTTGCGCTGCTCGTCAACGACTGGGATGGTCTCGGCCAGACCTCCGACTACTGGAACCTCGCCAGCGCCAACGGCTCCACGAGCTATTCTCTCAGCGAGAACTGGGTGATCGACAACATCCTCAGCTACACCCGCGCCTTCGGCCAGCACTACGTCAACGGCTCCCTCGTTTACACCCGTGACAGCGCCGAATCCACGAGCGACAGCATGACCGGTACCGGTTTCACCACCGCCGGCAACACGCTTCTCAGCTGGTACGGCCTCGGTGACGCCGACGCCAAGTCACTCGGCAGCCCGACCTACTCGCTCCACACCGACGTGGGTTACCTCGCCCGTCTGATTTATTCCTACAGGGATACCTATCACTTCAACGCCTCCTTCCGTCGCGATGGTTCCTCCGTATTCGGTGCCGAGCATAAGTGGGGCAACTTCCCCGCCTTCGGCGCTGCCTGGACCGTCACCAACGAGGACTTCATGAAGGGCATTACCTGGCTCGACTTCCTCAAGCTCAAGCTTTCCTGGGGTAAGAACGGTGCCCAGACCCTCTCTCCTTACGGCACCCTGTCCACCATCGCCCTTGCCAAGGGTGGTCAGATTCCGAATTATTATGGCGGTACCACCCATTGGGGCCAGAAGCTCGCCACCTTGGGTAATCCTACCCTCGCATGGCAGACTACCACTTCCTGGAATGGCGGTTTCGAGGCCGACTTCATAAAGGGTCGCATTCACGTCGATGTCAACGCCTACGTCTCCAAGACCACAGACCAGATCTTCGACCGCAACATCCCGGTCATGACCGCCGGTATCACCACCCAGAAGGCCACCATGGGCCGCGTGGACAACAAGGGTTTGGAAATCAACTTCAACACCGTCCCTGTCAAGACCGCAGCCCTCACATGGAACTCCGACTTCGTGTTCACCCTGAACCGCAACAAGATCGTCGACCTCTACGGCGACGGCCAGGATGACCTCACCAAGAGCCTCTTCATCGGCTATCCGATCAATACCATCTACGGTTACCGCAATCAGGGCATATTCCAGGACGGAGCCCATGCAGGCCAGCCCATCTTCCTCACCGCTGACGGGCAGGAGACCGACAACCCTTCCGCTGACGACCGTCAGATTCTCGGCTACACCGATGAGAATTTCCGCCTTTCCTGGGCCAATACCTTCAGGTATGGCAACTGGCAGCTCTACTTCCTCTTCCAGGGTATCTTCAGCGGCGGCGGATATGGTCTTGCCAACAACACCTTCGCTTACTCCACATACGACACCACCGAGGCCGTCAGTGCTTTCGACATCCCGTTCTGGACCAAGCAGGAGCCCAACAACACCTATCCGAAGCCTAACTACAGCGACGGCAAGTATGCGGTGTACAACCCTTACGGCCATGTCCGTCTGCAGGACCTCTCGCTCTCCTATAACCTCAGCAAGATCGCCAACAAGATCGGCGTCAAGAGCGCCCGCTTCACCCTCTCTGGCAGGAATCTCTTCTACATCGCTCCCAAGTGGAAGCTGAGCGACCCTGAGAACCGCAGCGGTAACGGAATCGGTATTCCTCGTGCCGTCACCCTTGGTCTCAATGTCACCCTCTAGTCCCGTTCACCTAATCAAGCATAAGATATGAAAGCATATAAATACATCTTCGCCTTCATGGCTTGTGTAGCCGCCGTCTCCTGTGTTTCCGACGAGGAGTTCCTTGCCGAGAAGCCCAAGGCCCAGCTCACCATCGCCAATGCATATGATTCCAGCGACCAGGTGCTCAATACGCTCCTGACCGGCTACTACGAGTTCGAAGAGCTCTACTTCCCCGGATCCATGGGTCAGGGCCTTGCCTACAATACCCACACCGGTACCGATATGACCGACAACAAGTATCAGCTTGGTGCCAACCAGCACATGAGCAACTTCACCGCTGCCTGGTCTACCACTTCTTCCCTGCCCAAGGGCCTTTGGGACAAGTTCTACAAGGTGATTTCCTACGCGAACCTCGCCATCAGCAAGCTGGATGAGGTCAGCTGGTCCAGCGACACCGACAAGAAGCGTGTCGAGGGTGAGGCCCGTTTCCTTCGCGGCTTGTCCTACCTTCGCCTCGCTGAACTCTTCGGCGGCGTCCCCATGGTCGTCGAGTACACCGAGACCCCTAACTACGCTTATGACCGTGCCTCCCGTACGGAGACCTATAACTTCGCCATCGAGGACCTGAAGGCCGCTTTCGACATCCTTCCTTGGAATGTCTCCGCTGAGTACGGAAGGGCTGGCAAGGGTGCCGCCGGAATGTATCTCGCCGAGGCCCTGCTTGCCCGCGGTGTCGAGGAAGGCGATAAGAAAGCCGACTTTGACCAGGCCGCCTCGTTTGCCCAGGAAGTCATTGACCACCATCCGATGATGACCCAGCGCTTCGGTGTCCGCAACATCGGCGCTACTGGATCAAACCATGGCATTCCCAACGAGGACCCGGACGGGAATGTCCTGACCGACCTCTTCGTTGCCCAGAACATCATCAGCGCCCAGAATACCGAGGCCATCTGGATCATGGTTTCCGCTCCCGACTACAATACATTCACCGCCAATGGAGGTTCTTTCTTCAGCCCGAATCCCGGCGGCCGCCGTTGCAACACCCTCGGCTTCACCCCGGCCCTTCAGGACTACCTCTGGGCAGATGAGTATAAGGAGCCCGGTGCGGCTTCCGGCCCTTGGAAGGCTTTCTCCGCCAAGTACGGCGGCGAGATGTCCCCGCCCAGCCACGGCGGTACCGGTTGGGCCCAGAGCACCCCGACCTGGTATGCTTCCTATACCATGTGGGACAACGAACACAACAACGGTTCCCTCGGACAGGACCTCCGTTACATCGAGGACGTGACCGTCAAGACCGAGTTCATGTGCTGCGACGACAAGCACTCCCTGTATGAGCAGAAGGTCGGCTGGAACCACATCGACCGTTCTACTCCGGACCTCTCGGGAATCTTCTTCCCGATCTGGTACAAGGAGACCCCGTTTGACGCCTGGGATTACGATCCCAATGATCCCGGTTTCTCCTGGTTCGGCAAGTACATCAATTTCTACCGTTCCAAGTATGCCGCCCGCACTCCGGAAGTCTACTTCCTGCTTGCGGAGGCCAAGCTCCGTGGCGGTGACGTCACCGGCGCAACCGCTGCCATCAACGCAGTCCGTGCCCGTGCGAATGCCAAGCCTTTCAGCACCGTGGACATCGACATCATCCTGGACGAGCGCGGCCGCGAGCTCCTTTACGAGGAGTTCCGCTGGGCTACCTTCCTTCGCATGAAACCCAACGAGTGGAAGAAGCGCATCTACGACCACGGAATGTATTCCGCCCGTACCGGAACCGATCCCGCAACGCTTTATCCGAACACCCGCCGCTGGGCTGAGGATACCGGCGAGATCAAGTTCAACCTCTGGCCCATCCCTCAGACCTACATCGACCTGAACACCGGTTCTGACGGCCTGTACCAGAACGACGGTTGGAAATAGTTTGATTTTCAATTGATTTGAGGTGGCGGCGCATGTCTGCCACCTCATTTTTTCGATTCACTATGAAAAAGATCCTTTTTGTCGCTTCCCTGTTCCTTCTCGCCGTTTCGTGCGCCGAGAAGAACCCTGTCCTCGAGATCGAGGGCGGAAAGGTACAGGGCGTGGAGTCCTCCACACCCGGAGTACTTGTCTATAAGGGCATCCCGTTCGCGGCGCCGCCGGTCGGCGACCTGCGCTGGCAGGAGCCTCAACCCGTGGAGCCCTGGGAGGGCGTGCTGGTCGCCGACACCTTCAGCGCCCCCGCCGTCCAGACTCCGCATACTCCCGGAGGCTATACCCCTGAGTTTTTCTTCGACGGCGATCCCGAGTTCAGCGAGGACTGCCTTTACCTGAATGTCTGGACGCCCGCGGCCGGCAAACCGGCCAAAAAGCTTCCCGTCACGCTGTGGATCCACGGCGGCGGTTACACCGCCGGCTGGGGCTTCGAGCCCGAGATGGACGGCGAGGAGTGGGCGAAGCACGGGGGAGTGCTCGTGACCTTCAACTACCGCCTCGGCATCTTCGGCTTCTTTACCCATCCCGCCCTCTCCGCAGAGAGCCCGCACCACGTGTCCGGCAACTACGGCATGCTCGACCAGATCGCCGCGCTGAAGTGGGTCAAGGCCAACATCGCTGCCTTCGGTGGCGATCCTGACAACGTCACCATCATGGGACAGAGCGCCGGTGCCATGAGCGTCCAGACGCTCGTGACCTCGCCCCTTTCCAAGGACCTCATCAGCGGGGCCATCATCCAGAGCGGCGGGGGAGTGACCGACGCGCCGGCGCTGGGCGGCTCGCCGCTCGCGGCTTCCGAGGCCTCCGGCCAGGCCCTCATGGACTGGGCCGGCTATGACACGCTGGAGAAGATGCGCGCCGCCTCCACCGAGGAGATTTTCAACCTCGCCAACCGCTACCGCCAGGAGACCGGACAGTTCCTGCGCGTGGGCACCAGCCCCGTCGTCGACGGCTACGCCTATCCCGAGACCTTCGCCCAGGCGGCCCGCGCCGGACGCATCTCCGACGTCCCCTACATGATCGGCTCCACGCTTGACGACATGGGCATGCTCGCCAACGGCATCGACGGCTTCTGCTTCCTCCGCGAGGACGCGGGCAAGGACGCTTACGCGTACCAGTTCGCCCGCAGGCTTCCCACGGACGGCCGCGAGGGCGTCCTGCAGGGAGCCTTCCACTCCTCGGAGCTCTGGTTCATGTTCAAGTCGCTGCGTTTCTGCTGGCGTCCGTTCACCGAGGGCGACTATGACCTCGCCGAGGAAATGATCACGCGCTGGACCTATTTCGCGAAGTACGGCAACCCCAACAAGCCCGGCGACAACTCCTGGACCCCATTCACCCGCGAGAACCCCAAGTACATGGTCTTCAAGCTCGGCGAAGACGGCAAGGTCGCTTCCGCCATGGGTGACCGTCTGGAACCTTGAGTGATATGATTTGAACCTTGAGTGATATAAATTGTACCACAGAACGGAAAAATCGTTTTCACGAACGTTTTTCCGTTCTGTTATTTTGTTGTTCTGATGTTAAATCATTGTGCAGGATTGTCGCATAATTTTAAGGTTTCAACTAAAGTTGATACCTTGGTAAAACGATTTAGCAAACTGGCCAACAGACAATGCAGCCTTTTATGAAACGAGTCATCCTGTTCGTCGCCGTCGTTCTGACGGCAGCCGCCTGCGGCCGCCCGCAGGCCGAGGTCGAGAAGATAGACCTCTTCACTTCGGTAGGTGATACCGGCATGATCGTCGATGCGATCGAGATCACCGTCGCCAACCCCGCCTCCCTCCGTGGCCTGACCGCCGCCGACTTCGACCTGACCGGCAACGCCAGCGGCGCGTTCATCGACCCGGCGACCGGCGCCGCTCCCGAGGAGTACGCCGACGACGGCATCGTCCTTTCCCGCAATGGCCGCAAGCTCCGCATCGACGCCACGCCGTTCAATCTCGCCGGCAAGTCCGAGGGCTTCTTCAGGCACATCCCCTGGGAGCTGACCTGCAGCGCCGACTCCGCCCTCAACGTCACCGCCGCCAAGGCTGACGAGAGGCACATCGCCGTCCTCGACGACTGCATCACCGGCAGCTTCACCTTCGCCGGCCTCACCCGCGAGTACATGCTCCACCTCCCCAAGGACGCCGACGGCAACTACATCCCCAACGTCCCCCTCATGGTCTGGCAGATCGGAGGAGGGGAGTACGACAGGGACCTCATGACCGCTGCGACCGCCAACCGCTGCCTCGTCTCCCTCGCCACCGAGGGCGTACCCTGTGCAGCCCTGATGTTCGCCATCGCCAATCCCAACTACTCCTACAGCGCTTCGCTGTTCCCCGAGAAGATAGAACTGATAGACCGCAACAACGCCCTCCAGATGGCTTTCATCGATACCCTCATCGAGGAAGGCAAGGTCGACGGGTCGAAGCTCTTCTGCGCCGGCGCCTCCAGCGGCGGCGGTTGCACCATGCGCTTCATGATGCAGTTCCCCGACCGCTTCAAGGCCGCCATTCCCTGCTGCCCGATGGATCCCATCGTCCCCATCCACCAGGTACAGGAGAAGTATGAAGGCCAGTTCGCCGATGACCTTGAGAAGGCCTTCCAGGGCGATGTGTACAAGTGGAACGGCACCGACATGGCCCTTGCTCCCATCGACACCAAGACCTTCGTGGAGCTCCCCATGTACTTCGTGCACGCCTCCTCCGACCAGACCTGCAAGATCGCCAGCTCCTATTCCTATATCGAGGCCCGCAAGCGCCTCGGCGCCACCCAGGACAAGCTCCGCGTCTATTCCGACGAGGATCTGGCGGAGTACGGCCTCCCTCCGATGATCGCCCACTTCTCCTGGGTCCCGCTCCTCGACGACTACTCCGAGGACAGCGTGATGCGCTGGATGATAAACCAGTTCTAGGAAGACAATATTTTATTCACTTTATACAAAACCAATTCAAACAATGAAACGTTTATTTATTTCCATTGCCTTCTGCCTGGCTGCCATCTGCTCGATGCAGGCCCAGGAGCTCGCAAACTTCAACTTCGGCGGCCGTCAGCAGCCGGTCATCTCCCCGGAGATCCAGGGGGACAGCGTCACCTTCCGCTTCCGCGCCGACTACGCCACCTACGTGAAGCTCAGCGGGTCGTGGATGCCCAATCCCTATGGTGACAGCATCGACATGTTCCGCGGCGCCAACAACGTCTGGTCCGTCAAGCTCCCTCTCCCTTCCCCGGAGATCTACACCTACAATTTCATCGTTGACGGCGTGTCCGTGAACGACCCCCAGAACATCCTCGTCCAGCGCGACGGCACCCGCTTCCTCAACATGCTCCTCGTCCCCGGCGAGCGCACTGAGAACTACAGCGAGGCCAACCAGCGTGGTACCGTGAGCCACCCGTGGTATGACAGCGCGGTCCTCGGCATCAACCGCCGCCTGACCGTCTACACCCCTTACGGCTACGAGAACAACCCCAAGAAAAAGTATCCCGTCCTCTATCTCCTCCACGGAGCAGGTGGTGACGAGGAGGCCTGGATCTCCATGGGCCGCACCGCCCAGATCCTCGACAACCTTATCGAGAAGGGTCTCGCCGAGCCCATGATCGTCGTCATGCCTAACGGCAACGCCAACCAGCAGGCCGCTGTCACCCTCAACATCCCCAACAAGCCTCAGCCCCAGATGGACCGCAATGCCATGCAGAGCATGAGCGACCGTCAGAGGAACAGCTACGTCGTCAGCCTCTGCGAGGAGATCGTCCCCTTCATCGAGAAGAACTACCGCGTCATAGCGAAGCCTGAGGCCCGCGCCATCGCCGGTCTCTCCATGGGCGGCGGCCACACCATCACCGCCTCCATCATGTATCCCCAGATGTTCGACTACATCTGCCCTCTCTCCGCTGCCGGCAGCGCCACTCCCGAGCAGATCGCCACTCTCAAGAAGGCCGGCGTGAAGCTCTACTTCCTTGCCTGCGGCGACGAGGACTTCCTCTTCGAAGGCTCCAAGACCCTTGACAAGGCCCTCACCGAGCAGGGCCTCGACCACATCTTCTACGTTTCCGGCGGCGGCCACGTCTGGGCCAACTGGAGACTCTACCTGAACACCTTCGCCCCGATGCTGTTCAAATAATAGGATTTTACCATAAACCTATATATTATACCATTTAACCATTTTATTATGATGAATGTCAATCTCAAGCGGCTCGCCACTGTGCTCTGCGGACTCGTCCTTGGAGCGTCGGCGCTGCTTGCACAAAACACGATCACGGTGAAGGGAACCATCCTCGATCCGGACAAGCAGCCTGTGATCGGTGCCGCCGTCATGCAGTCCGGCACCACGAACGGTGCTTCCACGGACCTCGACGGTAATTTCACCCTCACCGTCCCCATGGGTGCGGATCTCGTCGTTTCCGCCATCGGATACGAGACCCTGCAAATCAAGGCCACTTCATCCACGCTGAACATCACGCTGGCTGAAGAGTCCACCGAACTCGATGAGACGATCGTCGTCGGTTACGGTACGCAGAAGAAAGCGTCCCTGACCTCCGCCATCACCAACATCCAGTCCGAAGACATCACCGCCACCAAGCAGACCAACCTCACCTCCGCCCTCCAGGGCAAGGTTCCCGGCCTGCAGATCCGCCAGCAGTCCGGTGCGGTCGGCTGGTTCGACGATGAACTTTCCCTCCGCGGCTACGGCGAGCCTCTCGTCATCATCGACGGTGTCGCCCGTACTTCCAAGAGAATCAACTACTGGGGCTGGGCCACGGATAACAACTCCGCCAGCGCCGCCCTCGCCGAACTCAACCCTGAGGACATCGAGAGCATCTCCGTCCTGAAGGACGCCTCCGCTTCCATCTACGGTCTCGGCGCCCAGAACGGTGTCATCCTCGTGACCACCAAGAAGGGTCAGATCGGCCGTCCTTCCATCACCTATTCCAACACCCTGACCTACGGTGTGCCTACCGCCCTCCCGAAGGAGACCGACATCGCTACCTACATGGAGGCCTTCAATGAAATGTACCGCAACGTCCGCGGCGGCACCGCCAAGTTCACTGCCGACGAGATCGCTTCCTTCCGCAACGGAAGCTATGAGGACAACCACTTCAGCTGGTACGACGCCATCTTCAAGGACCACACCTTCAGCCAGGTGCACAACTTCTCCCTGCGCGGAGGAAACCAGGCCACCCAGTATTACGTGAGCGCCAACCTCACCAACCAGGACGCCATCTACCGCGCTGACACCGGTGACTACCACCGCTACGGTCTCACGGCCAACTTCACAACGAAGCTCACTGAGAACCTCACCTTCACCTTCATGACCAACATCAACGTCACGGATCAGGAGATGCCTCCGGCAAACACCACCCAGAACGCGATGTACTATGGTTTCCTTACCGAGCGTTCCATCCAGGCCACCCTGCGTGACGACCCCAACAAGTTCGTCGATCCGGGTGGGGAGCACCGCAACCCCGTGGGTCTGTTCACCTCTTCCGCCGCCGGCTCCAAGAAGGACTGGGGTATCGTCTTCCGCAACAACGCCGACCTCAAGTACGACGCTCCCTGGCTCAAGGGTCTCTCCTTCCAGGGTTCAGTTGCATATGACGTGACGAGCCGTATCGGATCCACCCTATCCCTGCGCTTCCCTCTCTATGATTTCACGACCGGAGAGCTCGCTACCTACAACCCTGACCAGAACCAGTATCAGGAGTCATGGAACCAGATGCTGAGGTACTATGGCCGTTTCCAGGTCAACTACAATACCACCTTCGCCCAGGACCACCACTTCGGTGCAACCTTTGCGACTGAGGCGACCATAAACAAGAACCGTAGCATCGGTGCTTCCCGTTATTACGGAGACTTCTACACCCACGACATCATCAACCAGGGCGACAGCGCCCAGGACAGCAACAGCGGTGACCGCAGTTCCAGCGCTGATGCGGGTTATGTCGGCCGTATCAACTACGACTACAAGGGCAAGTACCTCGTGGAGGTCATGGGCCGTTACGACGGTAATTACCGTTATGCTCCCGGCCACCGCTGGGGCCTTTTCCCGTCCTATTCCCTCGGTTGGCGCATCTCCGAGGAACCTTTCTTCAAGGCTGTTTTCCCGAAGATCAACAACCTCAAGTTCCGCTGGTCCGACGGCTTCACCGGACGTCCCCAGGGCAACGCCTATGCCTATCTCTCCGGCTTTACCAACAGCGGCAACTATATCTTTGACGACGGCGGCCAGATCCCCGGTTTCGCCAACCACAGCCCCGCTGAGACCATCATCTCCTGGGCCAAGGTCCGCATGATGGACTTCGGTTTCGACATGGAAGTCTGGAACGGCCTCTTCGGCGCCACTGTCGACTGGTTCTGGAGGAGGACCTCCGGCATCGCCGCCAATTCCCTGGCCTCGGTCCCGAACTTCCTCGGCATCAACCTCCCTCAGATGAACCTCAACGCTGACGAGAACGTCGGTATCGACCTTTCCCTGAGCCACCGCAACAGGATCGGCGACTTCAACTACCGCGTCGTCCTTAACGGCACCTTCTCGCGTTATCGCGCAACCTATCAGGAGACTGAGAAGACGAAGCAGTACTATTCCGCCGCCCATTACTACTCCAGCCACATGATAGGCCGTTGGAGCAACGCCCGCAGTTCCAGCATGTACTACTGGCTGCCCGGCAATCCCCAGTTCACCAGCTGGAACGAGATCAACGACTACAACATCTACTACGGCGACATGGAGAATATGCGTCCCGGTATGTACATGATCGAGGACCGCAACGGTGACGGCTCCATCACCTCCGACGATATGTACTATACCTGGTCCGAGACCAACGCCCCGCTGCAGTTCGGTCTCGTCTTCTCCGGAAGCTACAAGCACTTCGACTTCAACATGACCTTCAGCGGCGCATCCGCAGTCCGCAAGCAGGTCCCGCTCTCCGGCGGTATGGGCTACGGCTTCTTCAAGACCATGTACGAGAACTATCTCGACCGTTACCATCCGGCCGATCCGGCTGCGGACCCGTTCGACCCGAACACCCAGTGGGTAGCCGGTTACTGGCCGGCACTCACCCCTGCGACCTCCGCCTACGATGCCCGTTCGAACTACAACACTTACGGCGCCAACCAGCCTTACACCTTCGTGGACGGCACTTACCTGCGTCTCAAGAGCCTCGAGTTGGGTTATACCTTCACTCAGCCTTTCCTGCAGAAGCTCCATATCCGTCAGCTCCGCGTCTATGCCAACGGCAGCAACCTGCTGACCTTCTGCAACCCGCTTCTCAAACCGTATGATCCTGAGCGCAACCAGGGCAGCTACCTCGGTATCGCAGGTACCCCGCTCATGAAGAATTTCAGCGCCGGTGTCAGTGTCAACTTCTAATGATATGAAGCATATGAAAAGAATCTTTATCTATATTCTCGCCGCTTCCGTCGTCCTTGGCTTCACCTCCTGCGACAAGATCTTCGACAGCCTCGAGGGAGACCTCACGAAGATGTCAGCAGCTGACCTTACCGCCACCGAGGCCGGTCTGGACCGACTGATGTCCACCCTGTACCAGTCCATCCCGATGGGCGCCTTCTCCGAGGCGGAAAAGAACACCCCCAATGCCAACGACTCCGCCGGTACTGCTAACAGCAGCGGTTATACCGGAGGCGTATCCGGCATCTGGAGTTACTCATATATGCGTGACATCAACTTCTTCATCAAGTCCATTGGAGAGGCCCTTGAAAAAGGCATTATCTCTCAGGCAACTTACGATGCCTACCTTGGTGAGGCCAAGTTCATCCGCGCTTACTACTATTTCGCTTCCGTCCGTATCTACGGAGGTGTCCCCATTGTCACCGAGCCTCTCGACGACTATTTCGACGGTGGTGAGAATGAAGGACTCTACATCCCCAGAAGCACCGAGAAGGAGACCTGGGACTTCGTCCTCTCCGAGCTCGACGATGCTGCGAAACTCCTTCCCGAGACCCGCACCACCGGCAAGTACCGCGCCACCAAGTGGGCGGCCCTCGGCCTCAAGTCCCGCGTAGCCCTCTGGGCAGCCTCGGTGTCCAAGTACTGGAACAACGCCGCCCTCGCCTCGACCTATCAGGCCGTCAGCGAGAAGCTTACCTACATGGACGCTTCCTATGCCGCCAATTACTACCAGCAGTGCATTGCCGCTTCCGAGGCCATCATCAACTCCGGCAAGTTCAAGCTCTACGGACAGAATCCCGCCAGCGTGGCCGCCGCCGTCAAGAACTTCGAGGACCTCTTCCAGGAGCGCAAGGACGAAGAGTTCATCTTTGGCCGCAGCTACAACAACGGTATCTCCACCACTTCCAACGGCATCGACCTCAAGAACTCGCCCAACCAGGCCCACGGCTCCGGCACCGGCGTCTGGAGGTTCGGCTGCTACGGCGTGACCCTCGACATGGTCGATGAGTTCGACAACTACAACTCCAACTTCGGCGCCGCCGACGGTGCCGTCAAGACCCGCGTGGACGGCAAGGAGGATGAGTTCTTCGCCCTTCCTTCCCAGACTGTAGGAAAGAACGCCATCAAGGCCGTCGACTTCATCAAGTACGATTCTCCGGCCGACGCCTTCAAGGACAAGGACGCCCGCTTCCAGGCCTATGTCATCTATCCCATGTCTACCTTCCGCAACACCCAGATCATCATCCAGGGCGGTATGTGGAAGAGCGACGGCGAGCTCATCATCTATGATGACTCCAACCCGAGCGAGACCGTCGGAGGCAAGACCTACTACGGTTACGGCGGCGTAACCGAGACCTACTACTCCGGATTCTACTATCGCGGACACACCAACGACGGTTCCTGGTACACCACGGGCTTCGGTCTCCGCAAGTTCCTCAACCCCACCGAGGCCATCTCCTATTCCCAGAATCCCTGGTATGACATCCGTTACACCGAGATCCTGCTGAACTACATCGAGGCCCAGGTTGAGATGAACGGCACCAACGCCGGCAACTCCAAGCAGTACCTGAACGACATCCGTCACCGCGCCTTCTTCAAGGACGAGGTTGACGCCAACCTCGCCAACGTGCTGCACGAGCGCCGCGTCGAGCTCGCCTTCGAGGATGACTACGGTGCAACGCTGTACCGCCGCCGCGCTTACTTCAACCGCGAGCGCGACCTCGCCAGCAATCCTTCCGGCGGCCGCAAGCACGCCCTTATCCCCATCGTTGACCTGCACGACGGAGCCCCTCACTACATCCTCGTCCGTGCCAACACCTTCGACTGGGATACCGACAACAGGCCGAACACCGCCACGTTCAACAACCTCTCATACTACGGATCCATTCCGGATTACACCGTCAACAGAATCACCCGCAACCCTATTCAGGAGTAAAACAATTTGAATTACAATATGAAAAGAATTATATCAATCCTGTCTTGTGCACTGGCCCTCATGACGGCCGTTTCCTGCGACTGGTTCGAACTTGACAACCAGGAGGGATGGAATGCCAAGGTCCAGGGAAAGATCCTCGATGCGAAGACCGGCCAGCCTGTCCAGTCCGAGCAGGGGGCTTCCATCACCGTGATCGAGCAGGGCTGGACCGACCCTGTGAGTGGCAACCCCATCTCCCAGAACCAGTCCTGGCGCATCAAGAATGACGGTACCTACCGCAACGACCTCGTGTTCGCCGGCGACTATGTCATGAACACCGTCTCCGGTGCCAACTTCGTGGCCGATCCCGTCTCGTTCAAGCTCAACAAGGGCGACAACACCGTGGACTTCACCGTAAATCCTTACTGCCGCATCCTCAACCCCGTCGTCACCTATGAAGGCGGCAAGATCAAGGCTACGTTCACCATCGAGGCCGGCATCAGCCAGGTCAACAACATCGGTACAGTTTACCTTTGCGTGTATCCCGACCGCTTCGTGAGGAACGGATACAACAAGTGCAAGAACGATCCCGGTGCCATGACCAAGAACGTCACTCCTGACGGAAAGACCCAGGTAACCCTCTATGTCGACACCCAGCTGGACAAGAATGCAGACGAGTTCCAGTACAACCGTCCGCACTACATCCGCATCGCGGCTGTCGGCGCCCACTATTCCATCGTCCCTGAGTGGACTGAGGAGGTCACTACCGACGAGTTCGACATGGAGGCCTATCTGGCCGCTGGAATGCCTGAGGACTGGTGGAACTACTTCAAGAAGATCACCGTGGTCCATCCCGCCGAGTATGCCAATGACGGTAGCATCAACGTGAGCAACGCTTACAACTACTCTCCCGTCTACAAGCTCGAGAACGGTACGATCACCGAGGTGACCGACTGGTAGTATATTTGCTTGAAAGTGCCGGTTCAGCATGCCTGAGCCGGCACTTTTTATCTTTTTGCGTCTGAAGACTCAAAGACTTGTATTAAAATGAAAACCACAATCAAAACCTTCCTTGTAGCCGCGCTGCTGGCACTGCCGTGCCTCCTCCGCGCCCAGGAGTTCGAGTATCCTTTCCAGAATCCGTCATTGCCCGAGGAGGAGCGTCTTGACAACGCCGTGTCCCTGATGACCGTGGACGAGAAGATCGCCACGATCGTGGGCCAGGGCGTCCCCCGTCTCGGCATCGCCAACCCCGGTTCCACCGAGGCTATCCACGGCATCGTCCGCGGCGGCTCCAACCAGCTGCCGAACATGGGCAACGCCGGCCAGTTCGCCGCCATGCAGGCCCCCAGGCCGCAGCAGCAGGCCGGCCGTCAGCAGCAGCAGGCTCCGATGATGCCCATGCCCCCGCGCATGGTCAACAGCACCGCCTTCCCCCAGGCCTACGGCATAGGTGAGACCTGGGACCGCGAGATGTCCTTCATCGTCGGTGAGGTGATGTCCTACGAAGCCCGTTACTATTCCCAGGTGGGCGGACGCAACTGCCTCATCCTCTGGGCTCCCAACGCCGACATCGCCCGTGACCCCCGCTGGGGCCGCACCGAGGAGAGCTTCGGCGAGGACGCCTATCTCGTGGGTGAGATGGTCGCCGCCGAGGTACGCGGAATGCAGGGCGACGACCCCAACTACTGGAGGGCCGCCGCGCTCATGAAGCACTTCCTTGCCAACAGCAACGAGGACGGCCGTACACATACTGACTCCGTCTTCGACGAGGAGCTCTTCCGCGACTACTATTCCTACGGCTTCTGGAAGGGAGCCAAGGCCGGGGCCAAGTCCCTCATGACCGCATACAACGCCTACAACGGCATCCCGTGCATCGCCAATCCTTTCATCAAGGAGATCCTCATCGACGAGTGGGGCATGAACGGCACCCTCGTGGATGACGCCGGCGCCCTGCGCAACATGGTGGGCGAGCATCACTACTCCAAGGACATCAATGAAGCCATCAAGATGTCCCTCGAGGCCGGTCTGAGCCGCTACATCGACTCCAACGCCATGCAGGTACGCACCGCGTACGATGCCGGCTACCTCTCCGAGGAGACCCTCGACTTCTGCACCAAGCTCAACCTCCGCACCATGCTCAA
>JAFZQO010000027.1 GCA_017620335.1 Bacteroidales bacterium
GTCCGCGACATAAACGTGGTCGGTATTGCCGGTGAGATAGAACTTGCCGTTGTACTTCACCAGGTCAGGAGCGACGGGGATATGCTCCACCGCGTGGAAATCCCAGTTCAGCAGGTCGTCGGAGACCCACATGCCTCCTCCCGTGCAGCACATGTAATACTTGCCGCCCTCTTCGATGACGGTGACGTCGCCGCCGGCGTTGCCGCCCTGCCCGACGGGCATCGGCAGCGGATTGCAATAGCGTTGGGCCTGTGCGGAGACGCACGCGGCCAGCGCCAGCAAAGAGATGATGAATGAGTTCAGTTTCATGTCGTTTCAAAAATGAAGGGTGGCCGCATTTACCGTTGAGGTATCCGGCCACCCCGAATGGTTCATGTCAGTCCTATACGTCCAGGCTGTAGCCGGGACGATAGTCGTAGTGGAGCAGCTTCGTGGCCACGGGATCGTTCATGAATTTCTGGACGATGGGGTTCCACACCACTGGACGGCCTAGCTCCATGGCTATGTTGCCTATGTTGCAGACATTGCAGGAGCTGTGGCCCACCTCGACCGGGACGTTGGGGTCGATGCGCGAGATGACGGACTCGATGAATGCGCGGTGGTGTCCGACCTTGGTCTCGTACGGGACGGAGTCGTCCACCTGCGCCGAGCGCATGTCCCAGCGTTTGTCAGAAGCCTCGAACTTGCCGCGGGCGACCTTGATCCAGCCGTCGTCGCCATAGATCTGCACGCCCTGCTGGCCGCCGTCATACGGTTCCTCGGAGACGATGATGCCGTTGTCGTACTTGTAGGTGAGGTGGTCGTAGAAGCTGTATCCGGGTGGGATGATCTCGACCGGACCCGAAAGGTCCTTGCCTATGGCCCACTGGGCGATGTCGAACATATGGGCGCCCCAGTCGGTCATCAGGCCGCCGCCGCTGACCTTGTACCAGCGCCAGGCTCCCCAGAGCTGCTCGTCCTTGTCCGTGGTGATGATGGGGTCGAAGTCGGAATGGTAATGGACGGACGCCGGAAGCGGGCCGAGCCACTTGTCCCAGTTGAGGCCCGCGGGGACTTCCATGCGGGGAAGGTTGTTCGGTGCCGGGGCGGGGGAGTCGGGGTTGACATTGTTCCTGCCCACATAGACCTTCACCTTGCGGATGGTGCCGAGTTCGCCTTCGCGGGCGAGGTTCGCGGCGTGGATGAACTCGTCGCTGGAGCGCTGCTGGCTGCCGACCTGGAGTATGCGGTTGTACTTGCGCACAGCCTTGCACAGCTGCTGGCCTTCATAGACCGTAAGGGTCAGCGGCTTCTCGAGATAGACGTCCTTTCCGGCCTTGCAGGCGGCGATGGCGATGATGGCGTGCTGGTGGTCGGGGGTGGCGATGACGACGGCGTCGATATCCGGCCTTGCCAGGAGGTCCTGATAGTCCTCATAGACATCCACCTTTACTTTCTTTTCGCCTTTCTTTGTGTAATAGTCGGTGACCCTGCGCACGAAGCGGTCGCGCTTGATGTCATAGACATCGCATCCGGCAAGGACGCGGACGTCGTCCATGGACATGAAGCCGTTGAGCAGGTACATCGCCTGCTGTCCGAGCCCTATGAATCCGAGGGTGATCTTGTCAGCCCATGCCTTCCTGGCCTTGGGTGCGGCTGGCGCCGGCATAGAAGCCGCCCGCGCGATTCCGGCCGGCAGGAGGATGCTGGCGGCGCCGATGGCGGAGGTTTTGAGGAAATCTCTTCTTTCCATAATTTTGGTTTTGGTTAATTAAAGTATAAAGTTGAGGTTAGATGCTGGCTTTCCCCTCCAGGGCCCCGGTCTGGGGTGCGCCGCCCAGTTTCTTCCCCTATGCCTACGATGAACTCACCCATCACTTCGCGACTTTGGGAAGGTAATAGAACAACAATACGGTGTTCTTCCGGCCAATCAGGAAAGGAAAAATAGTTTGTCCGTTTTATATGCTGCCCGGAACTAGGAGGCTATATACTTGAGTATCAGGTCCACGACCTCATCCTCGGTCTTGCCGGCCATGTTGATGACCAGGTCGTAGTTGCGTGCATCGTAACGGGATGTGCCGGCGTAGTGGCTGACGTAGTTCTCGCGCATCGTATCCACCTTGTCTATGGCTTTCTCCGCCTCTTCATGGCTCAGGCCCTGCTTGCCCATAACGCGCTCTATGCGGTACTCCTTCGGTGCCTGTATCAGGACGCGGAGGCAGTTGGGATGGTCTTTCAGCAGGAAGAAACCCAGACGGCCGGCGATGACGCAGGATTCCTCGGCGGCTATGCCCTTCAGGATCTCCGATTCAGCCGCGAAAATCTCGTCGGAAGTGAGCAGGACGGGCTCGTCGCCCATGACGGCGGTATAGTATTCGGAGGAGCTGGCCAGCCTCTGGCTGAAGGACATGGTACGCTTGAATTCCGACCACCAGTTGTGCTGGAGGCCTTTCAGGTGCTCGATCGCTTCGGCGCTGAGACGGTATTTCTCGGTCAGGGCCTTTATCACGGCCTTGTCATAGAACGGAACTCCAAGTTTGTCGGCTATTTTTTCGCCTACTGTGCGGCCGCCGCTGCCCAACTCGCGGTTGATGGTGATGACGAATCTCTGTTTAGTGTCCATGGTTAATATATAATCCGTGTAAATATAACTCTTTTTTCTTTAGGTTAACCAATAATTTCCTATATTTGCTTTACACATCACTAAATACTAAAACCATGAATATCTTACTCACCCTGCTCTTCGGAGCCATCGCCGGCTGGCTCGCCGGTTTCTTCGTGATCAAGGACAAGGGCGGCCTCATCTGGAACATCATCATCGGTCTCCTCGGCGGCGTCGTCGGCGGCTGGCTGCTCGGCCTCATCGGTGCGGGCGGATCCTTCTGGTCACAGTGGTACGGCCAGATCGTCAGCGCCCTCATCGGCGCCGTGGTCCTTCTGTGGGTCTGGAACCAGCTCAAGAAGCTCTTCAAGAAGTAATTGCGGAGCATTTGTTACACAAAGAGGACGGCTGATAGTCATATCGGCCGTCCTCTTTGGTAGACCAAACACTCCGAATCTCGAACCTCGCTTTCATCGAGGGGTTGCTCCAAGTACAAGCCTTCATCGATAGGCTCTACCTATAAATTGGAATTTAACTACTGTCGCCAATCATCTACAACATATAACTCCCCTTTGTAAGTAAAGCAGACTATGCTTTCCTTACCGGTGAGATAGAGGAACATCTTCTGCCCGGTTTTTGTGTTCTTGAAGTGGCCATAGTTGATTTTGCCAAGGCTCATACCGTTGGTCCTGATCAGATGGGTCAACAGGCCCTCTGGCATTTCGATGATGGATAGTTCATCAGTAGGAATAAGTTGCGGCTTGCCTATGTACGTGCCCAACTCGATTATGTCGTTCTCGTTGACCGAGATACCCTTGGGCCAATAAGCCAGCATTACACCCACCACGACAAGGAAAGTGACAGCGATAATAACGATAGTAACTATCATAGCAGTACGAGGAGATTTAGGAGCCATTATAGTGTAAA
>JAFZQO010000028.1 GCA_017620335.1 Bacteroidales bacterium
GACGGTCTGCGCCACGATGAAGCAGGCCCTCGAGTGCGAATGCTGCAGCCAGGAGATCAAGGAACTCGCCGCCAAGTGGCTCGAGGCTCCGAAGGACGCCGCCGTCACCCGCGAGGTCGCGGACAAGATCGTCCCGCTCGCCAAGGAGTGCAGCTGCGACACCTGCAAGAAGCTCGTGGAATTCCAGCACTTCATCCCGTCCCGCAGCCAGTGGATCATCGGTGGTGACGGTGCCTCCTACGACATCGGTTACGGCGGTCTGGACCACGTCCTCGCCAGCGGTGAGAACGTGAACATCCTGGTGCTCGACACCGAGGTGTACTCCAACACCGGCGGCCAGAGCTCCAAGGCCACCCCGGTCGGCGCCATCGCCAAGTTCGCCGCCTCCGGTAAGAAGATCCGCAAGAAGGACCTCGGCATGATGGCCATCAGCTACGGCTATGTCTATGTGGCGCAGGTTGCCATGGGCGCCAGCCCGGTGCAGTTCTTCAACGCGGTCAAGGAAGCCGAAGCCTACGACGGTCCGTCCCTGATCATCGCCTACTCCCCGTGTATCAACCACGGCCTGAAGGCGGGCATGGGCCTGAGCCAGAAGGAAGAGAAGCTCGCCGTCGACTGCGGCTACTGGCACCTCTACCGCTACAACCCGGCTCTTGAAGGCACGGACAAGAACCCGTTCACCCTCGACTCCAAGGAGCCCGACTGGAGCAAGTTCCAGGACTTCCTCAAGGGTGAGGTCCGCTTCGCGTCCCTGTACAAGATGTTCCCGGAAAGCGCCGACGAACTCCTCCAGAAGACGGAAGAATTCGCCAAGGTCCGCCTGGAAACCTACAAGCGCCTCGCCAGCAAGTAATTGCTGAACAACACATGAAAAAGGTGGTATCCGCTGGGTACCACCTTTTTTTTAGATTCCTTCGTCGGTCTTTGACCTCCTCGGAATGACATTGTTCTGTCATTCCGAGCGCAGCGAAGGAATCTGTTATGCGAAGCGAGTCGACAGCCACTGCGCGATTCCCGTGCGGGAGAAGGCGTCGGAGACGCGGAGGTGGAGGTCCTGCTGGAGGTGAGGGAGCGGGTCGGGGTGGATGATGAGGCCGGAGGCGGCTTGGGAAGGGAGGACGCCGACGAGGTTCTCGTTGGTCTTGATGAGGTCGACCAGCGTGGGGATGCTGTCCGATACCAATACTGCGCGCGCGTACATGTCCTGGTCCACGAAGGGACGGTAAGGCGTCCAGACGGCGTAGCGGGGCTCTTCCGGGAAGTACGGACCGGCGGTGGCCAGCGCGGCCTGCACGGTGCCCACGATGGAGCCGGCGTCGAAGTTCAGGGTGTCCCTACGGGCCGATGTGAAAAGATACAGGTCGGCGTCCATCGACTCGGGGAAAGCGGACTCAGGATAAGTATCTATAATGAAGGCGGTCGCCGTGACGGCCAGCAGGTCCCGCAGCAGATCCGGGAGAAGATGCGTGGCGGCGAAGGAGGTCGTGGCGATGCGGACGGGGTGGTTCACCGTCATCTTGCCGGCGCTGCCGAAGAGCGCATCGGCCGCTTCGTACCAGTGAAGGATCTTGGCCGCATAGTCCTTGAAAACGTATCCCTCCGCGGTGAGGGCCACTTCTCCCCGCTTCCGTTCGAAGAGGGCGGCGCCCACCTGCTTCTCCAGTTCCGCGATGTTCTGGCTCACGGCGGGCTGGGAAACGCCCAGGTGCTGAGCAGCCCGCGTGAAGCTGTTTTCCGTCGCCGCCGTCATGAAGACGCGCAGTCTGAAATCGTCGAGCATAATAAGAAATCCTTATAATTAACACAAAGTAACGGAATTCCGGGCGGTTTTCCAAATTTATTGAATTTTTTGCAATATTTATTGTTTTTCAATAAATTTATTCTATCTTTGTGATATGAAACGATTCTTCATCTCTCTCGCATCGTTCGCGCTGGCGGCCGGAATGGCCCTCGCGCAGACCCCCGAGCAGGCCCAGATGCCTGCGCTTCCTCAGCTTCCCAACGATCCGGCGGTCCGCGTGGGCCATCTGGAAAACGGTCTTACCTATTATATCCGTCACAACGAGCTTCCTGCCAAGCGGGCGGAATTCTACCTCGCCACGAACGTCGGCGCCATCCAGGAAACGCCGGACCAGGACGGTCTCGCCCACTTCCTCGAGCACATGTGCTTCAACGGAACGGCGCACTTCCCCGACAAGGGCATCCTCGACTACCTCCGCTCCATCGGTGCCGAATTCGGCCGGAACGTGAACGCCGCCACAGGCTTCGAGGAAACCGAATACATGCTCAACAACATTCCCGTCGAGCGCGAATCGGTCGTGGACTCCTGCCTGATGATCCTCTGCGACTACGCGCACTTCGTCAATAACGATCCCGTAGAAATCGACAAGGAGCGCGGCGTCATCATCGAGGAGCGTCGCCAGCGGCGCAATGCCCAGCGGCGATCCATGGAGAAAGCCTTCACCTATTATTTCCAGGGAACGAAGATGGCAAACTGCACGATTCTCGGCAGCCAGGAGAGCCTGGAGACCTTTAAGCCCGAAAGCCTCACCAATTTCTACAAGACTTGGTATCACCCTGACATGCAGGCGGTTATCGTCGTCGGCGACGTGGATGTAGACCGCACCGAGGCCAAGATTCAGGAAATCTTCTCCGTCATCCCCAAGTGCGAGAACCCCCAGCCGAAGGAGCACCTGGCCATCGCGGACCATGATCAGCCGCGCGTAGGCATCGTCACCGATCCCGAGACTCCCAACCCGTCCATCGAGATGGCCTGGCACAGCGAAGCGACCCCTGAAAGCTACAATTCCACCGTCCTGGGCCTGTCGCAGGATATCCTCAAGACCCTGCTGCCGCTCATCATGCGGGAGCGTTTCGCCGACATCACCTCCAAGCCCGACAGCCCTTACATCAATGGCATCTTCAGCATCCAGAGCCTCAACTATGAAGACATCGACGCCGTCGTGGGCGGCGTGGCCCTGAAAGAGGACAACATCCTGGGCGGTTTCAAGGAGTTCTATACCGAGCTCGAGCGGATGAAGCGCTTCGGCTTCAACGACGATGAAGTGGACCGCGCCAAGAAACAGATCGAGACCGTTCTCGAAGACCAGATCAAGAAGGCTTCCACCCGTCGTAACGCGGAATTCATCAATCCGCTCATCAGTAACTTCTTCGACAATAAAGCCTACATGGAGCCCGAGGTGGAGCAGCAGTATGCGACCCAGCTCATGGGCCAGATCAACGCCCAGGTCCTGTCGATGCTCGCCGCCCAGCTGATGACCGACAACAACCTCCTCATCCTCTACTCCGGTCCTGAGAAGGAAGGCATCGCCACCCCGACCGAGGAGCAGATCCTCGCCGTCATCGAAGAGGTGAAGGCCTCCGACATCCAGCCGAGGGAAGGCGAGGAAATCGCCACCGAGCTCCTCAATACCGCCCTCCTCAAGGGCGCCAAGTCCAAGAAGGCCAAAAATACCCTCTACGGGGGCCAGGAATGGATGCTCAGCAACGGCGTGAAGGTCGTCTTCATCCCCACCGAATACACCAAGGACCAGATTCTGTTCGATCTGTACAAGGACGGTGGCGAAAGCATTATCCCCGATGCTGACATTGCCTCTTTCGACAACACGATCGTTTCCCTGTTCAAGAGCAATTCCGGCGTGTCCGGCTTCTCCGGAACCCAGCTCGCCAAGATGCTCACGGGCAAGAACCTGTCCATCAATCCATATCTGAACAATCTCGACCATGGCATCGAGGGCTCTTCAAACCGGAAGGACCTGGAGACCGCCCTGCAGCTGCTGTATCTCTTCTACACCGATCCCCGCTTCGACCCTGACGAATACCAGAACGGCATCAACCAGCTCAAGGCCGTCCTCCCGAACCTTGAGGGACAGCCGAACTACAAGTTCCAGAAGGAAGCCAACACGGTCCTGTACAACAACAGCCCGCGCCAGCGGATGCTCTCGATGGAGAAGGTCGACGAAGCCAAAATCCAGACGCTGGAGAAGTACTACCGGATGCTGTTCAACGACGTCGCCGGCGCCACCTTCGTCGTGGTGGGCGACATTGACATCGACACCCTCAAACCGCTGGTGGAGAAGTACATCGGCTCCCTCCCGAAGGGCAAGAAGGCTTTGAAGTGGGTCGATAACGGCGTCCGTGTCCAGAAGGGGCAGATCGAGGACATCTTCAGCGTGGACATGCAGACCCCGAAGAGCATGGTCGCCCAGGTATACTCCGCCTACCTCCCCTATACCCCCGAGCGCAAGGCCGCCATGGACGCCATTTCCTATATCCTGGACATCCGCTACACGAACTCCCTCCGCGAAGAGGAAGGCGGTACCTACAGCGCCCACACTAACGTCGGCATCAACCGCCGTCCCGTGGAATACATGACGATTGAACTGACCTTCAACTGCCGTCCGTCCCTGTGCGACAAGCTCCGCGACCTGGCCATCCAAGGCATCCGCGACCTCGCCGAGAACGGTCCCACCGACGATGAAGTGAACAGCGCCGTCCTGAACCTCAAGAAAAACCTGCCGGAGCGCCGCCAGAACAACTCCTACTGGATGAGCGCCATCGAGTCCTACCTCCGCTACGGCATCGACACCGACGTCGCCCGGGAAGCCGCCATCAACGGCCTCACGAAGGAGAAGATCCAGCAGACCCTCCAGGAGTTCCTCGCGCAGGACAACCTGATCCAGGTGGTCATGAACCCGGCGAACACCGCCGAAGCGGAATAGATTCCTTCGCTTCGCTCGGAATGACAAAAAAACTCCCGGCCTTTCCAGGTCGGGAGTTTTGTCTATCAATACGTTCCGGGATTACTCGCCGGGAGTGATGGCCTCGGCCGGGCAGACGCCGGCGCAAGTGCCGCAGTCAATGCAGATGTTCGCGTCGATGCTGTAGACATCGCCTTCGTTGATGGCGCCGGTCGGGCATTCGCCCTGGCAGGTTCCGCATGCCATGCAGAGGTCAGGATTGATTACGTAAGCCATAGTTTTGAATCTTTGAATTGTTGTAGTTTCAGTTTTGGGTGTGCAAATTTAAGCAATTATAATTTGTTTTTCAAACAATCACCTTGTAACTTTGTCACATGATGAAAGAGTTACTGATCGTTGCCGCTGTCCTCGCTGCCACAGGCAGTTGCCGCAACGCCAACAGCGCCGAGGTGAAGAAGGCTATGCAAGAGTTGGGCCAGACCACAGAGAACCCTACGATGGCCCTCGCTCCGGACGAAAGCACGGATGACGCGGTCCAGGTGGACGAGGTCGTGGAGTTCGACAGGACGGTCCACGATTTCGGCGATATCAGCGTGAACGACGGCCCGGTGACCTGCACCTTCACGGTCAAGAACATCGGAAAGGACCCCATCGCCATCTACGAGGTGGTGACCTCCTGCGGCTGCACGGACGCGCAGTGGACGAGGGAGCCCCTCCAGCCCGGAAAGACGGGCACCATTACCGGTACTTATAAGAACGAGGACGGCCCCGTTCCCTTCGACAAGACCCTCACCGTCTATATCGCCGGCGTCAGCAAGCCCGTCATCCTGCGGATGCGCGGCGTCGTGCACGAGAAAAAGAAATCCGTCGCGGAACTGTACGGCAGCGTGAAGCTCGGCAGCCTGGGCCTTAAGTCCCTGCAATACCGGGTTCCGAACGTCCTGCAGGGCGAATCCTCCGGAGAGGAGGCCAAGATTGCGAATCTCGGGAAGCAGCCGCTGAAGGTCACCTTTGCCGACGTCTCCCCGAACCTTACCGTCGAGGTCTCCCCCGCCACGATTCCGGCCGGCGAAACCGCCGCCCTGCGCTTCTCCGTCAAGGCCGATCCCAAGGTCTGGGGAACCCACACCTACTCCGCCACGCCCGTCCTGAACGGAAAGAAGGCCGACAAGCCGTTGTCTTTCACCGCCTTGACCCGCGGGAATTTCGCGGACTGGACGCCGGAGCAGCGGAAGAACGCCGCCCAGTGCATCTTCGACGAGAGCACCGTATCCTTCGGCACCGTCAAGGCCGGCCAGAAGGTCAATGCGGAATTCACCTACACGAACAAGGGCAAGAGCAACCTGGCCTTCTACAGCCTGGATGCCGACGCCGAAGGCTTCACCGCCACCCTTCCCGGAGAGACCGTCCCTCAGAAGAAGGGCAGCATCCCCGTGAAACTGGACACTTCCAAGCTCCCGAAGGGCGAAACGGTGGTCATGCTCACCCTCACCACCAACTGTCCGGCCCGTCCGCTCATCAATCTTTTCCTGGTCGGACTCATCCAATAGGATGAAATTGACTTTGCGGGAAAAATTCCGTATCTTTGCAAGATAGAGAAAAAAGGTAGAAATGGCAGAAGAGACGCTCAAGAAGCAAGGATCCGACTACAGCGAGGAAAACATCATTACCCTGGAATGGTACGAACACATCCGGAGGCGCTCCGGCATGTACATCGGCCGCCTGGGCAATGGCGAACGGCAGGGTGACGGTATCTACGTTCTCCTGAAAGAGGTCATCGACAACTCCATCGACGAATTCTCGATGGGCTATGGCAAGCGTGTCGACATCACCATCGACGAGGACAGGACCGTGACCGTGCGCGACTTCGGACGCGGCATCCCCCTCGGAAAGGTGGTGGATGTGGTTTCCAAGCTGAACACCGGCGGCAAGTTCGACACGGCTTCCTTCCAGAAGTCCGTGGGCATGAACGGCGTCGGTACCAAGGCCGTCAACGCGATGTCTTCCGACTTCCTGGTGGAATCCTACCGCGACGGCCAGTCCTCCTTCGCCCACTTCAGCCGCGGCATCCTGCTGGACAGCGGCCAGCGTGACACGACCGAAAAGAACGGCACCCTCATCCGCTTCACCCCCGACGACCAGATGTTCGAAGGCTATTCCTTCCACATGGACATCGTGGAGACGATGGTGAAGAACTATTCCTACCTCAAGAAAGGCCTGACCCTCGTCCTGAACGGGGTTCCTTATAAGAGCGAAAACGGCCTCCTGGACCTCGTCACCGAGAACATGGCCGAGAAGCCGCTCTACCCGCTCATCCACATCGAAGGTCCGGACATCGAGATCGTCCTCACCCACGGCAGCAGCTACGGCGAGAACATCTCCTCCTTCGTCAACGGCCAGAACACCCGCGACGGCGGCACCCATCTCGC